>CACPEZ010000001.1 GCA_902633125.1 uncultured Pelagibacteraceae bacterium
GAAGCCATTTTGATTATTCAGCAGATGAAAAGAAAATGGAAGAACAGATTGCAATAATTAATCATAAAGATGTTGTGGGTTACAGAAATTTACTTAAATTTACAAAAAAAATATTTGATAAGGGTTATTCAGAATTATCAGATGTGCCATTTGATAAACCTTCATTTATGTTTAAGCAAATTCCTGCATTGCTAAGTTTAAAAAGTTATAAATCTGTTTATTCATTGGTTAGCGGTTTTATTGAAAATGAAAAACTAAGAAGGCTATTTAGTATGCACCCATTATTGGTGGGTGGAAACCCTTTTACTACAACCTCTATTTATGGATTAATTTTGTATTTAGAAAAAAAATGGGGAATTCATTATTCTATGGGAGGAACGGGACAAATCATAAAAGGTTTTGAGAAATTGATGTTAGAAGAAGATGTTACAATTATTAAAGGTAAAGAAGTTAAAAACTTGCTTACAGAAAATAAAAGAGTTGTCGGGGTTATGACAAGTGAAGATGAGGAAATTAAAGCAGATAACGTAGTTTGTAATGCAGATCCTCCCGGTGTTTATTCAAAAATGCTAAATAATCAAAAATATAACTCCTTATTTAATTGGAAGATAAATAGAATGGAATATTCAATGGGATTGTTTGTTTATTATTTTGGAACAAAGAAAAAATACGAAAATGTTGAACATCATACTATAAAGTTTGGCGATAAGTACAAAGAACACTTGGATGATATATTTGTAAACAAAAAATTAAATAACGATATAAGCTATTACCTACATAGGCCTACTGCGACTGACTCGAGTATGGCACCAAAAGACCATGATTGCTTTTATGTATTAGTGCCTGTGCCTAATAATAAATCAGGAATAAACTGGTCAATCGAAGGTGAGAATCTAAAAAAACTTGTGATAGATAAAATGGAAAAAAGTTTATTACCTAACCTAAGAGAAAATATTGTAGATGATTTTTATTTAACTCCTGATTATTTTGAGAATGAATTAAACACAAAATATGGCTCTGGTTTTTCAATTCAGCCAAAATTTTCTCAATCAGCATACTTTAGATTTCATAATAAATCTGAGGTTTATGACGGTTTATATTTTGTTGGAGCGGGCACTCATCCTGGAGCTGGTGTTCCAGGGGTCCTATCATCCGCAAAGGTCTTAGATAAAATTTTGTAATGAACGAACAAAATTATTTGTCGATATACGCTAAATCTTTTAATTGGGCAGGTTTCTTTTTACCAAAACAAGTCTACTCTGATTGCTCTAATTTGTACGATTTTTGTAGATATATAGACAATATAGCAGATGAAAAAGGTGAGCTTGATACGAAATTAAAAAATTTCAATACTTTCAAAGAAGATTTCAAATTAAAAAATGAAAATAACCAAATAATTAAAAATATGTGGGCTTTAATAAATAAATTTGGAATATCACAAAAAATAATTAATGATTTATTCGATGGTGTCGAGGCTGATATAAAATCAAAAGTAGAAATCAACACTGACAAAGATCTATATGTTTATTCATATAGAGTGGCTGGAACAGTTGGATTGATGATGGCAAAAATTTTAAATGTCAAAGAAAGATCAGCACTTTTAGGAGCGATTGACTTAGGTATTGCAATGCAATTAACTAATATTTCAAGAGATGTTATTGAAGATGAAAGCAATAATAGGTTTTATATAAAAAAGAATTTTGATGAAATTAAAAGAATTCTAAAAATCGCTGACAAATTTTATAATAATTCTTTTATATCAATTAAAAAAATTCCTTTCTTTTTAAGATTTTCGATTTTGGTTGCAAGACGAGTATATAGACAAATTGGAAATGAAATCTTAAAAAAAGGAAACTTAGAAAATTATAATAAATCAGGAAAAATTTATGTAAACAATTTAGGAAAAGTCTTACATACAGTGCTATCTATTGGTGATTTAATTAAATTATATTTTGTAAAAGAAGATAAAAAACTTACAATAAAAGAGCATGAGATAATAATGCAAGATATTGAGTATAATGAAAGATTTTGATTACATAATTATTGGAGGTGGCTGTGCAGGTTTAACATTGGCTTATGAGTTAGAGTATCACGATAAACTTAAAAATAAGACTTTAGCAATTATTGAAAAAAGAGATGAATATAAAAGAGATAAAACTTGGTCATATTGGAAAACTGTACCTCACAAGTTTGATGACTGTGTAAGAAAAAGATGGAAAGATTATACAATCAATTTTAAAGGAAATGTTGAATATAAAGATTGTAAAGAAACTCCTTACGAAAGTATTGATAGTGGACTATTCTACAAAAAAATTTTAAATAAAATCAATAAAAATCCTAATATTCAATTTTTTAAAGATATTAGTGAAGTAAATACAGAAAACGCAATTTTATTTAACAGTTTGCCAAATCTTGATAATAAAGATTCCAATTTATGGCAACACTTTCAAGGTGTTGAGATTGAAACTGAAAAAGATTTTTTTGATGATCAAATAATGAATTTAATGGACTTTGATTGTGATCAAAAAAAAAGTGTTCATTTTTTCTATACACTACCCTATTCAAAAAAATCAGCTTTAATCGAAACTACGTGGCTTTCAAAAATGGAAGATGATAGTGAAAAAGATTATGATAAACAAATTACTGATTACATCGAAAACACATTAAAATTAAAAAAATATAAAATTAATTATAAAGAGGTTGGGGCCATACCATTATTTTATCCAAAATTTAAAAACGACAAAAATACGATTAATATTGGAACTGCTGGAGGTATGACGCGTTTAAGTACTGGCTATACTTTCCTAAATATTCAAGAACAAGCAGAATATATTACCCAAAACATTGATAAAATAACCCAAACTAGAGCTTTCAATATAAAAAGTAAGTATAAGTTTTTAGATAATGTTTTTTTGAAAGTCCTAGCTGAAAAGCCAGAGATCATGCCAAATATTTTCTTCAAAATGTTTAAAAGCAAGTCAAAAACAGTGATAAATTTCCTTTCCAATAAAAGTAATATCTTCGAGGACTTATCCATTATATTAAAGATGCCAAAATGGATTTTTATTAAGGCTGTATTTAAATAATGATCAATAAAATAAATTTTTTTCATTCTATTATTTTTTTTAATATCTGTATTTTTTTTTCTGCCTTTGAGGTATTGAGAGATAATTCGTTTATACTTTTTAGTTTTTTTTTAATTCTTACAATTGGTATCTCTCACGGTGCGCTGGATCATGAAAAGGGTAAAAAACTTTTAAAAATTTATAAAATTAAAAATACAGAAGTGTTCTATATAACTTATATAGGTATAGCTATTTTTGTTATTTTAATTTGGATTTTAAGTCCAATATTTTTGCTTTCACTTTTTTTAATAGTTGCAGCATATCATTTTGGCAAAGAGGATAGTGACTTTATCGAAACAAAAAATATTAATTTTTTAGAAATTTTTTATTTTATTAAAGGATCATTAGTTATTTCATCGCCCTTGCTGTTTCATAAAGCTGAGACAATCGAAATTTTTAAAATATTAAATTTTTCAATAAACGAAAATATTGTGGCTAATAATTTTTTAATTCTTTTAATTTTATTATCAGTGCTAAGTAATTTTGTTATATATAGAGGTAATAATAATGATTTAAGATCAATTCTTTTTTTAGATAGTTTTTCAATAATTATTTTAAACTATTTTTTAAATCCTATATTAGCTTTTACAATTTATTTCTGCTTTCTTCATTCTATAAGACACTCACTAAGTTTAATTAGTGAAATAAATAAAAATTTGATGAAAGGATTTCCTATTTTTTTACGAAAAATTATTCCACTTACAGTAATTACAGCAATAATGTATTTAATAGTTTTTTATTTTATTTTAGAAAAATTTGGTATAGATGAAAGTATTATTAAAATAATATTTGTTGGATTGGCTTCATTGACCTTTCCTCATATTTTACTTGAATTCATGGTAGAAAAAAAATGAAAAATAAAACTATAAATCTAGTTGGATGGATATTGTTCATTATATCTTCAATTGGTTTCATCATCTCAAGTATAGGAAGTTTTTGGGCTATGTTCGGAAGCCTGTTTTTTTTTATTGCTTGTATAGTATTTTTAATTCCATTTTTTAAAAAGGATGAAAATGACTAACAAAAATTTAAAAATTTATTTAGCTGCACCAAGAGGATTTTGTGCAGGAGTTGATAGAGCAATTGAAATTGTAAAAAAGAGTATAGGTAAATTTGGTGCTCCAGTTTATGTGAGACACGAAATTGTACATAACAAACATGTTGTAGAAAGTTTAAAAAAAATAGGAGCGATATTTGTTGAAGAACTAGATGAAATCAAAGATAAGTCTAGACCAGTTATATTCTCAGCACATGGAGTGCCAAAATCTGTCCCAGAGAAAGCTTCTAATTTAAATATGATGTTTGTAGATGCAACGTGTCCTCTGGTATCAAAAGTCCATAGAGAGGCTGAAAACTTAAATAAACAAGGACATCATATTTTATTAATAGGACACAAAAACCATCCAGAAGTCATTGGAACTATGGGTCAATTACCAAAAGGTTCAATAGATTTGATTGAAAATATTGAGGACGCAAATAAGTATGAAAATATCTCAAATAAACAGCTATCTTTCATAACTCAAACAACACTTTCTGTAGATGATACCAAAGACATAATTGCAGCTCTAAAATCTAAATATCCAGATATTAAAGAGCCTAAAAAAGAGGACATATGTTATGCAACAACAAATAGACAATCGGCAGTTAAAGAAATAGCAGATAAATGTGATATGTTTTTTGTAATAGGAAGTAGAAATTCATCTAACTCTGTAAGATTAGTTGAGGTTGCTAAAAAATCTGGTTGCAATTCTGCTGAGTTAATACACTCAGAAAGTCCAGTGCCAATAGATAAGATTAAAGAATGTAACACAATTGGAATTTCATCAGGTGCTTCGGCGCCAGAAATACTTGTTGAAAAATTTATAGCAGAGTTAAAAGATCAATTTACAGTTAACATTGAAGAAGTTGAAATCGTAAAAGAAAATATTACTTTTAAAATTCCTGGAAAATTAAATTAATGGCTGTTTATACTAAAATTAATAATAAGCAGATAAAATTTATCGAGAAGAAATATAATATTGGGAAAATTATAAATTATTCAGGCATAAAAAAAGGTATAGAGAATACCAACTTCCTTTTGAAGACAAAGGAAAATAAATATATTTTAACTATTTACGAAAAAAGAGTTCAGAAAAAAGATCTTCCATTTTTTATTAATCTTATGTCTGGTCTATCTAGATTAGAAGTAAAATGTCCAGTTCCTATAAAAGACAAAAATGGCAAATATTTATTTAATTTAAAAAATAAAAAAGCTTGTATTGTAAGTTTCTTAGAAGGAAAAGATAAAGATCAACTAAATAGTAAAGATTGTTTTATAGTTGGAAAAAATGCAGCACTTCTTCATAAGGCTTCAAAAAAATTAAAATTATATAGAAAAAATTCTCTATCGATTAATTCATGGGGATCAATTCTGAATCAAATAGACAATAAAATTAATAAATTGTCAAAAAACTTAAAAGATTTAATGAAAGATGATTTGAAAGATATCAAAAAAAAATGGCCTAAAAAAATGCCAAATGGAATAATTCATAACGATTTATTTATTGATAATTTTTTTTTCGAAAAAGGTAAATTTAATGGATTTATAGACTTTTACTTTTCAGCTAATGATTTCCTATCTTATGAATTAGCAACTTGCATTAATGCTTTATGCTTTAAAAAAAAAAATAGAAAATTTGTATTAGATAAAAAAAGATCTTCAAGTTTATTAAAGGGCTATCAATCTGTTAGAAAATTAAGTGAAATTGAAAAAAGAAATTTAAATACATTATGTAGAGGATCAGCTTTAAGATATCTTTTGACTAGATCTTATGATTATTTAAATACTCCTAAAAATGCTATCATTAAAATTAAAGATCCAAAGGAGTATATAGATAAGTTAAACTTTCATAGAAATCTTAGCACATTTAAGGATTATTCTTGATGATTAAAATCTACACAGATGGTTCATGCATTGGAAATCCAGGAAATGGTGGTTGGGCTGCAATTATTATTGATAATGGAAAGAAAACTCAAATTAAGGGAAGCAAAAAAGAAACAACAAATAATCAAATGGAATTACTTGCTCCTATTAAAGCTTTAAAAAAAATTCAAAAAGGAAGCAAAGTTCAAATATTTACAGACTCTAAATATGTAAAATCTGGGATAACTGAATGGATACATAGTTGGAAAAAAAATGGCTGGAAAACAGCTAACAAAAAAGAAGTTAAGAACAAAGAACTTTGGACCGAATTAGATAATCTTTCAAATACATTTGAGATTAAATGGACCTGGGTAAAGGCACATTCAACAGATAAACTTAATAATGAAGTGGATTTATTGGCAAGGTCCTCTGCCGCAATGTAGGTGCACCTGGCAACAGAACTGCCCTACTAATTATAATAAATCTAAAACACCCTCTGCTGAAGATAGACCGCATTGTTTAGTCTCTTTCTCAACTTGAATATTAATGACTTCTAGATTTTCAATAACCATCGCATAACGATTTGATCTGATACCCATTCCTTTTGAATTTCTATCTACTTCAGCGCCAATTGCTCTCGTAAATAATAGATACGGATCTGATAACATTGTAATTCTGCCTCCAGCATTATTCGCTTCTCCCCAGGCATTCATAACAAATGGATCATTCACAGATAAACAAAATATTTTTTCTATTCCTTTTGATTTAATTTTATCTGCATTACCTACATATCCAGGAAGATGGAGTTTTGAACAAGTTGAGGTAAAGGCGCCAGGTAATCCAAACAACACTACTTTACCATTTCCTAAAATATCTCTAATTTTACTAATTTGTGGCTCACCATCTATTAGATGGAAAATTTCTATGTCTGGAATTTGATCTTTTATTTTTAATTTCATATTGAGTTAATTACGTAATCTTTAACTTTATTTATATCATTTGATAAAACTTCAAATTTTTCTTCTCTATCATAAACATATTTAAGACTATCTGGTAATTCCTCAGTTTTTGAGATTGCATCTTCTATTGCTTTTGGGAACTTGCATGGGTGTGCAGTAGATAAAACAACGCAATTTTCTTTTAGTCCAAGTTTTTTTGCAGCACCAATTCCAACTGCAGTATGTGGATCCACCACAACTTTATATTCTTCATTTATATCTTTTATCATTTGGATAGTTTCGTTTTCATCTAACATTTCAGATGTGAAATTCTTTTTTATTTCATCTAAATCACTATTATCGATTTGATAAGTATTATTTTTTATTTTACCCATTACATCTTTTGTAACCTCTGAATTACAGTCTTTTACATCGTATAAAAGTCTCTCAAAGTTACTTGCTATCTGGATATCCATGCTAGGAGTATTTGTTTCCTCAACTTTCTTTTGAGTATAATCCCCACCAGAAATTGCCCTATGAAGGATGTCATTTTTGTTAGTAGCTACAATAAGTTTATCAATTGGAAGTCCAAGTTTTTTTGCTAAATAACCAGCATAAATGTCTCCAAAATTTCCAGTCGGAACGGAAAAAGACAGTGGCTGTACACTTCCTAATTTAAAATAAGCATAAAAATAATAAACTGCTTGAGCAACAATTCTTGCCCAATTAATTGAATTAACACCTGACATATTTATTGAGCTGGAAAATTTTACATCATTAAACATGGCTTTAACTAAATTTTGACAGTCATCAAAGTTACCCTCAATAGCAATATTGAATACATTTTTTTCTTCATGGATTGTCATCAGTCTTCTTTGCACTGGTGAAATCCTGTTATTTGGATGTAATACAAAAACATTTAAATTTTTTTTACCTTTTAAAGCATCAATAGCAGCTGCACCTGTGTCTCCTGAAGTTGCTACAATAATATTAATTTTTTTTTGCTCATTTCCTAAGTGATATTGATAGAAATTTCCTATTAATTGCATTGCAATATCTTTAAAAGCAAGAGTTGGGCCATGATAGAGTTCTAAGACTTTTAAATTTCCTAAATCAGAGATTTTTACAACATCTTCTGCTCTAAAATTTGAGTAAGATTTTGATACTGTGGAAATTAACTCTTCCTTAGTCATAAAATCACCGATAAATGGGAAAATTATTTCGGCTGCTAATTCATTGTAATTAAGACTACTTAGTTTGTTTAGTTCATCTTTGCTAAATGGTTTAATTGACTTTGGAACAAAAAGGCCTCCATCATCAGCTAAGCCTTTCAGAAATACGTTTTTAAATGAAAAATGATCTGAATTATTTCTAGTGCTTATATATTCCATCAGTAATTTTTTTTTCTAAAATATAAATATATTAAAAAAATGGAAACAGCTAATGAAAACCATGTTAGAGCATACTTTAAGTGGTTGTTTGAAATATTGGCTCCAATTTGTTTTGACTGAGGATAAATTCCTTCCTGCTTGCTAATATTGTTGATAATGAATGGAGAAAATTCTTTACCTGTATAGGTCAATAAATCTTCATCTTTAAGGGTGAACCAGTAATTCTTATTAACGTCATTATCCGGCTTAAAATAGTTAAATTTGCTTTTTAATTTTAAAACTCCCTCGAATTTACTTTCATTTGAAACATACTTTTTAGATTTAAGGTCTCTTGGAACCCAACCCCGATTTATTAAATAGCTTTTATTGTTAATACTAACTGGATTTACAATATCAAATCCTGGCTCTCCTTTTTCATTTAAAGAATATAAATAAATTATTTTTGAATTATCTAATATTCCCTCAAATTTGATTTTTTTAAAGTTAATTGGATTACTTCCATTAAATTCTACTGGATCACTTTTTAAAGATTGGTCGATTGAATTTATTAAATCAAGCTTCCAATTTAGTCTAACTATTTGCCAAGTACCTAATGCCAAAAAAACTAAAATAAAAAAGTATACAAAGATTGAAAAAGATAGCTTATTTTTCAAGAACTATTAACTTCCCCAAATGTAAATAGCTGCAAATAAGAACAACCAGACAACGTCAACAAAGTGCCAGTACCAAGCAGCAGCCTCGAAACCAAAGTGATGTTCTTTAGTAAAATGTCCTAATTTACCTCTCCATAAGCAAACCGCTAAGAAAATAGTCCCAACTAAAACATGGAAACCATGAAAGCCTGTGGCCATATAGAATGTAGCTCCATAAATATGACCTGAAAAACTAAATGTAGCGTGTTGGTATTCGTATATTTGCAATAACGTAAAAAATGCTCCTAAAATTACTGTACAGATTAGACCATTTATAAATCCTTTTCTATCATCCTCTAATAAAGAATGGTGTGCCCAAGTTACTGTTGTACCAGATAAAAGTAGGACAAGAGTATTTATAAGTGGGATGTCCCATGGATCAAAAGTTTCAATATCTTTTGGTGGCCACACATTTCCCATGAATTCATTTGGAAACAAACTTGCATCAAAGTATGCCCAAAACCATGCAACAAAAAACATTACTTCAGAAGCAATAAATAATGTCATTCCATATCTATGATGAATTTGAACAACAGGTGTATGATGACCTTTGTGCTCAGCTTCGATTACAACATCTCTGAACCACATAAAGGCACAATAAATTATAAGTAAAAAACCTAAAACCATTGCCCACATAACTTTACTGTGAAAATAATAAACAGATCCAACAGCTGTAACTAGTGTTGCTATAGATGTAGCTAAAGGCCAAGGACTAGGGTCAACTAAATGATAATCATGTTTTTGACCTGATGCAGACATTTATTTTAACTCTCTTTTTTTTCGTTTTTATAATATTCAGATGAGAAAAAAGTATATGACATAGTAACATCTTCAACTCTAGATGTTTTTGGATCATTTACTAATTCTGGATCTAGGTAAAAAACCAGGGTGTAACTTGCTTTTTCCCCCGGATCTAATGTTTGTTTTTCAAAGCAAAAACAGCCTAATTTATTAAAATATGCTCCAAATGATGATGGAGAAACATTATATGTAGCTACAGCAGATGAAATTTCATCTCCTTTGTTTTCCACTTCAAATTTAATTCTGTATACCTTGCCTGGCTGAACATCCATTGTTTTTTGATCAACATCAAAATTCCAATCAAGAGCACTATTAACGTTAGTATCTAATCTTACATTTATTTTTTTATCTAAAACTATATTAGGAGCCTCTTTAGATATTTGTGTTGTTCCACCAAAGCCAGTTACTCTGCAAAATAAATCATACAAAGGCACTGCTGCAAAAGATAATCCCAACATAAAGACAAAAATTCCTGCAAGAATTAGTGGAGTTAAAGTATTTTTTTTAATCATAGAGGTCTTTCAAATACTCCAATATTAAATAGTGTAAAAATGAATAAGAAAATTATAAATGCAACCAAACCAACTGCTGTCCATAAATTTTTCTTTTTTAATTTCTGATCTTTGACTATCATAAAACTTTATCCACTAAGAAAAAAACAAATATTAAAAATAAGTAAATAATTGAATAGCTGAAAATATGTCTAGCTTTCTTTATGTTAAATTTTCCAACTTTATAGTTGTAAAGCTGGTAGCAAATTAAATTATAATAAAATGTAAGTAGTAAGCTAAGTGTTAAGAATACTTCACCAACAAATCCAATGTAATATGGGAAAACAATTGTAGGTATCATTAACAAAGAATAAATTAGAATATTCTTTTTAGTATCTTGAATTCCATTAGTTACTGGAAGCATTGGAATGCCTGCTTTTTTATAATCATCAGCTTTGTATAAGCTTAATGCCCAAAAGTGTGATGGTGTCCAAAAGAAAATTATAAAGAAAAAAGCAATCGACTCCAACGAAATAGAATTTGTTGCTATTGCCCATCCAATTACTGGTGGTAAAGCTCCTGATGCTCCACCTATAACAATATTTTGTGGAGTTTTTCTTTTTAACCAGATTGTATAAACAAATACGTAAAATAAGATCGTAAACAATAATAGAAATGCTGATAAAGCATTTGTAACAAAGTATAAGCTTACAACTGAAATAACTGAGAGAGATGTTCCAAAATATAATGCTTGGTTTCTGTTCAGCTTTCCTCTTGGAATTGGACGTAAGCACGTTCTAGACATTAATTTATCTAAGTCAGCTTCATACCACATGTTAAGTGCTCCTGCTGCTCCAGCACCAAAGGCTACAATTAATATCCCAATCACTGATTGTTGAAACGAAACTGAAGTAGGAGCTGTTAATAGACCAACTGCACAAGTGAAGATAACAAGAGACATTACCCTTGGTTTCATTAATTTTAATAATTCAGGAATTATACCTAATTCGTAATATGATTTTTTTACTTTAGAATACGTCGTAGCCATTTTAATTTTTATATCTTAAGACGTTACTAACTACTAGATTTTTCAGTACCTTCATAATCTTCAAACTTTGGTAATTCATCAAAAGTATGAAAATTTGGTGGCGATGGAACTGTCCACTCTAATGTTGTGGCCCCTTCTCCCCATGGGTTTTGTGCTGCTTTTTTCTTTTTTGCAAATGCGTAGATTAAATTAGCAAAAAATACTACTAAACCTACGACTGAAATATATGAACCGATTGAAGAAATATAATTCCAATCAGCAAATGCATCTGGATAATCAGCGTATCTTCTTGGCATTCCAGCTAATCCTAAAAAGTGTTGTGGAAAGAAAACTAAATTTACACCAATGAAAGTTAACCAAAAATGAAGTTGACCCATCCACTCAGAATATTCATACCCTGACATTTTCCCAAACCAATAATAGAAGCCTGCAAATATTGCAAAAACAGCCCCTAAAGATAGTACATAGTGGAAGTGAGCTACAACATAATAAGTATCATGCAATGCAGTATCTACTCCAGCGTTTGCCAGAACAACACCAGTTACCCCTCCAACTGTAAATAAAAATATAAATCCTAAAGCCCAAACCATTGGAGTTTTAAATGATATAGATCCTCCCCACATTGTAGCTATCCATGAAAATATTTTTATTCCTGTTGGAACAGCGATGATCATTGTTGCCGCTAAGAAATACGCTTTAGTATCAGTATCTAAACCAACTGTATACATGTGGTGAGCCCAAACAACAAAACCTACTATTCCAATTGCTACCATCGCATAAGCCATTCCTAAATATCCAAAAACTGGTTTCTTTGAAAAAGTAGATACTATATGACTGATCATTCCAAATCCTGGTAATATTAAAATGTAAACTTCTGGATGACCAAAAAACCAAAATAAATGCTGGAATAATGTTGGGTCTCCACCTGTTTGTGCATCAAAAAATGCTGTACCGAAATTTCTATCTGTTAGAAGCATAGTTATTGCTCCCGCTAATACTGGTAACGAAAGTAATAATAAAAATGCTGTAACTAAAATTGACCATGCAAATAATGGCATCTTATGCAAAGTCATTCCAGGAGTTCTCATATTTAAAATAGTTGTAATAAAATTAACTGCTCCTAAAATTGAAGAAGCTCCTGCGACGTGTAAACTCAAAATTGCTAAATCCATTGCTGGACCTGGTTGACCTGCAGTAGAAGATAGAGGTGGATAAATCGTCCAGCCACCACCAACACCTTGTGCACCTGGAGGTCCATCTACAAAAATTGATGAAAGTAATAAAATAAATGCAACAGGCAATAACCAAAAAGAAATATTATTCATTCTTGGAAAGGCCATATCTGGTGCTCCAATCATTATCGGCACGAACCAGTTTCCAAAGCCACCAATCATCGCTGGCATCACCATAAAGAAAATCATTATTAATCCATGACCTGTAACCAAAACATTATAAAGATGGTAGTTACCACCTAAAACATCATCACCAGGATGCATTAATTCCATTCTCATCAAAACTGAAAAAGCTGTACCTATAACTCCTGCAATGATTGCAAAAATTAAATACATTGTTCCAATATCTTTATGATTTGTAGAATATGCCCATCTCTTCCAACCTGTTGGAGTATGATGATCGTGAATATGTGCTGCTTCTGAACTCATTTTTATTTACTCGCTACTAGTTTTTTATTAATTAAATTTTCATCTTTTGCAAATTTTATCTTCGCCTCTGAAAGCCAAATTTGGTAATCTTCTTCTGAAACTACTTTAACTTCAATTGGCATAAAAGCATGTTTAATTCCACATAACTCAGAACATTGTCCGTAATAAGTCCCAACTTTTTCAGCTTTGAACCAAGTTTCATTTACTCTTCCTGGCATCGCATCCCTTTTAACTCCAAATGCTGGTAATGCCCATGCATGAAGCACATCATTTGCTGTAATTAAAACTTTAACTACTTTATTTACTGGAACAACGACTACATTATCTGTCGCTAACAATCTTGGCTGACCTTCTTTTAAGTCCTTCTCTTCGATCATATAAGCATCAAAAATTATATTTTCATCTGGGTACTCGTATCCCCAATACCATTGATATCCAATTGCTTTTATAGTTACATCAGCTTTAGGAATTGCATCTTGTGAATATAAAACTTTAAATGACGGAACTGCCATCACGATCAAGATTAAACAAGGAACTAATGTCCAAACAATTTCAACTAAAACATTATGTGTTCTTTTAGATGGATTAGGATTTCTCGATGCTCTAAATCTTACCATCACATAAAGCATTAAAAATAAAACAAACGCGCTTATAGCAACTATGATAGGTACTAACATATAGTCATGAAACCAAACTATATCTCTCATAGTTTGCGATGCAGGCTCTTGGAAACCTAATTGCCAATTTTTTGGTTGGTTTGCAAACGCCTCAACTGAGTAAATTAATGCTATAAAAACAAAAAATAGTTTCTTCATTTGTTTTCTATATAGATCGAAAATATTATAAAAAATACTAGAGAATTCGCGACAATTTATCAATTTTGCAAATAATTGATCACAGATAACGCCGATATAACCGCAGTTTCAGACCTTAAAATGTTATCGCTTAGTTTTATCGATTGAGACCCTTTAAAGTTTAGAATCTTTTTAATTTCTTCAGCTGAATAATCCCCTTCAGGACCAATTAAAAGACAATTTGGTTTTGAATTTGAAATTTTAATTTTTTTATTATTCGTATTTAAATCTCCAAAAATTAAATTGATATCTGAATTGTTAGACAGGAATTTATCTAATGATTGAGGTTTTTCAATTGAAGGAATATTTATTCTATTACTTTGCTCACACGATTCTATAACTATTTTATTTAGTCTCTCATTATTTATTTTTCTAACAATTGTCCTTTCAGAAATAATTGGTACAAATTTTGTTACACCAAGCTCAGTTGCTTTTTGTATCATGAAGTTAAAATAATTTGATTTAATGGGTGAGAAGGCCAACCAAATATCTTGCTCT
Organism: uncultured Pelagibacteraceae bacterium; assembly: GCA_902633125.1. Lineage (GTDB taxonomy): Bacteria > Pseudomonadota > Alphaproteobacteria > Pelagibacterales > Pelagibacteraceae > Pelagibacter. Next base: position 14,402 of record CACPEZ010000001.1, read on the forward strand.
TTATCTTTTTGTCTTAACTGTTCAATAACCTTGAAATTTAAGCTGCTTTTTGAAATTTCAGTTACAATTGACTTCCATTCTCCAAATTTATTAAAAACGGAAAAAGTTTCTCCTTGTTTAATCCTCATTACTTTCAATAAATAATGTGACTGAGACTTAGTTAAATTAGTTTCTAAATTAATTGATAATTTTTCTGGATAAAATATTCTAATATTGCTCATTATATTTAAATTAATTTATGAAAAAAATTAAAGCAATCATATTTGATGCATACGGCACCCTATTTGATGTTAATTCTGCAGCTGAAAAATGTAAGGAAAAATTAGGAGATAAATGGGAAGGATTTGCTAATTATTGGAGAACTACACAGCTTGAATATACTTGGCTTAGAAGTTTAATGAGAAGACACAAAGATTTTTGGCAAATCACTGAAGATAGTTTGGATAAATCTATGAATTTTTACAATATTGATAATTCAATGAGATCAGAACTATTAAATTTATATAAAGTGCTTTCACCATTTACAGAAGTAAGGGATACTTTAAAAAAATTAAAACAATCAAATTATAAATTAGCAATTCTATCAAATGGTACACCTGACCTTTTAAATGAACTTGTAGTTAGCAATCAATTAAAAGATATTTTTGATGATATTTTTTCTGTAGAAGAAGCTGGTATTTTTAAACCAGATTCAAAAGTATATGATCTTCCAATAAATAAATACAATATTGAAAAGAATGAAGTTTTATTCTTAAGTGCAAATACATGGGATGTATCTGGCGCAGGGAATTATGGATACAACACTGTTTGGGTGAACAGAAACAATAATATTTTTGATAAATTAGATTTTGAACCTAACCAACAGATAAGTAATTTATCAGAATTGCTTGATTTAATTTAGATATATCCTATATGAACAACATGATAAATATCGAAGTAGAAAAAATTATAGATCCAACACCAGCATCAGATGGTGCAGGAGTTAAATTGAAAAGAAGTATTGGTGTTGAACCAAATTATTATGATCCATTTTTAATGTTAGATGAATTTGGATCAGAAAATAAAGATGATTATATTGCAGGCTTTCCTCCTCATCCACACAGAGGAATTGAAACAGTTACATACATGTTAGCTGGGAGTTTTGAACATAAAGATAGTACAGGTGGTCAAGGAAAAATGACTGCAGGAGATGTGCAATGGATGAAAACTGGTAGTGGAATAATTCATTCTGAAATGCCAGCTATGAACGATGGAAAACTTCATGGTTTTCAATTATGGATTAATATGCCTGCTAGCGAAAAGATGAGCAAACCAGAATACCATTATATTGACTCTGATAAAATGAGCACACATAAGGACGAAGATAAATTTATAAAAGTAATAGCTGGAAAGTTTGAAAATTCAGAAGGTCCAATAAAAAAACACAATGTCGATCCAATTTATTTTGATGTAGAATTAAATGAAAGTAAAATTTTTAATCATCAAGTTCCATCCACACACAATTCATTCATATATTTAATTGAAGGTGAGATAGAAATTGGAAACAATAAACATGAAAATGTTAAAGACTCTACTTTAATTTTATTATCTAAAGGTGAAAACTTAAAAGTAACTGCTTTAACAAACGCTAAATTTTTACTAATATCTGGAAAACCAATAGGAGAACAGATTGCAAGAGGTGGTCCATTCGTCATGAATACTAAACAAGAAATACTTCAAGCAATTGATGATTACCATAACGGTAATTTCGTAAAGTAAATATGAAAGCTATAAGATTTGAAAAGTTTGGTGGTCCAGAAGTCTTAGAATACAAGGATATTGAAATCGGTAAACCTGGTCCAAAGGAAGTTCTTGTTAAAAATTTGTCAGTCGGACTTAATTATATTGATGTTTACCATCGTACAGGTTTATATCCGATTGAATTACCAAGTGGACTTGGATTAGAAGCATCTGGAGTAGTTGAAGAAATTGGCTCTGAAGTAAGTCTTTTTAAAATTGGAGATCGAGTAAGTCATGCATCTGCTCCAATAAGTGGATACTCAGAAAAACAAATAATGCCCGAAGAAAAATTAGTTGCGGTGCCAGAAGGTATTTCGGATGAAATAGCTTCATGTATTTTATTGAAAGGCATAACATCAGAATATTTATTACATAGGTCATATGCCGTAAAAAAAGGAGATAAAGTTTTATTTCATGCTGCAGCTGGTGGTGTTGGTCAAATATTATGCCAGTGGGCTAATGCATTAGGATGTGAAGTCATTGGAACAGTCGGATCTAAAGAAAAAGTTGAAATAGCAAAAAAAAATGGGTGTCATCATGTAATTAATTATACAGATCATAATTTTGTGGAAGAAGTTGAAAAAATAGTAGGTAAAAACGGAGTAGATGTTGTCTATGATGGTGTTGGAGCAAAAACTTTTGAGGGATCAATAGAGTGTTTAAAAATTAGAGGGATGATGGTAGCATTTGGAAATGCATCTGGATATGTTCACACTATAGATGTCAAAAAACATATAAATACAAAAGGTCTTTTTTTTACAAGACCGTCAATAATGCATTATACAATTACAAGAGATGAATTAGAAAATTCTGCTAAATTAGTTTTCGATGCATTTCTGTCAGGGAAAATAAAAATTGAAGTTTCTAAAAAATATAAATTAAGTGAAGCTAAACAAGCTCACATAGATTTAGAGAATAGGGTTTTAACAGGACCAGCAGTTATTATTCCTTAAATTGATCATCCATATCTGAAAGATGAAGTCTTAACGCTCTAGTGGAGATTTGTATTTCTCTTATAAAAAATATTATTGATACCATCATGGATAAACAACAAGAGCCAAAAATTATTCTAGCTAAAAAATATGTCTCTAAATAAAGGGCAAAAACTGTAAGCATATTAAATAAGAAACCAAATGCTGCAAAAAGTATAGTAATTCTTAAATTTTTTACTCTATCATTTAAATTAATTAGCTGCTGCTTCCACTCTGGTGGAGTATGCTTTTCAAAAACATATTCGTCGTGTATTTTTCTAATCAAACCGCTTAATGTATGAAATCTATTACTATAGACAGCCATAATCAAAGGAATGGCGGGAAACATTAATGCGGTAACAGTGTAATCAATATTCATGCGAATCAGTTTGATTATGAATCTACGCTTTGTTATTTACAAGTAAATTATGTCTGAAAAGGTCAAAATTTTTATTGAATTAACAAGACTTAATAAACCAATTGGTTTCATGCTTCTATTTTGGCCATGTGTTTGGGGTTTAACAATTTCATATGATTTTTCTCTTTCTTTAAATACTTATTTTATTTATGCTTTTTTATTTTTTTCTGGATCTGTCCTAATGAGATCAGCAGGATGTATTGTTAACGATATAAGTGATAGAAAAATTGACAAGTTAGTCGAAAGAACAAAAAATAGACCAATAGCGTCAGAAAAAATTTCCGTATTTAATGCTGCAATATATGCTGCAATCTTATGTTTAATCGCGTTTTTAGTTTTGATAAATTTTAATAAATTTACCATTTATATGGCTCTTCTTTCAATGCCCCTGGCTTTTACATACCCATTAATGAAAAGATTTACTTACTGGCCTCAACTTTTTTTAGGTATTACTTTTAATTACGGTCTAGTTTTGGCATGGATATCCATTCAAAATGAAGTTTCTATAGTACCAATTATATTTTATTTAGGAGCCACATTTTGGACATTAGGTTACGACACAATATATGGATATCAAGATATTAATGATGATGAAATAATTGGAGTTAAATCAACATCGATTAAATTTAAAAATAACCCAAAAAAATTTATATCGTTTTGTTACATTATATTTTTAATATCATTGTTTCTTGTTGGTTATAAAATGAATTTTAATTATTTATATTACATAGCTTTAATAGTGCCTTTAACTCATTTGTTAATTTTTCAATCTCTCAAATTAAAAACTGAAAGTGGGAATGACTGCTTAGCAAAATTTAAAAGTAACAATCTTTTGGGTCTTATTATTTTAATAATTTTGCTAGTAGGAAAATTAACTTAATGAAAAATATTGATATTATAAAAAGATTGTACAATGATTATACAACAAAACATATAAGTAAAATAATTCTTGCTATAGTGTTTTCTATTTTGGTTGCTGGCGCCACATCAGCAACAGCATGGTTACTCGACCCTGCAATAGAAAAAATTTTTATAAAAAAAGATCAAAGTTTAATTTTCATAATTCCACTTTTAATCATAATAGCTTTTGCTACAAAAGGCATATCTCTATATTTAGCAAAAGTTTTAATGATAAAAACTGCAGAAGAAGTGAAAAAAAATATTCAAATCGATATGTTATCTTCTTTCATAAAAGCTGATACTGAAAAAATTGAAGATAAACATTCAGGAAAATATATTTCAAATCTTAACTTTGATGTAAATCAAATAACTGGGATGCTAAGTAATGCAGTTTTAAACCTATTCAAGGATGGCTTAACGCTTATTGGCTTGTTATTTGTGATGTTCTTTCAAAATTGGAGACTTTCTCTTATAGCTTTAATTATGCTTCCAATAGCTACGATAACTGCAAAAAAATTAGGAAAACGTATTATTAAAGTTGCCACAGAAGCACAAGAAAAGTCAGGCGACTTAAATAAATATTTAATTGATCTTTTTAAAAATCATAAAATTATAAAAATTTTTCAAAGAGAGAATTATGAACATGAAAGATCAGAAAAATTCGTCAATGATCTAAAAGAAAAATCAATAAAAATTGCAACTGTTTTTATAAGATCCACTCCAATAATGGAAGTTGTAACTGGAATAATGATTGCAATATTAATTTTTTACTCAGGAAAATTAATTATGAATGACCAGCTTAGTATAAACAATTTTTTCTCTTTTTTGGCTGCTATGATGCTTGCTTATCAACCAGTAAAGTCTTTAGCAACAGTTAATGTTGCTTTTGGCCAAGGACTATCGGCAGGAAAAAGAATATTACCTATTATTGATCAACAAAATAAAATTTCAACAAATGAAAATGGAGAAATATTAGATATAAGTAATGCATCAATAAAATTTCAAAATATTAATTTTAGTTACAAATCAAATCTTAACAATATAGTCCTTAAAGATATTAATATTGATATAGCTGGCAAAAAAATGACAGCTTTAGTAGGCCACAGCGGATCGGGAAAATCTACAATATTAAATTTAATACCAAGAATTTATGATGCAGACTCTGGGGAAATTCTAATTGATAATCAAAAAGTACAAAAACTTAATCTTAAATCATTAAGGAAAGAAATATCTATTGTTGATCAAAATACAACACTTTTTGATGATACTATTTTTAATAATATTAAATATGCTAAGCCAGACGCGAGTGAAGAAGAAATTTTTACAGCTGCAAAAATATCAATGTGTACAGATTTTATAGAAAAATTAGAAAATAAATTTCAGACTGTTATAGGAGAAAATGGGGTAAAATTATCGGGCGGTGAAAAGCAAAGACTTTCGATAGCGAGAGCTTTGTTAAAGGATAGCAAAATAATTCTTCTAGACGAAGCAACTTCATCTCTCGACTCTGAAACAGAAGAAAAAATACAAAAAGCTATTGAGGAATTAACAAAAAATAAAACGACAGTAGTTATTGCTCATAGACTATCAACTATTCTTAATTCAGAAAAAATTTATGTTGTTGATAAAGGTTCTGTGGAATCATCAGGGAAACATGATGATCTAATCAAAAATTCATTGCTTTATAAAAACTTCTACGAAAGACAAATAAAAAATAACTAATGTATTTTTTGTATAATATATTAGGAATTATTTTTTTTTTAATCTCACCATTTATATTATTTTTTAGAGTGATTAATGGAAAGGAAGATTGGAAAAGAATCTTAGAAAAATATGCTTATTATAATTTAAAAAAGACTGATACAACTGTATGGTTTCATGGTGCAAGTGTTGGGGAAATCATGAGCATTCTTCCTTTGATAAATAAGTTTGAAAAAGACAAATCTATAAAAAAAATTTTACTTACTTCATCTACTTTAAGTTCTGCATCAATAATTGCAAAAAAACCATTAAAGAAAACAACTCATATTTACTATCCATTTGATATTGGATTTATATGTAATAACTTTTTAAATTATTGGGAACCAAAAATCGCAATATTTGTAGATTCTGAAATCTGGCCGAATATGTATGAAAAAATAAATTCAAAAAAAATACCTCTTATTTTAATCAATGCTAGAATTACGAGTAAAAGTTTCAAAAGATGGCAAATCTTTTCATCTTTTGCAAAGAATGTTTTCAGTAAAATAACTATAGCTTTACCTCAAAATCAAGAAACCCGAAATTATTTAAAAAAATTGGGTGTTAAAAAGATTAAATTTATTGGAAATTTAAAGTATTTCAAAAATGATAAACAAAGTTTGAAGAAAAATGTTCAAAATTATTTTAAAAATAAAAAAATATTCTGTGCAGCTAGCACTCATTATAATGAGGAAAAAATTATTGGAAAATTACATTTAAAATTGAAGAAAAAGTTTAAGAATTTAATTACAATATTGGTTCCGCGTCACATAAATAGATCAGAGGATATAAAACAAGAACTTAGAAAATTAAAACTGATAGTTACCGAAAGATCAAGCGGACATAAACCGTCTGAAAATTGTGACGTATATATTGTTAATACATATGGAGAAATGTCAAAATTTTTAAGACTTTCAAATGTAACGTTTATTGGTGGATCTTTAGTAAACCATGGAGGACAAAACCCATTAGAAGCTGTAAGAATGGGTAATTACGTGATGCATGGTAAAAAAGTAAATAATTTTAAAGAAATATATAAAGAATTAAATAGTTTAAAAATATCTTCAGAGATTAAAAATATTGATCAAATGGAAAGGATATTTGTAAAAAATCATAATTACAAAATATCGAATAGTAAACTTAATAAGATTAATTATTTAGGTGCTAAAATTTTTGAAAATAACGTTAAAGAAATTAAAAATTATTTATAATGAAAGTAAAAAGACCCATTTTTTGGGATAGTTTCAATTTCATATCATTATTACTCTTACCATTTAGTTTGATAACAATTATTTTTAATTTTTTTAAATCTTTAAGTCCAAAAAAATATTTCAAAATAAAAACAATCTGTGTTGGAAATATTTACTTAGGTGGAACTGGAAAAACACCTTTAGTTTTAAAAATAAATGATATGTTAAAATATAAGTTTAAAACTGTGTTTATTAAAAAAAAATATATTGATCAAATTGATGAGCAAAATATTTTGTCAAAATATGGAAATCTAATTTGTTTAAGTTTTAGAGATATCGCGCTGAGAATTGCTGAGAGAAAAAAATACCAGTTAGCTATATTAGATGATGGTTTACAAGATAAAAGTTTAAATTATGATATTTCCATTGCTTGTTTTAATAGTTCAGAGCTAGTTGGAAATGGGCTAGTTTTGCCTGCTGGGCCATTAAGGGAAAGAATTACGAATATTTTAAATTATGATCTTATATTTCTTAATGGTGAAAAAAATAATAAAAGTTTCGAAAAAACTCTAAAGAGATTAAATCCAAATTTAAAAATATTTAGAGCTAAATACGCTCCTAGAAATCTTGAGTCTTTTAAATTTAAAAATAACTTTCTAGTTTTTTCAGGCATAGGTAATCCTTCAGAATTTCAACAAACATTAAAAAAATATAATTTTAAGATAAAAAAAATAATGACTTTTCCAGACCATTATAAATATAAAAATTCTGATATAAATAATATAAAAAATATGGCTAAGAGTAATAAATTAAAAATTATAACAACCGAAAAAGACTACAATCGATTATCAAATATACAAAAAAAAAATATCCAATTTTTAAAAATAGGATTAAAAATTGAAAAAGAAAAAGAATTTAAAAATTTTTTATTAAAGAAATTATGAGGAAGTTTTTTTATTTAATTGAATTTATTTTAATAAAATTGTTTTTTTTTATACTAATTATAATTGGTTATAAAAATGGATCTAATTTGGGAGATTTTATTGGACGCTTGTTTGGACCAATATTTAGATCAAAAAAATTAATTAAGAATAATTTGGAACAATCTGGCATTGTAGACAAAAAAAATTACAATAAAATTATCAGCAAAATATATGGAAATTATGGAAGAATACTTGCTGAGTATCCTTTTCTTAAAGCATTTAGAAATAGCAAATTAAATAAATTTATTGAAATAGATGGGCTTGAAAACCTAAACAAAATTAAGAGAGAAAAAAGACGAGCTGTATTTATATCTGGTCATTTCAATAATTTTGAATTAATGGCGCTCCAAATTGAAAAAGCTGGTATAAATTTGTGCGCTATTTATAGACCACTAAATAACGTATTCCTTAACAAAACTATGGAAGAAATTAGAGAAAATTTTATATGCAAAAATCAAATTAAAAAAGGAAGATCAGGCACAAGACAGATTATTAAAAATATAAAGAAAGGTAACTCAGTAGCTCTAATGATAGACCAAAGAGTAAGAGAAGGTATAAAAATTAATTTTTTCGGTAAACCAGCTAGTACTACGACCATACCCGCACAATTAATTAAAAAATATAAATGTGATCTAGTGCCTATTTATATAGAGAGAAGAAAAAATAATTATTTTAAAATGTTTGTTTCAGAACCGATTAAAATCGGGAACAATAAATCAATCAAAGAAATCACTGAACATCTAAATAAGATACTTGAAAAAATGATTTTAAAAAATGTAGACCAGTGGATCTGGACTCATGATAGGTGGAAAACATAATCAGTTTTTATCTAATAAATCTCTTTTCATTGAGGCCTCAACATACGAAAAGTAGGCTTCCTGTTCTTCAACGTTCCAATAAGCTAAGTTTTCAAGTGGTATTTTTTTTTGTGAGATAGCACAAATCACATGATCACCATCTTCAATGATCTCAAAATTATTTGCTAAGTATTTTAATTTAGCTAACTTATTTAACATATTTAAGATATATATTTACTAAATGAAAATTGCAATTATTGGAAGTGGAGGACGAGAACATGCTCTAGTTCATTACTTAAGTAATTCAAAAAAAATAACAAAAATATATTCAATACCAGGTAATGCTGGTACCGAAGAAATATCTATAAATATTGATTTAAATTTGGAAAATTTTCAAGATTTGTACAATTTTATTAAGAAAGAGCAAATCGAATTAGTGATTGTTGGTCCAGAAAAACCATTAGTTGAAGGATTAGTAGATTTCCTAGAGTCAAAAAATATTAAAGTTTTTGGTCCTAGAAAAAAAGTAGCTCAATTAGAAGGCTCAAAAATATTTACAAAACAAATTTGTGAGAAATTTAACATACCAACTGCTAAATTTAAAATTTGTAAATCCAAAGAAGACTCATTTATATTTTTATCGTCATCTAATTTTCCTCTTGTTGTAAAAGCAGATGTTCTTGCTGCAGGTAAAGGTGTTTATATTTGTCAAAATGTTGATGAGGCTAAAACTGCTGTTAATGAAATATTTGACGGTAAATTTGGGAAAGCAGATCAAGTATTAATCGAAGAATTCCTAGATGGTGATGAGATGAGTTTTTTTATTATTTCAGATGGAATTAGTTATAAAACTTTTAATACAGCTCAAGACCATAAAAGAGTTGGTGAGGGTGACACTGGAAAAAATACAGGAGGAATGGGAGCTTATTCACCTTCAAGCTTAATTAATGATGATTTAGAGAATAAAATTTTAAACAAAATAATTGAGCCAACGTTAAAAGCTATAAGTGAAATGAATGAGAAGTACGTCGGTTTTTTATATGCCGGCTTAATGATAAAAAATAATGAACCATACCTAATTGAATATAATGTCAGGATGGGTGATCCTGAATGCCAAACTATATTACCTTTGGTTGACAGTGATTTATTGGAAATAATAAATTCTTGTTGTAATTCAAAATTAAAGACCCACGAAATAAAATGGAAAAATAAAAAAAGTATGTGCATTGCTTTATGCTCAAAAGGATATCCTGAAAAATATAATAAGAATATTGAAATTAAAAATTTAAAAGAATTCAAATCAACTAAAGATAATTTTATTTTTCATGCTGGAACAAAAAGTTCTGGAAAAAAAATTGTAGCAGTTGGAGGTAGGGTAATAAATTTTGTGAATATCTCAGATAGTTATTTATCAAGTAGAAAAGAAATCATCAAACAGATTAATAAATTGAATTGGGAAGATGGTTTTTACAGATCAGATATAGGTCATAAAGTCATAGATAAATGAGAGTGATTGGTGGAAAACTAAGAGGGAAATTAATTCATAATCCTACAGATAAAACAACAAGACCTTTAAAGGATATGGTTAGAGAGTCGATATTTAATATTTTAGAACATTCTAAGAATGAAAAAATTAAATTCAAAAATGATGTAGTTTTGGATTTATTTTCCGGTTCTGGGTCGTTTGGCATTGAATGTTTGTCTAGAGGGGTAAAAAAAGTTTTTTTTTTTGAAAATTACAAACCCTCTTTGAAAATTTTAGAAAAAAACATTAAAGAGTTAGAAATTGATAAAGATTCAGTCATTAAGGAAGTAAACGCATATGAAATTTCTAAAGAAAATATAGATAATGAAAAAATTAATTTAATTTATTTGGATCCGCCATTTAAAGATAAAAATATAAATAAATTATTAAGGAAAATTTTAGACTTAAAAATTGCTAACAAAAGTACATTAATAGTAATACATAGAAATAAGAAATTTAAAGAAAATTTTATAGATGATTTTAAAATTCTTAGAGAAAAAAAATATGGTTTATCAAAAATAATATTTGGTAAATTACTATTTTAGGATTTTTTTTGTTTCTATTTTAATCAATTCAACAGAAGGTTGGTTAATTGGATTTACATTTAATAAGGAGCTTAGCATTAGTGTTTCTAAAATAAAAAATGTAAATAGTTCACCTAAAGTTTCCTCACTTTTATTTTTAATTTCAAAACTTCTAAATGATAATTTTTTCTTATTAAATACATTTTGCGTAGCTTTTTTTTGAGCATACATTACTTGATCCAAACTTTTCTTTTTTAAATGCTCTAATCCATCAATTATAAAAGCATTATTAAATTTAAATTGGTTTCTATCTCTAGAGAAAAAAAAACTAAAAAAATTATTTTTTGGGCCATCTAAATATAGTTGTAAAAGACTATGATTGTCCTTTGGCATTGTAGAGATTATAGGAAAGAAGCCCTTACCCTTTTTTCCTAAACTTTCAGCAGATAATTGCTGGTACCATTTCAAAAAGTTATTTAATTTTTCATCATAATTTAAAATTACACAATTTTTTTTTCCTTTAATAATATTTGAGTAAATCGAAGAGACATTTTCAATTAAAGAATTAATAAATGTTTTATTTTTTATTAGATAATTTAATCGTTTAAATTTTTTTTCATTTAAACCCATCAATTCTGCCGGGACCATTCCAACCTCAGATAATACTGAATATCTTCCTCCTATGTAATTTTTATGGTCAATTACATCAGATCTCAGTTTATTCGCCATAGCTCTAAGAATATTATTTTTTTTTTCAGTTATTATTAAATTTTTATTTCTTTTCTGTTTTGATAAAATCAGGTTTAAATTTGATAATGTTTCTAGGGTGTTACCTGATTTTGATATAATTATATTTAAACGTTTTTTGTTTGTTTTTTTTATTCTTATGTTCTGTAGGTTATTATAAAAGAAAAATTTTTTTTTGATTTTATGACTAAGAAAATCATAAATGGCTTGTGCGCCTAGTATAGATCCTCCCATTCCTACTAAATTATACTCATCGTATTTTTTGAAATTTAGTAAATTTTTTTTCTGAAATGAATAATTATAATTATTTGTTAGAGATTTTAATAAAGGATATTTTTCAATTAAATTTTTAAACTTTATAAAATTATTAAGTTTTTTTTTATTTAATTGTTTATTTTTATTATTGAAATTTTTGTAAATAATATGTTTTGTCTCCATTAATTACTGGATTTTCTTTTTCATATTATTTAATAAATCTGACCCACTACCAGAGACCTCAGAATTATTATCGTCTTTTATTTTGAGTAAATCTTTTACTTCTTTATCATCTAATTGACTGCTTACTTCCAAATCATCTCCTGGCATAGGAAGTTTATTCATATCAGGTGGCATTTGGAGAGGATTTTTTTTTTTTACAAGGAATTCATCACTTTGTTCAGATCTTTTTTTACCTTCTAAAGCATCTCTAACTCCACCACAAAAAGTTAATAATGGCACTAAAGCGATTAATAAGATTAAATTTAGTTTAATTTTTTTCATTTTTTTTTTTATAGAATATAAATTCAGATAAAATAAGGCATATAATACCAATTGTTATAAATATGTCAGCTACATTAAAGATAAACCAATGATATCCTGCATAATTTAAATCTATAAAGTCTGGGACAGCTCTGTAATAAACTCGGTCAAATAAGTTTCCTAAAGAGCCTCCTAATATTATCATTAAAAAAAATGATTTAATTTTTGACTCGATGAAAGCGAAATACAATATTATTAAGTTTATAATGACTATAATTGCAGTAAAGATATTATAGAAAAGTTTATCTTCTGATGAAAACAAACCAAATCCTATTCCTGTATTCCAAACTAAATAGATATTTAAAAATTGATTTATATAAAAATCAACTTGTCCTTCATTATTTAAAATATTTAGAATATAAATTTTTGATAGTCTATCTAAAGCAAAGCAAATAACTATAAATATAAAACCAATAAGAAGTTTATTTATTTTTTCATTGCCCATTTAAATTAAGATGTCCATGCCTTTCACAACTTGACTCAAAAATTTTCCAACAAACTGGGCATTTTGTTCCCCGAGCTTTTTTTGCAACTACATCAATGCTATTTTTTAAATTTTCTTCTTTAATTACAGAAGCAGATGAAGTTATACAAATTTCAGCAAAATTTATATTTTTTGCTATATCATAAAATTCTTTATTTAACTTTATCTCAATCATTGCCTCTAAACTTGAGCCAATTGATTTTTCAGCTCTCATGTTCTCAATAGAAATATTTGCCTCGTCTCTAATTTTTTTTACATATTCCCAATCTGAGCTTATTTTTTTATTTTTCCAAGAATTTGGAACGGAAACAAAATTTTGCAAATGTATACTTTGTCTATCTTCTTCTTTTTTAATCAATTGATAAATTTCTTCAGTTGTAAATGATAATATTGGGGCAAACCATTTTAGGAGACATTGTAAAATAATATTTAAAAGAGTTATGCAGTTCTTTCTTTTTTCAGAATTCAAATCCTCACAATATAAAGTGTCTTTCCTGATATCAAAATAAAAGGCTGAAAGCTCAACTGTACAAAAATTAAGTAATTCTTTATATAAGTTGTGAAAGTTATAAACTTTAAAATTATTTTTAAAATTCTCATTTATTATATAAATTCTGTGAAGCATAAATTTTTCAAGTGAATCAAAGTTTTCAAACTTAACTTTTTCGAAATCAAGATTTTCATATTGATCTTGAGTATTTCCTAAAAGATATCTGAACGTGTTTCTAATTTTTCTATAAGACTCTGCGTGTTGATCTAAAATTGAATAATCTATTCTAAGATCCTCAGCATAATTTGAAGATGCAACCCAAATTCTTAATATATCAGCTCCGTATTTTTTAAGTATATCTTGTGGAGCAATTACGTTACCTGTTGATTTTGACATTTTTAGACCTTTTCCATCTACGACAAAACCATGAGAAAGAATGCTTTCAAATGGAGCAACACCTCTTGTTCCGCATGACTCTAGTAATGAAGAATGAAACCATCCTCTATGTTGATCTGAACCCTCTAAATACATCGATGCAGGCCATTTAAGGTCATCTCTTTTTTCTAAGACAAAAGAATGAGTGGATCCACTATCAAACCAAACCTCAACTATATCTGATAATTTTTCATAATCTTCTGCTTTATACTTATATCCAAGAAATATCTGATAATCTTCATTAAACCAACAATCAGAACCTTCTTTTTCGTAAATTTTTGCGATATTTTCAAAAACTTCATCATCAACTAAAACTTCACCTGTTTTTTTTGAAATAAAAATCGGTAGCGGTACGCCCCAAACTCTCTGTCTTGATACACACCAATCAGGTCTAGTTTCAATCATTGATTTTATTCTTTCTTTTCCTTTGGAAGGATAAAAATCTGTATTATCGATGGCTTTTAATGCTTTATCTCTTAATCCATGGCTTTCCATAGAAATAAACCATTGTGGAGTTGCTCTATGAACTAGTGGAGCTTTTGATCTCCAAGAATGGGGATAAGAGTGAGTAAGTTTTCCGTTTGTTACTAAATTTTTTTGCTCATTTAATTTTTCAATAATTAAGTTATTGGCCTTAAAAATATGTAAACCTTCAAAATGTTTAATTTCATTTGTATATTTTCCGTCACCATCAACTGTTTCAATTGCTTTAATATTATTATTTAAACAAAGATTGAAATCATCTGGTCCATGACTAGGGGCGCAGTGCACAATACCCGTACCTTGTTCAGTAGTAACAAAATTAGCTTCTAGCATTGGTATATCATAATCATATCCCATGTTAGAAAATGGATGGCTACAAATTGTCCCTTTTAAATCTTTTCCTAAAAATTCGTTTAAAACTTTTATATTTTCAATAGAAGTATCTTTTTTAAAAGGTTCTAGTAGGTCCTTTGCAATTATTATTTTTCTATCAATAAAATTTTTGTTATCGTTTATTTCAAGTAAAACATACTTTAGACTAGCATTGTAAGCTAAAGCTTTATTTGCAGGAATAGTCCATGGAGTTGTCGTCCAAATTATTACATCAGCACCATTAATTATATCTAAATTTGAAACTTTCACTTTGAATGCTGCATAAATCGTATCTGAAACATGATCCATGTATTCAACCTCTGCATCCGCTAAAGCTGTTTTTTCAACAGTTGACCATAGAACTGGCTTGTAACCTCTATAAAGGCTTCCTTCTTTAAGAAATTTTCCAAGTTCTCTAACTATTTGAGCTTCCGCATCAAATGACATTGTTGAATAGTAATTTTCCCAATCACCTATTACCCCAAGTCTTGTAAATTCTCCCTTATGAACTTCTATCCATTTGTTTGCAAAATCCCTGCATTCTTTTCTGAATTCAATTATTGGAACATCATTTTTGTTTTTTTTATTCTTTTTGTATTGTTCTTCAATTTTCCACTCAATAGGTAACCCATGACAATCCCAACCCGGAACATAAACTGAGTCCTTGCCATCCATTTGATGAAATTTTGTAATTATGTCTTTTAAAATTTTATTCAAAGCGGTCCCCATGTGAATGTTGCCATTGGCATATGGAGGCCCATCATGGAGTACAAATTTTTCTTGCCCTTTACTTTTTTGTCTTAACAAATTGTAAAGGTCAATTTTCTTCCAAAATTCAATGTAATTTGGCTCCTTGTTTGGCAAATTTGCCTTCATTGAGAATTTTGTTTTAGGTAAATTTATATGTTCCTTGCTCATGATATTTTATCTTTTAGCAACTTTAATATCTTTCTTTATCTGTTTTTTTAAAGCATCAATATTTTTAAATTTTGTTTCTCCTCTAATAAATTTTGTAAAATTAATAGTTAGATTTTTATTATAAAGATTTCCAGAAAATTTAAATAAATTTACCTCTAATAATAATTTTTTTTGATTAAAAGTAGGTCTATAACCGATATTTGCTATTCCTTTAATCCTTTTTCTGTTTTTTTCGATATAAACATCAACTGCATAAACTCCTACTTTTGGTATTACATAATTTTTTATATTTATGTTACATGTAGGGAAGCCGATTTTTCTACCCATCATTCTACCTTTTTCAACAACACCTTCTATTGACCAATTTCTAGATAAAAGTTGATTTGCAATTTTTAAATTACCATTTTCAATTAATTTTCTTATTAATGTTGAGGAAATAATTTTATTTTTTTTATATAATGGTTTTGGGTTAATTAATTTGTAATTATATTTTTTTTGAAATCTTTTTAATAGATTTACGTCTCCCTCTCTTTTATTACCAAATCTAAAATTATTACTAACGAAGATATAATCTGCATTTAACTTTTTGCATAAAATATTTTTAATAAAGTTATGACAAGATATTTTAGAGAATGTTTTATCAAATTTTTTATTTATTAAAAAATCTACATTATAATCATTAAAATATTTACTTTTTTGATTAAGATTTGAAAGTCGATAATTCGTAATACCTTTATTAAAATACATTTTTGGTATTGGATCAAAAGTCACTACTCCAATTTTTGAATTATATTTTTTTTTATATTTTTTTGCTTCTTTGAATAATCTCTGATGGCCAAGATGTAACCCATCAAAATTGCCAATTAATATCATTGCATTTTGATGTTTTCTTAGAATTTTGAAATTTTTGTAGATTTTAATTTTGTTCACCATTTTAATTTTGTTTGAGTGTAATTCACGCTCACTCCATATTTTTTTTCTAATTTATCAATATTAAAACTACTTAATTCTTTTTTATGTATACCACTCGTTATTAGCAGATTATCAAAATTTTGAATATTAGCTCCTTTTATATCTGTGTTCATATTATCTCCGATACATAAAACATTTTTACCATTTATGTTAGCAGATAAATTATAAACCGGAGGATAAGGTTTTCCAAAGTAAATTACTTTTCCACCAATTTCTTCAAATATTTTTGCAACTGATCCAGCACAAAACTCCCTAACATCTCCTCTATCAACAATTAAATCTGGATTGGTACACACAAATTTTTTATTTGAAAATTTCTTAAGTAAATCTTTATAATATTCAAGTTTTGTCTCATGATCTTCAAATAACCCTGTGCAAATAAAATAATCAGCTTGATTAATATTGCTAACTTTATTTTGTTCAAATCTTTTAAATAAGTCAAAATCTCTTGGTGGTCCTATATGATAAAATTTTGAATTTAGAAAATTTTGCATTAAATATTTTAATGAAGCTTCTCCGGAGGTGTATACATCTTCATAAAATTTCTTAAGTCCCATTTTTTTCAAAAAATCAATAACTGTAGAATTCGGTCGTGGCGCATTGGTAAGTAATACAAACTCTTTATTATTTTTTTTTAAATTTTCTAATACTTCAATAGAATCCTCAAAAATTTGTAATCCGTTGTGGATCACTCCCCATATGTCGATAAAAAATAATTCGTACCTGTTGATTAAAGACTTTAATCCATCTTTATCTAAGTTTTGGGGCATACCTGAGGTATAGCTTAAAAATAACCTTAATTCTTGAGTTTTTTAGACCATAATTTTTATTCAAGATCTTGAAAATTATTAAATATATCTCTATATGACTGCTAATTTAAAGGAGAATTCGTATGAAGTTTAAACCGTTACATGACCGTGTTTTAATAGAAGTTTTAGATAGCAGCGAAAAAACTGCAGGTGGCATAATAATTCCAGATACAGCTCAAGAAAAACCTCAAGAAGGTAAAGTTGTTGCTGTCGGCGGAGGTGCAAAAACTGAAGATGGAAAACTAATACCTATGGACGTGAAAGTAGGTGACAAAGTTTTATTTGGTAAGTGGTCAGGAACAGAAGTTAAAATTGATGGTAAAGAGTACAGCATAATGAAAGAATCTGACATTATGGGTATTGCAACAGGTAAATAAATAATAAGGAGAGTTTAGAATGGCTAAAATAGTAAAATTTGATTCAGATGCTAGAGCATCAATGTTAAAGGGAGTTGATATACTTGCCAACACTGTAAAAGTTACTCTTGGACCAAAAGGAAGAAATGTTGTTATAGACAAATCTTATGGTGCCCCAAGAACTACTAAAGATGGTGTTTCAGTTGCAAAAGAAATTGATCTTGATGATAAGTTTGAGAACATGGGTGCACAAATGGTTAAAGAAGTTGCCAGCAAAACCAACGATGAAGCTGGTGATGGAACAACAACTGCAACAATTTTAGCTCAAGCAATTGTTAAAGAAGGTTGTAAGTATGTAACAGCAGGGATGAATCCAATGGATGTTAAAAGAGGAATTGATGCTGCTGTAGATCATGTAAAAAATAAATTAATTTCATCAGCTAAAAAAGTAAAAGATAGTGATGAGATTGCACAAGTCGGAACAATTTCAGCAAACGGTGATAAAGAAATCGGTGCAATGATTTCAAAAGCTATGCAAAAGGTTGGTAATGAAGGAGTAATTACTGTTGAAGAAGCAAAAGGAATTGAGACAGAACTTGATGTAGTTGAAGGTATGCAGTTTGATAGAGGATATCTTTCACCTTATTTTATTACAAATGGTGACAAAATGACTACAGAGTTAGAAAATCCACTAATTCTTCTTCACGAGAAAAAATTAACAAATCTTCAACCTATGGTTCCACTTTTAGAAGCAGTTGTTCAAGCAGGTAGACCATTAATGATTATCTCAGAAGATGTTGAGGGTGAAGCGCTCGCAACACTTGTTGTTAATAAACTGAGAGGTGGTCTAAAAGTTGTAGCTGTAAAAGCTCCAGGTTTTGGAGATAGAAGAAAAGCTATGTTGGAAGATATAGCAATTCTTACAGGTGGACAGGTTATCTCTGAGGATTTAGGAATTAAACTTGAAAATGTTAAACTTAATGATCTTGGATCTGCGAAACGTGTAAAAGTTGATAAGGAAAATAGCACAATTGTAAGTGGAGCAGGTAAGAAATCTGACATTGAAGCAAGATGTGCTCAAATCAAAGCTCAAGTCGAAGAAACAACATCAGACTATGATAGAGAGAAACTACAAGAGAGACTTGCTAAACTAGCGGGCGGTGTAGCTGTAATCAAAGTTGGTGGTGCTACAGAAGTTGAAGTTAAAGAGAGAAAAGATAGAGTTGAGGATGCATTAAACGCTACAAGAGCAGCAGTTGAAGAAGGTATTGTTGTTGGTGGTGGATGTGCATTGCTTTATGCTTCAAAAGAACTTGATAGTCTAAAAGTAAAAGGTGATGATCAAAAAGCGGGAGTAGAAATTGTCAAAAGCGCTTTACAAGCACCTATTAGACAAATCACAACAAATGCAGGTGTTGATGGATCAGTAGTTGTTGGTAAATTGTTAGAAACCAACAAACCTAGCAATGGTTACGATGCACAATCAGAGCAATATGTTGATATGTTTAAAGAAGGTATTATCGATCCAGTTAAAGTTGTAAGAACAGCACTTCAAGATGCTGCTTCTATATCTGGATTGTTAGTAACAACTGAAGCAATGATAGCAGATAAACCAGATGAGAAAGATGCTGGTGCTGCTGGTATGCCTCCAGGAGGAATGGGTGGTATGGGTGGAATGGGTGGAATGGGAATGTAATACGGTTTCCCGACCATAACGCTCTTTTAGAGTTAAAAAAATTAGAAACCCTCAGGAAGAGATTTTTGAGGGTTTTTTTTTAATTTTATAATAAAATAAACCCTATATGCCTTATAAAATAAAAAAAATACAATTTTTTTTTTTAATTTTCCTCATCAGTACTATGGGTTTAGTTGCGTTCAAAAGCTACAAATTAATAAAACAAAAAAATGATAAATTAAATTATGCTTACAATTCTATAGATTATTTAAAATTAGAAATTGAAAAAACACATTTAGAATCAGGCTATATAAGAAATATTTATGATGAAAAATACAATTTTAGAAAACTAAATCTAAGGTATATTTTAAATTATGATGCTGATAGTTATGAGAGACCTTTTGGATTTATAGATTTTTTTAATAAAAAAATCATTTTTGTAAGTGGAAAAGGTAAAATTTTTATTTCAAATGATTTTAATGGAGAAATAGAAAAGCTCGAATTTATTGAAATAAAAACAAATTTAAATAATGAATATGATTTTATAAATGAATATACTTATAAAAGAAATTATATACGCGATATACTTATAGATGATGAAGAACTATATCTCGTAATACTAGATATATTCAAAATTAACGATAAAATTAAGTATTCTACTAAAATAATTAAATCAAACTTAATAAATAATAATAACCTACAATTTGATGTTTTTTTTAATATTGAGGAATATGGAAATGAGGGGTCTGTAGATTTAACACATGGCGGTGGAAGGTTAATAAAATACAAAAATGATCAGTATTTATTATCAATTCCTGATTTTGGATTTGCTGATAAAGCGCAAATAAAAAAATCACCCTTTGGAAAAATTGTAACTATAAAAAAAAAAACTCGAAAATATGATGTGTTCTCTTTAGGCCATAGAAATCCTCAAGGACTTTATTGGGATATTGAAAAAGATATTATTATATCCTCGGAGCATGGTCCAACAGGAGGTGATGAGATTAATATTATAGAAAAAAATAAAAATTATGGTTGGCCTTTAGCATCTTATGGAGATGGTGATGAAAGAATACAATCAAAAAATCATTCTAAATACAACTTCAAAGAGCCTGCCTATTATTTTAATGATTTTAATTGTGGCCCATCAGAAATAATTAAAATACCAGAAAATCTTTTAAACGAAAAAAAAGATAGTTTTTTACTTGCATGCTTAAGTGGAGCCGATCCTTTATATGGTCAAGCTTTATATAATTTTACTCTTAATAAAAATAAACTAAATAAAATTCAAAAAATTTTTATTAATGACAGAATTAGAGACCTAAAAATATTTAATAAGAAGATTTTAGTTATGACTTTAGAAAAAAGCCATTCATTAGGTTTTATTTATAAGTAATAAATTTTAACTACTGTCCCGAATGAAGTGATCTTTTGAATTGCTTTAAATGATGATAATGAGTGATAAAAGATTTTCAGCTATGTTAGGTAAAGCAATACTTATCCAATACCAGAATGAGAATTTAATCCCCATTAATCTCAAATAAAAACTCAAAAAGGCGAGTTTTTACTCGCCTTTTTTTTTGCTATTTTCTAAACAAGAATATTTCGCAAGTATTTTGATATTGTCTTAATAATCTTTGGATATTATCACCCTCAAAGTTGTTTTTAAACTCAAATTCAAATTTTCCTTCTTGTCTCAAGTTTATTAAGTAGTTAAATTTTGTCACTAAATTGTCGATAATTCTAACTGTTGCGTCATAGAATTTTGGTAAATTAGCTTCAAAACTTATAATATCGATTTGGTAATCAAGATTTTTAAGAATTAATTCTTCAGCACCTTCACAATCAATTTTAATATAGTGAGGCGCACCATATAATTTAATTTCATTATTTAAATTAGTAGAAATTTTGGATTTTTTTGTGACTACCCTTTTTTTAAGGTGTGGATGTCCTAATGAATAATTTTCTAAAATACTTGAATAGGCTTCATCATCTTTAACAGAATAAAAATTTATATTTCCTTTTCTATCACTGACAACTTTATTTTCAATTACGATCGACCTATAATTTCTGTATCTAAACTTTAATTTTTCACACAATATTTCTTCAGGCTCGTATAATATAATCTTACTGGAAAAAAAAGTGAATACATGAGTTTTGTCACCTATGTTTGCTCCTAAGTCAAAAATCAATTGATCTTTTTTTAGAAAGCTCTTATAAAAATTAACTTCTTTTTCAATCCAACTTGTCCAAGAAGGATTTTTAAATCTAAGGTAAAAATAATGTAATCTTGTATACCTTACATAATTTTTTATTTTTTGAAGCATTAATATAAATTAAAATTTAATAATAAATTTAATTCTAATCATATTTTAATTATTATTTCTATAAAATGGCTACAAACAAAGACTTTTTAAGGTTTAAAAATTACTTTTTTAATATATAAGAACGCGCAAATGACGAGATCAATAAGAAACATCACTATCATTGCCCATGTAGACCATGGAAAAACTACTTTGATTGATAATTTAATGAAACAGAGTGGTTCATTTAGAGAAAACGAAGTTATTGATGAAAGATTGATGGACTCCGGCGAACTTGAAAAGGAGAGAGGTATTACAATTCTTGCTAAACCAGCTTCGATAAATTGGAAAGATTCTAGAATAAATATTATTGATACGCCTGGACACAGGGATTTTGCTGCAGAAGTTGAAAGAGTTCTTAGTATGGCTGATGGTGCATTATTGTTAATAGATTCAGCCGAAGGAGTAATGCCTCAAACTAAATTTGTATTAGCTAAAGCACTTAAACAAGGCCTTAAACCAATAGTAGTCATTAATAAATTAGACAAGGCTGACCAAAGAGCCGATGAAGTTTTAAATGAGACTTTTGACTTGTTTGTCAGCTTAGATGCCAACGAGGAACAATTAGACTTTCCAGTTATTTACGCAAGTGGAAGATCTGGTTGGGCATCTAAAGAAATAGATGGCCCAAGAAAAAATTTAAACCCATTACTAGATTTAGTAATAGATCATGTTAAGACAGCAGAATTTGACAAGACCAAGCCTTTTGCAATGCTTTCGACTCTTTTATACGCAGACAGTTTTTTGGGTAGAAGTTTAGTAGGTAGAATTTCTCAAGGTACTGCAAAAGCAAACCAACAAATCAAAGCAATTAATCTTGATGGAAAAAAAGTTGATGAGGGAAGATTGACTAAAATATTTAGATACGAAGGGACAAAGAAAGTACCAATAGAAGTTGGCGAAGCTGGAGATATTGTAGTTATCGCTGGATTAGAAAAAGCAAATGTTGCTGATACCATATGTGATCCTGAGGTAGATATACCAATACAAGCAACCCCAATTGATCCACCAACGATGTCTATCAAAATAACAGTTAATAGTTCTCCATTAGCTGGTACTGAAGGTAAAAAACTTACAAGTACTCAAATTAGAGAGAGGTTAGTTCAGGAGGCTCAGAATAATGTCGGAATTTCTTTTTCAGAAAATGAAAATAAAGACTCATTTGAAATAAGTGGAAGAGGCGAATTAATGTTAGAAATATTATTAACACAAATGAGACGTGAAGGATTTGAAATGACAGTAAGCCCTCCTAGAGTTTTATTTCAAAAAAATGAAAATGGTGAAAAATTAGAACCTATTGAAGAAATTACTATGGATCTTGACGAAGAGTTCTCTTCGAAAGTTATAGACTCCATGAATAAAAGAAAAGGAAAATTAATAGATCTTAAAGATACAGGAAAAAATAAAAAACGATTAATCTTTCATGCACCAACTAGAGGTTTAATGGGGTACACCAGTAGATTTCTTACTCTAACTAAAGGAACAGGAGTAATAAACAGAATATTCCATTCTTATGGAAAATTTGAGGGAGATATGGAAGGCAGAAGAAATGGTGCATTAATTTCTATGGAACAAGGAAAAGCAGTAGCATTTGCAATTTATAATCTACAGGCAAGAGGAGAAATGTTTGTTACTCATAATGATCCAGTTTATTCGGGTATGATTGTAGGATTGTCACCTAAACCTGGTGATATGATTATAAATGTCATGAAAGGCAAAAAACTTACAAATATGAGGACACAAGGAACAGACGAAAATGTTGTCTTAACTCCCGTAAGAAAGATGTCTATTGCTGAACAATTGAGCATGTTAAATTCTGATGAAGCATTAGAGATTACACCAAATTCATGCAGATTAAGGAAAGCTGTGCTTGATCCGCATGTTAGGAAGAGGCTAGCAAAGAACACTGAAATTTAATTAAACTATTTTTTAATTCTTTATAGATAAATTTAAGACTCTAATTATTTGATCGTAATCCATAGTTAAAAAATAAGGTGATACTTCTGCAATTGAAAGTGGGTTCTTAGGAGAAATTTGTATAACTATTTTTTTTGAACCATTTATAAATTTTACAACCGATTTTTTGTATTGATTAAACAAATTTGTTTGGGTTGCGCTAGCAGTATAAGCATTTATTTGATTTATAATTTCTCTTTTAAATTCGGGCGTAGTCATTTTTGATTCAGCTGCTGCTAATTTGAAAATATTATCTCTCAAAGAATTGTCTACTAATGATAAACTCAAATTATTAAGTTTAAAATTGCTTAAAAGATAAGCGCCTAGCGCGGCTTCATTTTGTATATTAAGAGCTTCCGCGGATAATCCCGAAAAAGTCGTTTTTAATTCTAAATCAGCTGCCTTGGTTATTCCTAAATTTATATCAAAATTTAACATATTTTTTGTAGTAACCCATTTTAATGACGTCCCGAAATCAAATTTAATGTTATCATAGCCCATTAGAGTAAAATAATTTGAAAATTCAGGAGATACTTCATTTACACTTAAATCAAGCCCTGTAAAATTTATATCAAATTCTGTAAGTGATTTTTGAATCCTATCATTATCAATGTAGTCAAATTTTAAACTATTTAAACTGATACTAGAAGCTGTAACAATCTTATTATTTGTAGATAAATCTTTTACAACAATATTTCTTGTCACGCCACTTCCTAGAGAATTTATAAAATTTAAAAAAACTTTATAATCATTATCAAAATTGAAAGTTTCTGGATTATAACTTTGGGCATATTTCATAATTTCAGACTTATCAAATATTACATTTTTTAAATCTGAATATTCATAATAAACTTCTGTATTAGTATTTTTATCTTGATCCTTGTAATTTTTTACAGTCCATCTTCCCCAGTCAAATAAACTAAAATTTTTTATATCAAATGATTCGAAAGAAAATTTCCTGTTATTATTTTTATCATTAAATAATAAATCTTTAAAAATAACTTCTTTTAATGACATGCTCATTAAAGCTGCAACTCCAATTTCAGTATTTTTATCTGCATAATAAATTTCTTTAGAAATCTTTGTAATAAATTGTAAATTCTTTGAAAATTCTACAAATTCTAAATTTTTTAAATTTATTGATGAATTAAAAGTTGAGCCATCAATGTTATATGAAAAATTATCTACACTTATTTGATCAAACCATTTTTTTTCTTCAAATAGTGAAGGCTCTACATCTAATCTTTCAAGAGATTTTACTAACTTATAAAAAACATTTTTATTTAAATTATTTAATTGAAGCCCAGAAATACCAATGAAATCATCAAGAATTTTTATTGAGAAGTCTGCTTCAATCAATCTATCTCCTCTTGAAAATTTAATATTTTCTAAATTAATTCCAGGTATTTTGAGCAAAGTTCTTACTAAATCTTTCTGAAATTGATTATTAGCTTTATATTTTTTGAAGGTGTCTTGTAGCTTAATTTCTTCTTCTTTACGTTTTTCTTCTGCTAATCTTTCTTCTTCTTTACGTTTTTCTTCTGCTAATCTTTCCTCTTCTTTACGTTTTTCTTCTGCTAATCTTTCTTCTTCTTTACGTTTTTCCTCTGCTAATCTTTCCTGTTCGTCTGCTAACTTGGTCTGATATGAAGAAATTACATCTTCATAAAATTTATCTAATTCTGATATTGCTAATTTTATTTTATCAGGCTCGTTATCTTTTAAAATTTTTTCGATTAATTCAATCTGAACAATGATTGATTCGGATATCTCAGTAGAGATATATTGCGCTAAATAATCTTTTAATTTATTAAGTTCGGTTTCAAGACTTTGATAATTTTCTTGATATTCACTTATTTCAATGCCTAATTTTTTAATATTATTATATGAATTTTTTACATTTTCTAAACTGTCAATGTTTTGAAGTGTGTTTTCAGAAAACTCTATAATTTCTATAAGTTGAGATGCATATGGTGAGTCAAAGTTTTTTTGTAAATAATTTTTAGCATCTTTAACAACATTTTCTAGTTTGTTAATTTCTTCATCTATTATAGTTAATTTTTTATTCTCCTCTATTTTTAAAATATTTTCATGATATTTTTTAAATTTAGGTGAGGCATATACAAAATTTTTAAGTTCTGCTAAATCTTTTTTATTTTGCTCTGTATAACTTCCATCCAATATAGTTTCTACCTTGATCATGTATTTTGCTAACTCAACTATTTCAAAAACATTTGGATTTGTTTGAATAAATGATTTTATATCTTTAATAAGATTTTGACTTTGTTCTAATTCACTTGTTTTTAATAAAGCTAATTTTTTTTCTAAAGTGGCTTTTTTTCTCTCTTCTTCCTGTTTACGTCTTTCCTCTGCTAATCTCTCTTCTTCTTTACGTTTTTCTTCTGCTAATCTCTCTTCTTCCTTACGTCTTTCTTCTGCTAATCTTTCTTCTTCTTTACGTTTTTCTTCTGCTAATCTTTCTTCTTTTTTTCTTTTCTCTTCTTTTTGTTTTTTATCAGCCAATCTTTTTCTTCTTTTTTTGGCATCATCTTTATTTTCATACTCTAGAAAATATGGAACAGCTTTATTATTTCCTTTTTTTATCGATAAAGCTAAAAAATTTTTTGAAATTCTCCATGTTGTTTTTTCTCCATCCATGAATACTCTTAATGTTTTTAATTTACTAAATCTCCATCCATCACTACCTATTTTTTTTCCATTTTTAAATTTTTCATAACCGTTGTTATTAAAAACGTATGTAACTTTGCCATTTCCAGTACCATCATCAAATGTTAGCTCATTATTCAAAATAAATTCTTCAATTTGTGTTGATTGTAAGCTATTTACTGCAGGAATCGGTTTGATTTTCTGGAGAATATTCTCGTAAGTACAGTTTAAAAATTCTTTTTCTTTTTGGTGTTCTAATACTTTTTCACCTTTATTATTTGTTGTTACCTTTATGTTATTTTTTCCAAACTTATTTACACATTTGTTAATTATATTTTGGGCAACATCTCTATTGTTAATTTCATATTTGCTAAAAATTGAAACATAATCTTTTTCTAAAATGGCTGAATTTGTGACAGATGCTGAAAATAATATTGTAGAAATAATTAAGATAAAAATCTTTCTCATGATTTTTATATTACTTAAATATAAGATAAAAAAAATTGTTATAGTGATAAAATCACTTGTAAGTTGTAATATTTATTAATTATTTTTTTTTGTAAATGGTAGCCACTTTTCAAATGCTGATTTACTAGGTCCGTCGTATGGAATTGAGTAAGAGTTTGTTCTTGTCAATACTTCAATACCTTTAGAGAAAACAAAAATAAAAACTATAACAAAAACAATTGTCATGATTTTAAATGGATCAAAGTTTTTTGTCTTAAAAACACTAACAGCTTTTGCTTCAGCTCTATGAAATTGTTTAAACGTATAATAAACAGCAAATATTAAACCTATATGAGCAACATATGTCCCCGCCCAACCAAATGCAAAAGTGGCATATGAGAATACATATAAACTAAATACTGTCGTCCATATAAAACTCAAAACTAATAATATTTGTAGTCTCACAGTTTTGGGAAGTGCTCTTAAATCATTTTTACTATCGTCAAATAGTATATTTGCAGATTCTTTCATCCAATTTTTTATAGACATAATTTATATTTACAATTTTTATTCAATATTAACAATCGACTAATTGTCCACTAAAAACATTTACTTCGTAACTTTATCCACAATATAAATTCCTAAAGCTACAGCAGGACCTATCCCAAATGCAAATATTATAGTGCCCAAACCAACAGTTCCTCCCAAATACCAACCAGATATAACAGCTGAAATTTCCAAAGTAGCTCGAATTAAAGCAATAGGAAGTTGAGTTTTTTTTGTTAGACCCGTCATCAATCCATCTCTAGGACCAGGACCTAAATTTGCAATTAAGTATATCCCGCTTCCTAGACCGACAAGCAAAACAGAAAATACAGCAAGAATATATTTTGAAAAAGTAGCTAAAGGGGGATCAAAAAGAAAAAGCGTCAAGTCGATTATCGCTGCTATAATTAAAATATTTAGAATTGTACCAATTCCTGGTTTTTGTTTTAGTGGAAACCAAAACCCTAAAACAATAATACTTATTATAAATGTAGATAATCCGATCGAAATATTTAATATGTTTGATAACCCTTCTGCAAGAACAGACCATGGAGAATTACCAGTAGTAGAAACTAATAAAAGACCCTCTCCCAATCCAAACAAAGATAAACCAACACATAAAAGTAAAAAAGTTGTAAATTTAGGTTTTAAATTTAAAGGTTTTTCTGAGCTCCAAGATTTTGAAGGGATATTTTTAATGGTTAAAAACATAATTCTTTAGACTATTTATCTTTTAAACATAAAAATTCTATATAAAGTTCAAACAAGTTAATTAAAATAATATGAAATAATGAGAAAATTCTTAATAATATTGTTGGTTTTATCTCCTGTTTTTTTGCAAGCACATACTGATCACTATAAAAATTATTCAAACATAGAAATGGAGATATTTAAAGATGATGAAAAAATTGGAGAAAGTATTTTTACATTTAAAAAAGAAGAAAATAAATTTATTGTTAAAAATAAGACTAATTTCAATGTAAAATTATTGGGTGTTACAGTGTTCTCTATAAATAGTAGAGGTACTGAAGAATATATTGGAGACCAATTAATTTCATTTAACTCAGAAACATTTCAAAACAATAAGAGAAAATATGTAAATTTAATTTTTGATGAAAAAAAAGAGAAGTTTATAATTAATGGGTCATCATATAAAGGAGAGGCGGATAAAGAAAATATCATTGGTCATTGGTGGAATCATAGAATTTTGCAAACTGAGACACAAATAAGTCCATTATCTGGAAGTGTAAAAAAACAAAACATAGAATTTTTAGGAAAAGAAAAAATTAAACTTTATAATAAAGAATATGATGTAGAACATTTTAGACTATTTTCTACTGACCCAAATCTACCTGATGATAAAAAATTAAATTTTGAAATATGGTATGATAAGAAAAAAGCATTAATTATAAAAGTAGCTTATAAGAGAATGGGTTTATGGGAATATAGACTAAAAAAAATACAATAATTATTTTCCCGCTACAGTCATTTGATTAATCAAAAGAGTAGGTGCATTTGTAGAGTACTTCATCTCTAGATCGTTTGCCAAAGTAATATTCTTAAACATTTCCTTAAAATTTCCAGCAATAGTTATTTCACTTACTGGGTAAGTTAATTCTCCATCCTCAACCATAAATCCTGACGCTCCAACTGAGTAATCTCCTGTAATAATATTACCTCCATGGCCTATAGTCTCTGTTATGTATAGAAATTTCTTTTCTGAATTTAGCAAATCCTTAAAACTTAAGGTACCGTTTTCAAAGTATAAGTTTGTTGTTCCTCCAGACCTACCATTAGATTTTAAATTTAACTTTTTACCATAATAAGTATCAATTAAATAATTTTTTAAAATGCCATTCTCAACTAGTTTCAGAGAATTTGTTTCAACGCCCTCGCTATCAAAGTTTTGAGAACCTAATCCTTTTTCAATTTTTGGATCATCGATGATATTAATTGAATTTGGAAAAACTTCAGAATTTATTTGATCTTTTAAAAAAGAAGTTCCTCTTGCAATAGCACTCGCACTTATTGCACTTGCTAGTGTGCTTAATATTCCTTTGGAAATTCTTTTATCGAATATAACGCCAATTTTTTCACTCTTGATTTTTTTTGGACCTAACTTTTTGATTGCTTTGTCGGCAGCTATTTTTCCAATTTCTTCTGGTTTCATCATATCTTGTAAGAATCTTGTACTACCAAACTCATAATCTCTTTCCATTGCACCATTAATTCTTGATACGGCTACACATGAGGATGAAAAATTTGAGGTTTTGTATCCACCTAAAAAACCATTACTGTTTGCGAGTATAAAATTATTTTTATTTTCAGTAAAACCAGCTTCAGTATTAACTATTTTTTCTTCCGTTGATGCTGTTTCTTCAACATTTTTTAAAAATTCAATCTTTTTATCATTTGGATAATGTGTTTCATCATAGAGATTAAGGTCTCTTATCTCTTTAGACATTAAATCTTTATCTGGTAACGAATTATTTTCATCTGATGGAGTAATTTTTGTAGCATCAATACAACGTTCTATTAGTTTTTCTAAGTTTGATTTAGATAAATCTGATGAATTAATGCTTGATTTTTTTTTCTCTATATAAGTAGTTAAATTGACAGCAAAACTATCTGCTCTATTTGACTCGTCTAATTTTTTATTTCTAAAACTAACATTTTCTGAAACAGAGTGAATTACTTTTACACCCACATCCGTAGCTCCTAGTTTTTTAGAGTTTTCAATACAATAAAACGCTATATCACTTAAAAATTCCTGATCCCTTATCATTTAGATTAAAGTTTTGTTCCACCAACAGTCATCTTATTTATAAGAATTGATGGCTGAGCTACTCCTACTGGAACACCCTGTCCAGCTTTCCCACATGTTCCAATACCTGGATCTAATTTCATATCATTACCCACTAATGAAACTTCTTTTAAAATTGATGGTCCATCTCCAATTAATGTAGCGCCTTTGATTGGTGATCCAATTTTACCATTATTAATTTCGTATGCTTCTGTGCAGTTAAAGACAAATTTTCCTGAAGTTATGTCTACTTGCCCTCCTCCAAAACTTACAGCAAAAATACCTTTGTCAACTGAACTTATCATTTCATCTTGTGAATATTTACCTGACAGCATCATTGTGTTTCTCATTCTTGGTAAAACCACATGTTTATAACTTTCTCTTCTTCCGCTACCTGTTGACTTAGTTCCCATCAAACGAGCGTTTAAACGGTCTTGCATATAATTTTTTAAAATTCCATTTTCTATTAAAACTGTATTTTCAGTAGGCGTTCCTTCATCATCTATCGTTAAACTTCCTCTTCTTTGATGTAAGGTGCCGTCATCTACAATCGTAACTCCTTCGCTAGCTACTTGCTGCCCCATTAAATTATGAAAAGCTGAAGTTTTTTTTCTATTGAAATCACCCTCAAGACCATGGCCGATTGCTTCGTGAATTAAAATTGCTGGCCATCCAGGACCTAAAACAACTTTCATTTCTCCTGCTGGCGCTGGTTTGCTTTCTAAATTCACATTTGCGATTCTAAAAGCTTCATCACAAACATCTTTCCAGCTTCCATCTTTTAGATAATCATCATAACTTTGTCTTCCTCCAACTCCATAAACACCTGTTTCTTTTTTTCCATCTTTCTCTAGTACGACAGAAACGTTGAATCTGACTAATGGTCTATCATCTTTCAAGACTTGATTATCAGACCTAATAATTTCTATTGATTTATGTTCACCTAAAAAATTTGCAGTTACTTGATTTACAATTGAGCCTTTTGATCTTAAATAGTTATTAACACTGTTCAGCAAATCTATCTTTGAGTCGAAAGTCTTGCTTTCAATAGGATTAATATTTTCGTAATATTTGTTGTTAGTTTTAGGAATTTCATGATTATAGGTTCCTTTTTTTGACTTTAATGTATCTTTTAAATTATCGCTTGATTTTCTTAATGATTCCTTTGAAATATCATTAGAATGAGAGTAGGCAACAACCTCTCCTGTCACAGCTCTGAAACCATATCCTAGATCAGAATTATAAGTTGAACTCTTTATTTTATTATCGTCTAAAACAATAGACTCAGATTTATGATTTTCTAAATATAATTCTCCGTCATCACAATTTTTTAAGGTTTCAGTAACAATTGCTTCAGCTTGCGATGTATCTATATCTGTTTCTTTGAAGAAATTTGACATTTGAAGAATGTAGTAGTGATTATTAATATATCAACTGCTTATTTGGCACATTTGTAAAAATAAAATATTCAAATATAGTTTGAATATGAAGGTTTTTTTTAACAATTCATGCAAAATCTGCAGAGCAGAAATTAATATTTATAAGAAAGAAAACATAGAAAATTTGAATTGGATAGACATAACTAAAAATAAAAATGCTGAATTAGAAACAAAAAAAACTGATAAAGAGCTTCTAAGACGACTTCATGTAGAACAAGATGGAAAAATCTATGTAGGTATTGATGCTTTTTTACTTATTTGGAAAAGTATTCCAAAATACAAGTTTCTTTATAAATTTTTTAAACTCCCGGTCATTTACCAATTATTTTATGTCGGATATGAAATTGTAGCGTTTTTTTTGTATTTAAAAAATAGACATCAACTAAACTAATGTTGAATAGCGTATAAAATCTGGGTTACAAAAGATAAAAATATAAAAAAAGAGAAAAATAAAATAAAATACATAACTGTAACCGCTCTATTCCTCTTTCTTCTTAAAATAACGAATTTTTTATCATCGAGAAAAGAAATATCTCTATCACCTGGCACTGGATAATCATAACTCCATCTCCATAAAGATGAACCAAATCTTTTATCTAGTTTATTGTAATAATTTACCCAAGCCAGAGACCACATAAATATTAAAAATAAAAATGTTAAAGCTAAAAAAGTTGAGAACATAAATATATTAAATTATATTAAATTTTTTTATATGTCTATCTGGGGAAGTTTAATTGGTGGTATGATCGGTTTTTCTTTAGGAGGGCCGTTTGGAATGCTATTAGGTTCCTTAATTGGTGGAAAAGTATCAAGATCAAGATCATCATTTAAATCTTTTGCACAACCTCAACAAGTTTTTGCATTGGCTCTTATAGTTTTATCGGCGAAACTGAGTAAAGCAGACGGTCAGGTTAGTAGAGAGGAATTAATAGCAGTAAAAGATAAACTCAAAATTCCAGAAAATGAATTAGATCAAGTTGGAAAAATTTTTAATAAAGCTAAAGAAGAAAGCACTGGTTACGAGCCATATGCAAAACAAATAGCTCAGATTTATCAAGGAAATATAAATGTATTGGAAGAAGTCATTAATATATTATTTTATATTGCAGAAGCTGATGGAAATATAAGTGATCAAGAATTTAGAATGATACAACATGTTTCTCAATTATTTGGTCTTAGTAACGCCCAGTTCAATGGAATAGTTGAGGGTAGAAAATCATCAGATAAACTCAACCCATATGTGGTATTAGAGAGCAAACCTGATGATAATCTTGCAGATATTAGAAAAAGATATTTAAAATTAAGTAAAGAACATCATCCTGACTTACTTCTAAGTAAAGGAGTTCCTCAGGAAGTTATTGAGGAAAGTAAAAAGAAAATGAGAGCTATTAATTCAGCCTGGGATCAAATTCAAAAGCTAAAGAGTAATTAAAATTGCTCAGATTCTGTTGAGCCTTCCATTGCTGTTGTGGAGCTCTTTCCAGAACTTATTGTATTGGAAACTGCATCAAAATAAGAAGTGCCAACTTCTCGTTGGTGTTTAACACTGGTATATCCGTCTTTTTCTCTAGCAAATTCATTTTGTTGTATTCTAGAGTAAGCAGTCATACCTTCCTTTTTATATTTTTCTGCTAGCTCGAAAATAGCAATATTTTGCGTATGGAAACCTGCTAAAGTTATAAATTGAAATTTATACCCCATCATTCCAATTTTAGTTTGAAATGTTGCAATCTCGTCATCAGATAAATGTTTCTTCCAATTAAATGATGGAGAACAATTATAAGCTAACATCTTGCCAGGAAATTTTGCATGTATTGCATCAGCAAACTTTTTTGCTTCTTCTAAATTAGGTGTTGCGGTTTCACACCATATTAAATCCGCGTAAGGAGCATAAGCTAACCCTCTTGAGATTGCTTGATCAATACCATCTTTTACATAATAAAAGCCTTCAGGTGATCTTTCTCCTGTTAAAAACGGTTTGTCATTTTCATCAAAATCGTTTGTTATTAGTTTCGCAGCGTTGGCATCTGTTCTTGCAAGAATAATGAGAGGAACGTCGGCAATATCAGCTGCCAATCTTGCTGCTTTTAGATTTCGGACCATGGTTCCAGTAGGAACAAGTACCTTACCACCCATATGTCCGCATTTTTTTTCACTAGCTAGTTGGTCTTCAAAATGAACCCCGGCTGCGCCAGCTTTTATAAATTTTTTTGTTAGCTCAAATACATTTAGAGGACCGCCAAATCCTGCTTCGCCATCTGCAATAATTGGCAACATGTAATCAGTTCTTTCGCTGCTTTTCATATCTCCATCTGCTATTTCCATATGCTGAATTTGATCAGCTCTAATTAAAGAATTATTCATAGACTCAACTAATTTAGGTGCGCTGTCGTAAGGATATAAAGATTGATCAGGATACATTTCACCAGCACTGTTTGCGTCTGCTGCAACTTGCCAACCACTTAAATAGATCGCTTTTAAACCTGCTTTTGCATGTTGAACAGCTTGATTTCCTGATAAAGAACCAAGTGTGTTTACATATGGCTCTGTATTCAACAATCTCCAGAGTTTTTGAGATTGCTGTTTACACATTGAATACTCAATTCTAATAGATCCTCTTAGCCTTTCTACTTCATCTGGCTTATAATCCCTTTGTATTCCTGCAAATCTTTTCAACTCGTACGAGATTTTCTCGGCTGACATTATTCCCCCTTTAAAAAAACTAATTCTTTTTACTTTTCGTTATATTCTTCTGTAAACTCATTCATTCCACTTGATCCCCAATCGCAGTGGTCATCTCTTAAATAAACCCCTCTGCTTCTATGCTCTTGGTGCTCTTGGTGATTTGTAGTTTGAGAACTAGTTTCAATGTTTTTTATAGTATTTTTGTCCATGTAAACTTTATAATTTACAATATTTACAAAATCCACTAAAAATGTTAAAATTCTAGTAAATACAATAAATTTTTTGTAAATAATAATTTACAAAGTTTACAATTAGTAAATGAGTCAAGTAGAATTAAACATTGGTCCAAAAATAAAAGCTTTTAGAAGACAGCTAGGTATGCAGGCAAACAAACTAGCCTCACAACTTAACATTTCACCAAGTTATTTAGCTTTAATCGAGGGTGGTAAAAGAAAAATTGACGGCGAATTACTTTTAAAAATTTGTGAGGAGTTAAGCATCAACATTAGCGATCTAACAAATAAATCAGATATCAATATGGTCAACACAATTTCAGAATTGCTTGATGATCAACTTTTTGAAGATTTGGATATAGTTGGCCCAGAGGTTAAAGATCTAGCAAATAGTAATCCAAAAATTGGTAAAGCTCTAATAAGATTAGGAGACATTTTGAAAAAAAAAGATCATGAATTGGTTAACAAAATTGAAAAGCTTTCAGGAAAAATTGTTGATAATAGAAAAAACTCATTTCCTGGAGAAGTAATTTCAGATTTTTTGCAAGAAAATAGAAATTTTTTTCCAAAACTAGAGGAATTTGCAAATCAAATCTTTGAACAAATAAAACAAAATAATAGAACAAGATATATTGCTTTATGTGATTATTTAAAATCAGAGTATAAAATTGAAGTACAAGATATAATTCCTGAGGAAGGAAAACCCTTTTCAAAAATTTATGATAACAAAAATAGAAAGTTGCTATTGTCTGATTATTTGTCTTTGGAAACAAAGAAATTACATGCTGCAGCTCAAATTGCACAAGAGGGGGCTAGTGACATAATAAATTCTTATCTTGATACTTTTAATTATCCAAATGAAGAATCGAAAAAATTAACAAAAGTTGCTTTATTAAATTATTGTGGTGCAGCGATTTTAATGCCCTACAAATTATTTCATTATGAATGTAAAAAACTTAAATATGATTTAGAGTTATTGCAAAATACTTTTGCAACTTCGTTCGAACAAGTCACGCATAGAGTAACATGTTTGAATGATCCAAAATTACCTGGGGTTCCATTTCATTTTTTGAGAGTTGATGTAGCTGGTAATATTTCAAAAAGATTTTCATTGTCAGGTATAGAAATACCACGATATGGTGGTGCTTGTCCTCGATGGAATGTATATTCAGCTTTTTCTAGACCTGGTGTTATACAGGCTGCAGTGAGTAAAATGACTAATGGTGAAAAGTATGTATGTATAGCAAGAACTGTTGAAAAAGGTATAGGAAGATATGGACAAAAAAAAAGTATGTTATCTATTGGACTTGGATGTGAAGCCAAATATGCAAGAGATTTTGTTTATACGGAAAACTTAGATTTGAATGATAAAAAATCAGAGATACCTGTAGGGGTTTCATGTAGAACTTGTGATAGACTGGATTGTTCTCAAAGAGCTTTTCCACCATTGCATAAAAAATTTGATGTAGACATTAATTCTAGAGGAGTATCTGTATATGTCAGTGATTAAAAAATATGTAAGTTTTATAATTATATTTTTATTTGTAAGTACAAATAATGTGTATTCAGACAATTTAAATATATTGTTTAAAGAATTGCTTAATGCAAAAAATTTACAACAAGCAGAAAAGCTAGAGGATCAAATTTGGAATAAATGGACAAGACACCCAAACAATGATTATCTGACAAACAAATTAGAGAACGGAACTTATTCCATGTACCATCAGCAGTATAGAATGGCATTAAAACTATTTACAGATGTGATTAATGAGGACCCAAAATGGGCGGAGGGTTGGAATAAGAGAGCAACATTACTATTTATATTGGGGGATTATGAGAAATCGTTAGATGATATTGAAAAAGTTTTAGATCTAGAGCCAAGACATTTTGGAGCATTATCAGGACGAGCGCAAATATACTTAAGCTTAAAGGAATATGAAAAAGCAGTTGATGACTTGAGAAAAGCAAAATCTATTTATCCATTAATCAAAAGTGGAGAAAATATAAAGTTAATAGAAGAAATTATCAAAGACCAACAAATTTAATTGTTCTTAGATCTTTTTTTTGCAATCAGCTGGGTTAATGAATCTACCATTAAATCTGAGGCTTTAAAAATTTCACTTGGTTTAAATTCATGTGAAATATTTTTTTCTTCATTTGTTTTATCTTCAATGACTATACCTTCATCTGGAGAATTATTTTTAATATAAATTAGTATTAACCACTCATCATCAATTGTCTCATCCCATTTTATAAATATCTCTCCAGTTTCGAATCTTCTGTCTATGCATCTCAAGATAGACATATGTTTAGTTATATATCTTTTATTAAGTTGAAAAACTAAACTATTCGCACTTCTGTAAAAGCTTTCAAGTGCAAACTCAATTTTTTGCCTAGCTAAAGTATACTCCCTTTCTCTTTGAAGTAATTTTGCTCTATCGTCTCCTTCTTGTGTTTTTACGCCTAACGCTTCAACTCGTTCTCTTATTTTCTGATCTCTTAATTGTTGATATTTTAATTTTAGTTTTTCGATACGCTCTTGTAATCCTGAATAATCCTCTCTCTTTTCTCTTAACGCTAATTTTTCTAGTTGTTCTAATTCTTTTACTTCTCTTATTCTAAACTTTTCTATTTGCTTTTCTAATTTTAATTCTTGTAAAAATTTCTTTTGTCTCTCCGCCTGCTCTTTTCTTAGTATAGCCTGTTCTTTTCTTAAGAATAATTTTATATCTTTTGCTCTTTCTCTTTCTAATTTTTGTTCTTGTTTTAACTGGATTTCTTTTTCTTTTAAAAAAGCTTCCTCATCTGCTTTCTTTTGTTTTTCAATTTCGATTTTTTCCTTTTCTGCTTGCTCAATTTTCTCAAGTTTAATTTGTCTTTTTTCCTCAGCTCTTATTTCTTTAAAACGAATTAATCTAAATTCTATAATTTGAAAAAATTTTTGTATTAATTTATCAATTGCTAATAAATTAAAACTAAATTTGAAAGAAAACTTATTTTTTAAATCTTCCTCAAGTCTGACCGTTCTTGAAATAATACCCTTTTCAGTACTTGTCTTTAACTTAACTTTTTTTATTTTTTTTCTTCGATTTAATCTTTTTGTTATTTTTTTTTTTAATTTTGGTCTTTTTTTCTTTATTTTTGACTTGGATTTATTTTTTGATTTTTTAACCTTTGTTTTTAAATTTTTTTTTTTAGGTTTTTTTTTCTTTTTTTTCATTTAAGAAATACAGCTTTATCAGCTAATTTTTAATAAATATAGTCTCTAGTATTAGGAACAGATCTAATATCTTTAGTTAGCTGAAGTTGAAATACAACTTGATCTCCCCATTTAAAAGCCATTTCACAACTTGTAAGATAAAATTCCCACATCCTTAAAAATTTTTCATCAAACATTTCTAAAACTTGATCTTTTTTTGATAGAAATCTTTCTCTCCAATTTCTTAATGTGTGAGCATAGTGCATCCTTAAAATCTCTATATCTGTAGCTATAAGTCCAGAATCCTCTATTGGCCTCGCTATTTCGCTTAAACTAGGGGTATATCCACCAGGAAATATATATTTTGTTATCCAAGGCTGTGGGTCTCTAGGTGGTAGATTTGATCCAATTGTGTGTATCAAAGCTACTCCATCCTTTTTTAACATTTGAGACACTCTATTAAAATAGGTTTCATAGAATTTTTTTCCAACATGTTCAAACATTCCAACACTAACTATCCTATCAAATTTTTCATTCAATTGTCTGTAATCTATTA
Source organism: uncultured Pelagibacteraceae bacterium (assembly GCA_902633125.1). GTDB lineage: Bacteria > Pseudomonadota > Alphaproteobacteria > Pelagibacterales > Pelagibacteraceae > Pelagibacter. The sequence goes on from CACPEZ010000001.1 coordinate 52,662, forward strand.
ATTTAAATTCAACTTGATTATCTAAATTTAATTCTTTGGCTTTTTCTTGGCTATATTTTAATTGATTTTCTGAAAGTGTAATTCCGGTAACTGAAGCTTTTGTTTTTTTTGCAATGTCAATTGCAAGTGTTCCCCAACCAGATCCAATATCTAAAACTTTTTGGTTAGGTTGTATATGAAGTTTTTTAATTATGTGATCAATTTTATTTTCTTGAGCCGTTTCCAAGCTATCATTCTCATTTTTGAAGTATGCACATGAATATTGTCTTTTTTTATCAAGAAACAAATCATATAATTTTTCTGAAATATCATAATGGTGTGCAACATTTTGTTTAGATTTAACAATTTTATTAAAACTTGTTAAATATTTTAAAGTTCCCTTTATTTTATTTAATATCTTTCCATATATATTAATATCTGCTCTTCCAATATTTTTAAAAGCTATATCAAGAAATTCCGTCAAAGTTCCATTTTTTAATCTTAAAGAGCCATTGGTATATGCTTCACCAAAATATAAATCAGGATGAAACAGTAATTTTTGGTGCAAGCTTTTATCTAGTAATTGCAACTCTATTGGAGTTTCTTTCAAAGGCTTTCCTATAACATATCTGTTAGAATTATAATCTATTAAGATAAAGCCATCTTCTTTGAATAAATCATTTAAAAAATTTATAAGTTTCATTATGCTGCTTTTAAGTGCTTAAAGTCAAAATCAAGCTTTTGAAATTCATCAAAAAATATTTTTTTTTCGTTTTCATTTAATAACTTTAATGGTGGAATTAAATTCTGGTAGTCCTGATCAATTTGCGCCATAAAAGTATGTAATCCAGAGATTAAATTAAATTTATCGAAAATGCTTCTTACTAAACACAACTTTTCGTTTGAAGATTGATCTGATCCATTTTGAAATTTATCGTAAACATCTCTTGCTAAAACTGAAGTAACATTTGTTGTTGCTGTAATTATTCCAGAGCAACCTAGTTCAAGTCCTTTCAATAATTTTGACTCTGAACCTGGCATTACTGAAAAATTATCTATTTTCAAATTTTCATACAAATTATAAGAACTGTCTTTTACTCCAACTATTTGACTTGGAAATTTTTTTACTAGCTCTTCAACACAATCAATACTAAATTTATATCCTGAGAGTTTTTCGAAATTATATAAAATTATTTTACATTCATTAATTTCATCTATTATTCTTGAGTAAAAATTAATCACATCGTGATCGCTATACTTATAATAGGCAGGGGGCATAATTAGAAATTTATTAAACCCATTTGATTTGGCTATTTTTATCAAATTAATATTATCAACTAGCGAATTAAGACCGGTTCCAATTATAAATTTATCCCTATAATTACTTTTTGGTAACAAATTGATTAATTGAATTTTTTCCGAAAGAGATATGAGTTGTGATTGTCCAGTACTTCCAAAAAAAACTACTCCATGGCAACCTTTGTCGATTAGATTTTCAGCATATTTAATCGTTTTTTCACTATTTAACGCCAGATTTTTATCTAATACTGACAATGTAGCTGCATATATTCCATTAATCATAACTTAATTATATGACTATAATTATAGAATAGATTTAAGAAAAAAATAATAAAAAAATATATTCTAAATACTTATGAAAGTTTGTGTTTATCTTAGCTATATAGGTCTTGGAGCAAATTTGTTACATCTAAGTTATGTGCATCAGTTATCTGAAAAGTTTGGACCTATAACAGTTTTTACATTATGCAATAATTTGTCGGATGCATTAGAGGATGATCCTAAGATTAAAGAAGTCATAGTAATAGATAAAAAATATAATAAATTTAAGAATATATTTAGTTTTTCATCGGAATTAAAAAAATACAATTTTGATAAAATATTTATTTATTATCCAAGTCCAAGAATATTCATCGCGTGTAAGTTAGCTGGAATAAAAGATATTTATCACTATCCTTTATTTAAAAAGAAAAATCTTCATTTAATCAACGCAGCACAAAAGTTTACTGCGAGTGTATTAAACACAGAGAAATGTCAAACCTACACAAAAATTCACATAAATGAAAATAAACTTAAAAGTGTCTCAACTTATTTTGATAAATCAAAATTTAATATTGTAATAGGAGCTGGATCTTCAGGTCCAACAACAAAATGGGGCACTGATAATTACTCAAATCTAATAAATGAGTTAAATAAACTAAATAAATTTAATTTTTTTATTTTGTGTGGTCCTAATGAAAAATTAATTGCTCAAGAAATAATGGATAAGGTTGAAGGAGATAATATTACAGATCTTAGTAATAAAAATATCTCAGAAGTAATACCTTTTATAGCCTCTGCAGATATGTATGTGGGGAATGACTCATTTGGTTCACATATTTCATCACAGTCTGGCAAACCAAGCCTTGTAATTTTATTGGACTCACCAAAAGCATATACGGATTATACTCCTAATCATATTAGAATTATTCCTGAAGGATATAATGTTAATAATATTACACATGGAAGTGAAATTGATCCAAATTTAATTAAGGTCGAACAAGTGTACAAATCAATACTAAGTTATACTTAAACAACCGATTTTAAGACTGTGTCTTTGGCTTGGTTCACTAAAGTAGCAATATTATTTAATTCTGGGCTTCTATCTGGATGAATTTTTTTCATAATTTTTTTATAAGAATTCATCACTTCATCTTTTGTATATTTTTTTTTGGGATCTAAATTTAAAATTCTATATGCTTCATCTAAACTCATATTCTGAGATGACATATTTTGATTAAATTGATTAAAATTAAATCTGCCAGAATTTTTTAAAACTCTAAAAAGTCCCCATAATCTAAATAGCTGAAATAAAGAAATACCTGCTTTCGTTTTAATTAAAGGCAAAATAGCCAACATAAATGGTAAGGAAAATATATATCTTCCTGCATATGCCATTATTACCGCTAACAATATTGAAGAAATTATAATAAATGTTCTTACAAATTTTGATATTTTTTTTGTTGAGGTTTTGGCAAACCAATTGAGTAAAATATAAAGAATTATAAAGATTATTAGTATTGCAAAAAAAATATTCATAAATTAATTAAATTTAAATGAAAATACCACAGCTTAAAAAAAAACCAGAATTAAAATCTTGTCACAACGTAACTTGGGAAGACGATTATAGTTGGATACATCAGGAAAATATACTTGAAGTATTGAAAGATGGTTCAAAATTATTGCCAGAGGTGAGAAAATATCTTGAAGATGAAAATGATTATTTTAGTCATCAAATGTCAGATACAAAAGAAATTCAAAAAGTTTTATTCGATGAAATTAAAGGAAGAATTAAACTTGATGATGAATCTCTTCCGTTTAAAGATGTAAGATATAGTTACTGGACAAAAACAACAACAAAAGGAAATTATTCTATAAAGTTAAGAAAAAAAATTGATTCTGATGAAATAGAAGAAATTTGGAATGGTGATTTAGAAAAAGCAAAGCTTAAAACAGAATATTTTGGGCTTGGAGACTTAGAAGTTAGCTATAACGATAAATTACTAGCTTATTCATTAGATTTAAAAGGATCTGAATATTACACCATACATATAAGAGATATTAAAAGTCGAGAGCAAGTTGGTGAAAAAATTGAAAATACAAGTGGTGGAATAACATTTAGCTTAGATGACAAATATATTTTTTACTCTAAGCTTGATGACAATCACAGACCAAGAGAAATTTACAGGCATGAAATTGGAACTCCTACTAGTAAAGATATTCTTATATTTAAAGAAGAAAGTGAAGCATTTACTGTAGGAATAGGTCTTAGCTCTGACGAAAAGTATTTTTTTATTACGTCATCTGATCATAATACGTCCGAACAGTATTATTTTAAAGCAGATGAAATAATTCCAAAACCAAAATTAATTGATAAAAGAAAAAGAGGGATAATATATTCTGTTAATTCATGGAATGGTAATTTCTATAAACATACAAATGAAGATGCAGAAGATTTTAAGATCGAAAAGACAAATGATTTAGAAAAAAAGGAGTGGGAAACATTTATACCTGCACGAGAAGAGGTTTTAATTGGAGGATTAATTTTTTTAAATGATTGGATTATAAGATCTGAAACTTCTAATGCATTATCAAAATTAATATTAAGAAATCCAAAAAATGATGAAGAAGAAGAAATATTTTTTTCAGATGAAAAAGTTATTGTTCCTGGTGTGTCGTTAACCCAAAGAGATAGAAATACTGATACCGTTTATTTATCATATTCATCACCAAAAACTCCCGGAAGGACTTACCTATACAATCTTAAAACAAAAGAGAAAAAATTAGTTAAAGAACAAGAGATTCCTAGTGGCCATAATTCTGATGACTACATAGTTGAAAGATTAGAGTGTACCTCTCATGACGGAAGAATGGTTCCTATAACTATAACAAGACATAAAAAAACTAAATTAGATGGATCTGCAAAATTATTATTATATGGGTATGGATCTTATGGTAGTTCTATGTCACCAAGTTTTTCCTCAACCAGAATAAGTTTAATAGAGCGAGATATTATATGGGTAACTTCTCATATTAGAGGCGGTATGGAAAAAGGAATGAAATGGTGGAAAGAAGGAAAGTTATTAAACAAGAAAAATACTTTTGAAGATTACATTGCTTCTGCAAAATTTTTAATTGAAAAAAAGTTTACGTCTAAAGGTAATATTATTGGAATGGGTGGATCTGCTGGAGGTCTTTTAATGGGAGCCGTTGTTAACAAAGCGCCTGAATTATTTTTGGGTATTGTTATGGCTGTTCCTTTCGTTGACTCGTTGACCACGAACTTAGACCATTCGTTACCATTAACAGTCGGCGAATTTGATGAATTTGGAAATGCTAAAGATAAAAAAGAACACTTTGATTACATATTTTCATATGCACCTTATAACAATATTAAAAAGATGGATTACCCAAACATTTTGATAACAACAAGTTTAAGTGATAACAGGGTATTATTTGATGAGCCAGCAAAATTTACTGCAAAATTAAGGGATTACAAAACGGATAACAATTTACTTTTATTAAAAACAGAAATGAATGCAGGTCATGGAGGAAAATCTGGGAGAGATGGAGCAATTGAGGAGATTGCAGTTGACTACGCGTTCGCTTTGAAAATAGCTGGAAAACTAAACACTTGATCTTGAAATATCAAAATTAATTACCATATAAACATTGTTAGTCGCCTAATGGGGCTAGCAATAAATAAACTTGCTTAATTAAAGGAGGATAATATGACAAGTAAGGATCTATCAATTTTCAACTCACTTCGGCCTTTCTCAATTGGTTTTGACGATATGTTTGACCAATTCGAAAGTATGTTGGGCAATGGTGGTTTAAGTATGCAATCAAACTACCCGCCTTACAACATAAGAAGAACTGGCAAAGATAACTACTCAATTGAAGTTGCTTTAGCTGGTTTTAACAAAAAAGATGTTGAGGTAGAGTTTGAAGATAATCTATTAACTGTAAGAACTAAACAAGTTGATAGAAGTGAAAACAAAAACCAAGATGGAGAGATAATCCACAAAGGTATATCGCAAAGACATTTTGCGAGATCATTTACAATTGCTGATGATGTAAAAGTGAATGGTGCAGAGTTAAAAGATGGTCTTTTAACAATTGCATGTGAAAGGATTATCCCGGAACATAAAAAAAAGAAACTTATTGAAATTAAATAAGTACCTTGCTTGTGGGGCTAGTCCCCACAAGGCTAAATACATCCACTAGAGCTAAATCCGATAATAATCCCTGATGCATTCACCTCAAATTTTCTTTCACAAGGAATTCCATATTTTTTTGTTTTGTAGATAAGCATTTCATTTCCAAGTTCATTGACAAAATCTTCTGAAGGTGAGCCTAATTCTAATCTCATCTCATTAACTTCTTTTCCAACGAATTGACCAAATTTTTCATTCTCTTTTTCAGCCACCTCATCAGATTTCTTTTTAATTGTTTGGCATCCAGTTAAAAAAATTATTGTTAATGTGATAAACAGAGCAATAAATTTTTTTGATAAAGTATTATTTTTAAAAGCAATAATCATTAATACATACCTAAAGTTGAATTATGTTAACAATTTGTTCAAAACTTTCATTAAATTGTTTGAATTTAATACAAATTTGAAAAGATAGGAAATTTTAAAGATTATTGAGTTATTGATTTATTATATTAAAGAAATGTTATGGCAACAGACTTAAGAATATCAAATATATCAAAAATATATCCAGGGTGTATAGCTAATGATAACGTATCTCTTCAATTTAAAAGTGGAAAAATATATGCGCTATTAGGAGAGAACGGAGCTGGAAAATCTACATTAGTAAAAATTCTGTCTGGTGTAATAAGCCCAGATAATGGTGAGGTTCTTTTAAATGAAAAAAATTTAAAATTAAGCTCTCCACTCGATGCCAAAAAAAATAAAATTGGAATGGTTTTTCAGCATTTCAATTTATTTGAAACTTTATCAGTATTTGAAAACTTAAGTATAGATGCAACTGAAGATAACAAAAGTTTAAGGTTAAGAATAAACGAAATATTAAAAAAATATAACTTTAGTATTGATCTTGATGTTCCCGTATTAAATTTATCAGCAGGGCAAAAGCAAAAAGTTGAGATTATAAGATGTCTTTTAAGAAGCCCTAAAGTTCTAATCATGGACGAGCCTACATCTGTTTTGACTGAGCAGGAAACAGAGGAATTATTTATATCTTTAAAAAAATTCTGTGATGAAGGAATATTAATTATTTACATTACTCACAAGTTAAAAGAAGTTTTGTCTTTATGTGATGAGGTTGCTGTAATGCGAAAAGGTAAGGTTGTATCGGTTAGCCAAACACAAAATGAAAGAGTTGAAACTCTCGCAAATAAGATGGTTGGTCAAAAACTAGCGAAAATTAAGAAAAAAATTAATATTTCCAAAAATAAAGATGAAATATTTAAAGTAAAACATTTAAATTTTTATAGCGATGATCCTTTTGAAACAAATTTAGTTAATCTAAATTTTTCTGTAAAGAAAGGAGAATGCTTAGGTATAGCGGGTATTTCTGGCAATGGTCAAAACGAACTCTTTCAAATTTTGAGTGGGGAAATAATTACACCAGATACATCAATCATTTTTCGAAATAAGGAAATTGCTAAATTAAATCCAAAGCAAAGACGGGAGTATTTAATGGCTTTTTCTCCTGAAGATAGAATATCTCAAGCGGCTGTACCTGAATTAAAAATATATGAAAATGTAGCTTTAAATAACTTTAAGTCATCAAATTTTTTTGAAAAAGGTTTGGTAAATGAAAAAAAAATTAAAGAGCATTCAAAGAAAATATTATCTGACTTCTCAGTAAATACAGACAATGTTGAATTAAAAAGTCAATTTCTATCGGGTGGAAATTTACAAAAACTTATTTTAGGGAGAGAGTTAATTACAGCTCCGGAATTATTAATTTGTTACAATCCAACATGGGGGCTCGATGTGGGTGCAATCAATTATATTCATGAAACACTTATAAAAATTAACGATCAAGAAAAATCAACGATTTTAATTTCTACAGATACGGAGGAGTTATTAAAACTCAGTGATAGAATTGCAGTTATTTACAAAGGCAAGCTTTCAAAAATAATGCCTTCAGAGGAAGTCACTCCAGAAAAATTAGGAGTTCTAATGGGAGGAGGTTCCATTGATTAAAATTGAAAAAAGAAATGATGTACCAATGGCATTATATTTTTTTACTCCTTTTATTGCAATCATACTTACAATTTTAGGTGGTGGTATAATTTTTTATATTTTAGGTTTTAATCCAATAGAAGCGCTAAAGTTTTACTTTATAACTCCAATTTCAAATTTATATGGCCTCAGTGAATTGCTACTCAAAGCAACCCCCCTTTGCTTAATTGCTATTGGTTTATCATTTTGTTTTAAAAGTAATAATTGGAATATTGGTGCAGAAGGACAATTAACTTTTGGTGCAATTGTAGGAGGAGGAGTTGCTCTTTTATTTTATAATCAAGAAGGTTTTTATATACTGCCTTTAGTTATACTTGCTGGAGCAATCGGGGGAATGATCTTTGCACTTATCCCAGCAATCCTTAAAACATATTTTAATACAAACGAGATTTTAGTTAGTCTTATGTTGGTTTATGTATCAAAGCTACTCTTAGATTACTTAGTAGTTGGGCCATGGAGTAATCCTGAAGGTTTTAATTTTCCTGAAACAAGACAATTTAGTGACTCATCTAGAATGCCATTATTATTTGAGGGTTTGAGAATTCATGCTGGTATTTTTTTAGCTCTTGCAGCAGTTATGCTGAGTTGGTTTATTCTTTATAAAACCTATTTAGGCTTTCAGATTAAAGTATCTGGTCTAAGTTTAAAAACTGCTAAGTATGCTGGGTTTAAAGGAAAGACCATGATTTTGGTTGTTTTTATGATTAGTGGTGCTTGTGCGGGATTAGCTGGAGTTGGTGAAATTACTGGGCCTATTGGACAACTGCATAGAATGGTATCCCCCGATTACGGTTTTACAGCAATTATTGTTGCGTTTTTAGGTCGTCTCAATCCTTTTGGCATAATTTTTGCATCTTTGGTTGTTGCATTGACATACCTCGGTGCTGAAACGGCTCAAATTTTTTTACAAATACCAAAATATACCGGCCAAGTCTTTCAGGGTATGATCCTATTTTTTTTACTCGCATCTGATTATTTGCTTTTTTTCAAAGTTAAAATTTTAAATTTAAAAAAAAATGAGCTTAGAAATTAGTTTTATAGGAATTCTAATAGGATCAATAATGGCTTCATCAGTGCCATTAATACTTGCGGCTTCAGGTGAATTAATTACTGAAAGATCGGGAGTTTTAAATTTAGGTGTCGAAGGAATGATGATAATCGGAGCAATATCTGGTTTTGCTTTAATGGTAATAACAGACAACCTTTTTATAGCAATCGTAGGTTCTATGTTATCAGGAGTTATAATTTCACTAATCTTTGGATTTTTAACTCAATCTCTTCTTACAAACCATGTTGCAACAGGTTTGGCATTAACTATTTTTGGCATTGGTTTATCCGCAATGTTAGGAAAAAATTTTGTTGGTATCCCTGGAAAAGAATTTCCAATTTTATTTTCAAGTTTAAGAGAAAGTATTCCGTTTTTTGGTCCAATATTATTTGGGCACTCTATAATCTTATATTTTGCTTTTACTTTACCATTTTTAACTAATTATTTTTTGAAAAAAACTAAATTAGGTTTAGTTGTTAGAGCTGTTGGTGATTCGCCTGTTTCAGCATCTAATCAAGGTATAAATGTTATTCTAGTTAGATACTGCTGTATACTTTATGGAGGAGCTATGTGTGGCTTAGCAGGTGCATATCTATCTTTAATATACACTCCACAGTGGATTGAAAATATGACAGCTGGAAGAGGATGGATAGCTTTAGCTTTGGTTGTATTTGCAACCTGGAGTCCTATAAAAGTTTTAATTGGTGCTTTAATTTTTGGTGGTATTACAATTCTACAATTACATATGCAAGCAATTGGGTTTAGAATACCAGTTCAATTTTTAAGTGCATTACCTTATCTAATGACAATAATAGTTTTAGTTGTAATCTCTCGTGACAGTAGAAAAATAAAACTGAATACTCCAACCTCCTTAGGAAGAATATTCTATAAGGAAAAGTAATGTTAGCTATTCGAAAATAATTATTTTTTTTTTTTGAATTTTGATTAACTTAAAGCTTCACAAAAAAAATTTAGAGGGGAAATTCAAAATGTATAAAAACTTTTTTAGATATTTAATTTCTGCAATTTTTCTACTTGGGTTTAGTGTAAACTCAAATGCGGATTTTAAAGTTGGTTTTGTCTATGTTGGTCCGACTGGTGACCATGGATGGACATTTCAACATCACGAAGGTAGAAACGCTGTAGAGGCAGCTGGAATAAAAACAACATTTGTTGAAAGTGTTCCAGAAGGTGCTGATGCAGAAAGAGTAATAAGACAACTGGCTCAATCTGGCCACGACTTAATTTTTACAACTAGTTTTGGATATATGGATCCAACTAACAAAGTTGCAAAAGATTTTCCAAACGTAAAATTTGAACACGCAACAGGTTATAAAAGAGAGCACTCAAATGTTTCTACTTATTCTGCACGATTTTACGAAGGAAGAACTCTTTTAGGCCATATTGCTGGAAAAATGACCAAAACTAACACGATTGGCTATATTGCATCTTTTCCAATTCCTGAGGTAATAAGAGGAATTAACGCAATGACTCTTGCTGCACAAAAGGTCAATCCAAATATTAAAACTAAGATTGTATGGGTGTTTACTTGGTACGATCCAGGTAAAGAAGCTGAAGCAGCGCAAGCTTTAATTGATCAAGGTGCAGATGTAATTATGCAACATACAGATAGTACAGCACCAGTTCAAACAGCGGAGAAAGCAGGTGTATGGTCATTTGGTCAAGCAAGTGACATGCAGAGATTTGCTCCTAAATCAATTTTGACTTCAATTATAGATGATTGGGCACCATATTATGTTGAAAGAGCTATTGCTGCAAGAGACGGCAAATGGAATCAACAAGACACATGGCATGGATTAAAGGAAGGTATGGTAGCAATGGGACCATATAATTCTGCAATGGGTGCTGACTTAGTTAAAGAAGTAGAGCAGCTTCAAAAAGATTTAGCATCAGGAAAAGTTCATTCGTTCACAGGTCCTATATATGACCAAAAAGGTAATATATTAGTTGCAGAAGGGAAAGTTGCTGATGATGGAATGTTAGCTGGAATGAGTGTTTATGTAAAAGGTGTTGAAGGAGATATTCCAAAATAATTTTTAAAAAAAAATTAAAAAGGCCAACTTATATAGTTGGCCTTTTTTTTATGAATGTTTTTTCTTTAAACCGTTAATATCTATTTCATCATAATATTCTGAAGGTTGAACTATCCATGGATCTCCATCTAGTAAAATTGGACAAAAATCTGGAGTAAAAGAAGAGGATTTTTTTTTCCAAAGACAAGCTGTTTTTATTTCTTGAATATGGTTTTTTACTGGAGCGTAATTTTTTAACCATTTAATACTTTCATTTAATGTAAGTCCAGTATCGGATAAATCATCAACTAATAAAACATTTTTAAAGTCTTCATTTTTAGCTATTGAGCTTATGTCTCTTGCAAAAATAAGTTCGCCCTGTTTATTTTCTACAGTTTCTCCAGAATAACTTTGAATAACAACATAAGCAGTGGGCAATTTAAATATTCTTGATAGCATATCAATTATAGGTGCCGCACCCCTCATTATTCCGACTAAAACAGATGGTTTATAATTTTTTTCAATTGTAAGAGCTAACTTTTCAACTGCTAATTTATAATCTTCATAATTGATTATTAATTTTTCTGCCATAAAATTTGGTAACATAAAAAAAAAAAATTAAAAAGGAGAATTATGAAAGGTTACTGGATTGCAACTTACAGTGAAATTAAAGACCCTGAAAAAATGAAAAAATATGCAGATAAAGCAAAGGAAGCTGTATTAAAACATTCTGGAAAAATTTTAGCTCGAAGTGCTAATAACATTGCGCTTGAGGGTAGAGAAATGGTTAGAATAGCACTTGCAGAGTTCCCAGACGTGGAAACTGCTAAAAGATGCTACGATTCTGAAGAATATGTTGAGGCAAGAACATATCTTAAAGATAATGTAATTAGAGAACATATGATATTTGAAGGAATGGAATAACTTAGAAAAGGGGCAAATATGAAGGCATATTGGGTGAGTTTGTATACAGAAATTTCAGATCAAGATAACCTAAAAAAATATGGTGAAAATGCAATACCAGTTATAAAAAAATTTGGTGGTACTCCTGTAGTTAGAGGAGGCAAACTAAAATATTATAGTGGTGACAAAATATTAAGGACCGTCATTTGGGAATTTCCCAGTTATGACATGGCCTTATCTTGTCATGACTCAGAAGATTATTTAAAAGCTTGGTCTTATGCAGAACAAACTACAAAAAGACATATGTTTATTGTGGAGGGTGCTAATACTGAATAGTATCGTCATCAATTGAACGCCACAAATACCAAGTGGCAACAGAGCAGTATGGAGAAAATCTTTTTTGAAGCTTTTTTACAAAAATTTCAGGTGGAAAATATTTTTTTTTATAGTTGTTTGATATTGCTCTTAATAACCCAATATCCTGAACTGGCCAGATATTAGACCTATTATAAGTAAATAACAAAATCATTTCTGCTGACCATCTTCCAATTTGTCTTAAAGTTGATAGGTATATAATTGCTTCTTCATCGCTCATTTTCGAAATTAATCTTGGATTAAAGCTTTTATTTTTAAATTTTTGAGACATTTCCAAGATCCCCCTTATTTTTTGACGACTAAGACCGCATTTTTTAAGTTGTGATTTTTTAAGCTTTGAAACAATTTTTGGATTAATTTTTTTTTTACATACCAATTCGAATTTTTTGAAGACAGAGTCTGCAGCAGCAACACTTATTTGTTGTCCTATTATACTTTTGCATAAAGAATAAAAGACATCTTTTCTAGTAGTTAAATTATTATCTTTATATTTTTTAATCAATGATCTCATAATACTATCTTTTTTTGAAAGATATGTTCTAGCTTTTTTCCAATATGTCGGTGCCTTACTCATTTCTACTTACCGTTACTTGTTTGTTTAAATATATTTCTCTTCGAAATATAATGATTGATGATATTATTACCAGTGAAGCACCCATTAATGTTTTAATTGTGGGAATTTCATCCCAAATGAAATATCCAAAAGATATTGCAAATATTAATCCTAAATATTTAAGAGGTGTAACCAGAGAAACCTCGGATAATTTATATGATTGACTTAATAATAAATTAGCTGTTCCTCCCAACAAGCCAATTGTACATAATAGTAAGAAATCATTGAAAGTTGGCATGATCCACCCAAATGGTATTGATAAAACTCCAACAATTGTAATTGCAAATGAAAAAAAGAATGAGATCAACCAGACTGGTTCTGTGGATGAAAGTTTTCTAATTGTAATTGCAACGTAAGACATTCCAATACAAAAGATTATTGGAAATAAATAATAAATATTTAAGCTAGAAAATCCTGGTTGGGTAATTACTAAAACACCAATAAAACCAACAAATACTGCGGCCCATCTATATACTCCTACTTTCTCACTTAGTAAAAATATTGATAGCAAAGTTGTAAATATAGGTGCAGCAAATGAAATACTTGTCACTGTTGCAAGTGGTAGGTTTCTTAGTGCCAAAAATATTGCAGCTAAAGCTATCAGTCCTGAACAACATCTAATTAAATGTAATCCTGGTCTATTTGTTTTATAAAAATCTCTAAATCTTGTCTTAGGAACTAAAAAAATTATTGGCAAAATACCAAATAGACCTCTAAAGAACATTACCTGTCCAATTGGATAATCTGATGACCACTTGACTATTACATCCATAAATGAAAAGGCACATATTGATAAAAACATGTAAAAAAAGCCTAATTGATTTTTGGAAAGCATGATAATAACTTTAGATTAATTAAAATTTTTAGCAATGGAAATAGCAACTTTAGCACTTGGATGTTTTTGGGGACCCGAAATAAAATTTAGTAAGTTAGATGGAGTAATAAATACAGAGGTTGGATATTGTGGAGGTAATACTGAGAAGACATCTTATAAAGAAGTATGTTATGGTGACACCAATCACGCAGAAGTAGTTAAAGTTGAATTTGACAATACTAAAATTTCTTATGAGGAAATAATAAGAAACTTTTTTGAATTTCATGATCCAACTACTTTAAACCGGCAAGGTCCAGATGTAGGTACTCAGTATAGAAGTGAAATATTTGTTCATGATGAAAATCAAAATAAAATCGCTAACAAAGTATTGAAAGAAATTAATGAAAAATTTAAGGGTAAAATCGTTACCAAAATATCAAAATCAAAAAATTATAACAAAGCTGAAGATTATCATCAGAAATATTTGGAAAAAAGTTTCTAATGTCACTTATATCAACTGAGTGGCTAGAAAAAAATCTCTCAAATGTAAAAATAATTGATGGCTCTTGGCATATGCCTGCAACAAAAAGAAGTGGTAAAGAAGAATTTAATAAAGAGCATATACCAAATGCAATTTTTTTTGATATTGACGAAAATTGTAATAAATCAACTGACTTACCACATATGTTAACAGACATTAGTTCGTGGGAAAATATACTATCATCTATGGGCATATCTAACGAAGACGAAATTGTGATTTATGATAATTCTGATGTTTTAAGTGCTTGTAGAGTATGGTTTAATTTAATTTACTTTGGCCATAATAAAAAGAAAGTACATGTTTTAGATGGAGGTTTTAATAAATGGAAAAAAGAAAAAAGAATAACTTCTGCTAATAATATAATTATTCAAACAACTAGCTATAAAGCAAAAGAAAATAATGAAATGGTTAAGAGTAAAGATCAGATTGATCAAAATATAATTAAAAAAAAATTTGATTTAGTTGATGCGAGAAGCAAAGATCGTTTTACTGGTATAACTCCAGATCCAAGAAAAAATGTAAAAAGTGGTTCAATACCTAATTCAATTTGCTTACCGTTTAAAACCCTAATCAATGACGATTTTACTTTTAAAAGTAAATCTGAAATTTCTTCTTATTTTAACGATTTATCTTTAAATGACCCAGTAAATGTTGTGTTTTCATGCGGTTCTGGGATCACAGCATGTGTTTTGGCACTTGCATATTCTCAAGTAAATAATAAGTATTCTCCAGTCATTTATGATGGCTCATGGGCTGAATATGGTAAAATATAAAATATGAAAAGATCAACAAAAATTACAAGCATAATAATAATTTTCTTTTTAATTATAGCTACAGTGATTGTTGGTAGAACAATGATTGGAAATCATTTTAAAAAGAAATTTAGTAAAAGACCACCTCCAGGAATAATTGTTACTGCAGCTGAAAATAGAGTTTTTGAAAATTTAATAAGCACATACGGAACAGCTAGACCATTTAAAACACAATCCTATAAAATTGAGAAGTATGAGATACTTAAACCTATAAACTTTAATCAAAAAGTAAAAAAAGGTGATGTAATTGCAGAACTTAAAAATAGAAAAATTACTGCTCAGTTTGATGGAACAATTGGAAAAAGAGAATTTTCAGAAGATATAGAAGTTTCAAAATCTTCAATCTTAGTTAATCTCGAAAATACCAGTATTATTTATTGTGATGTCGATATACCTGAAATGTTTGTACCATTTATTAAAGTTGGTTTACCTGTTGATATAAAATTTTCTGGATACAAAGATAAAACCTATAAAGGTGAAGTTGACTCGTTAGCTAGTCGAATTAGTGAGGATACTAGATCATTACCAACAAGGATAAAAATGGATAATACATCTGGTGAAATTTTGCCTGGCTCGTTTTTAGAAATTTCAATAAAATATGATACAAGAGAAAGCTTAAGTATACCAGATACCAGCACAATAGTGGAAGGTGATAATATATTTATCTATAAAGTTGACGAAAAAAATAAAGTATTAAAAACAAATATTGATACCGGCGATAGATACCTTGGTTTTGTTGAAGTTTTAAATGGTCTAAAAGTTGGTGACAAAGTTGTTGCTGAAGGCACAAAAAAAGTCAGACCAAATTTAATAATAAGACCTATAAAAAAGGGCGCTAAAGTAGCTAATCAAAACAAATCTGGTTGGAGTGGAAAAAAGAAAAAAGATACTAAAGAAAACAAGAATGGTATGTTTGCGTGGTTACAAAAATTAAATATATTTAAAAAGTCTGACTCTGAAAAACAAGAAAATAAAAAATAATTAATACATGTATATAACTGAAGTTAGTATTAAAAGACCTGTCGTTGCATGGGTAATGTCAATGATACTAATTATTTTTGGAATTTTTGTATTTTGGGAATTACCTGTTAGAGAATTACCAGATGGCATTCAGCCTCCAGTAGTACAGGTACAAACTGATTATAAATCTGCTTCAGCTGAAATTGTTGATGAAGAAATAACACAAAAAATAGAAGATGTTATAGGAGGAGCGGAAGGAATTAAGAACATTGATTCTAGTTCGCTTAATGGAAGAAGTAGAATAAATATTTATTTTAATACAGATATAGATTTAGATGATGCAGCAAATGACATAAGAGAAAGAGTATCAAGAGTTGCGGACAATTTGCCAGATCAAGCAAACCCACCTCAAATTTTGAAACAAGCAGCAGGTTTTACAACCACAATGTGGGTTGCGCTATCGTCACCAACTTGGAATGATTTAGATTTGGGAGACTATGCAGAAAGATACCTTATAGATGCCTTTTCGAGCGTACCAAATGTTGGTAGAATTTTAGTCGGTGGATTAAGAGAGCTAAGTGTTAGAGTTTGGGTAGATCCTATCAAATTAGCGGCCAATAATCTTACTATTCAGGAAGTCGAGAGAGCATTAAGAAATGAAAATATAAACATCCCCGCTGGAACTTTAGAAGCTAGTAACAAAGATTTAACTCTTAATATTGATAAGTCTTACTCTAACATTGAAACAATCAAACAGCTTCCTCTTAAGAAGAACAAAGATAAAGTCACAACTCTTTCTGATATTGCAAATGTTGAGCTTGGTCCAGTTTCTGAGAAAACTTTATTTAAAGCTCAAAGAAAAAATGCAGCTAATTTAAAAACAGTTGGTATTGGGATATACGCAAAAAGTGGAGCATCAACTGTTGAACTTTCAAATCAAATTAAAGAAAAAATAAATGTTTTAAATCAATCTTTACCAGATGGTTTAAAGTTAGAAATAGCATTTAATAGAGCAACTTATGTAGGAACTGCAATACAGGAAGTTTATAAAAGTTTAATTATTGCTTTTATTTTGGTTGTAGTAATAATTTACTTGTTTTTAGGAAACCTAAAAGCTGTAATTGTACCAGCTGTAGCTTTGCCAGTAAGTTTAATTGGTTCGTTTTTAGGTTTATATATATTTGATCTTTCTATAAATATATTTGTTCTCCTAAGTTTTATTTTAGCAATTGGAATAATAACTGATGATTCTGTGATTATGACCGATGCAATTTATACAAGAATTGAAAAAGGAGAAACGCCACTTGTAGCTGCTTATAAAGGTTCAAGACAGATAACATTTGCGATAATAGCTACAACTTTAATCTTAGTTGCGGTTTTTTTACCTTTAATTTTTATTGAGGGTATAGCTGGTACCTTGTTTAAGGAAACTGCAATAGCACTATCTTTCTCAATTGTTGTTTCTTCGTTTGTGGCTTTAACTCTTTCGCCAATGTTAGGAAGTAAGTTTTTAAATAAAAAAGAAAAAATTAATTTTTTTGTAAAAAAATTCAATAATGGATTTAAATCTTTTACAGAATTTTATACCGATACCTTAAAATTTTGGATTAATAAACAGAAAACAATTTCGATATTTATAATTCTATTAATTGCAGCTTCAGTTTATTTATTTAACTTTACTAAAAAAGAATTGATACCATTAGAAGATAGAGGGGCGTATTTAATAATTGGTTCTACTGATGAAGGAAGTTCATTCGAGTACACACAAGAAAAAGCCCAAATAATTGAGGGAAGAATATTAAAATTGTTACAAGCAGAAGACAGCCCTTACCAAAGATTAATTATGAGGGTACCTGGTTTCGGTAAGTCCGCAACTTCATATAATACTTTTATTATAATTGCTCTTTTAGATGAATGGAAAAATAGAGAAAAGAGTACACAGGTTGTTTTAAGAGAAGCTATTGGACAAGTTGTTAGTGTGCCTGAAACGTTTGCGTTTCCCATATCACCTCAATCTATAAGAGTTTCTAGCTATAATAAACCAGTCCAAATGGTGATTTATGGGACAAGTTATGAAGAGTTAGAACAAATTCAAAGTCAAGTTTTAAGAGAACTAAGAAGAAATAGAAATATGTTTAGAATTGAAAGTGATTACACAAAAAATAAACCTGAAGTAAAATTAATCACAAATAAAAATCGTGCAAATGATTTAGGAGTTTCAATAGAAAATATAGGCAGAACATTAGAAACATTATACGGTGGAAAGAGGGTTACAACATATAATAAAGAAGGAAGAGAATACCCCATTATTCTTCAGCAGTATTTAGCAGATAGAAGAGATAAAGATGGCTTATCAAAGATTTTTGTAAGATCTGAAACTACAGGAAAATTAGTATCTGTTGCAAGTTTGGTAGAATTTGAGGAGAAAGGAACTGCTGAATCATTACCTAGATATAATAGACAACGAGCAGTAACTATATCGGCAGCTTTATCTGAAGAATATACATTGTCTGAAGCTATAAAATATTTAGAAGACGTAATGTTGAGAGTTGCTCCTCAAAATCAAATAACTTGGAAAGGTAAGTCCGAAGAACTAAAAGAGACTAGTAACGAAATATTTCTTATTTTCGCTTTAGCATTAATAACTGCATATTTAGTAATGGCTGCTACTTTTAACTCATTTGTTCATCCTTTTATTATTATATTGACTGTGCCTCTTGCAGTTTTTGGAGGTCTTGTATTCATTTTGTTTCTAAATAGTTCTATAAATATATTTTCACAAATTGCCTTGATTATATTAATTGGTATATCCACTAAAAATAGTATTCTTATCGTTGATTATACTAATCAAATTCGAACAACAGGTGCAAAAATTGAAGAAGCATTGATGGAAGCTTGTAAATTAAGAATAAGACCAATCATAATGACTTCATTAAGTACCATGATTGCAATGTTGCCTCTTATAGTAGGTAACATAGGCCCAGGCGCAGGTGAGGCGTCTAGATTAGCAGTTGGATCAACAATTTTTGGAGGAATGATTATTTCTACTTTCTTTACATTATATGTAACGCCAACTATGTATTTAACACTAGCAAAAAATACCAAGAGGATAGATGCAGTAGATCTGGAGCTAGAAAAGCAATTGATTAAAAAATAATATATTTTCTAGTAGTTAAAGATTTACTACATTTATTAAGCTGCTTCTTGAATTTATTTGAATATCCCTCTACTTTTTTTGCTAATACAATAACTTTCTGATTACTTTTATAATTTTTATAATTTCCCCAGCCTTCATGATAAGCAATATATTGTCTGAAAGCATCTTTTTTTGAAACCTTTAAAATTTTTTCTGTTTTATTTGTATACCAGCCAATAAAATCAACACTATCTTTAAATCTAGTTCTTAAAGCATATTTATTCCCAGTCTCATCTTTATATTGTTTCCAAGTACCTTTAATAGCTTGTGAGTATCCAAATGAACTAGAAGGTCTTTTATAAGGTATAACTTTAAATAATTTTTGACGCGCAGGCTTAGCGAGCCAGTCAAAATCAGACTCCATTTTTATTATTGCTAATTGTAAGTTGATTGGTGTTCCCCACTTTTTTTCAGTTTTTTTCGCGTGTTTATACCAAAGATATCTCTCAGAAAATATTGAACATCCATCTGCTGTATTTTGTGGTATCGATGAGCAAGCAGTTAAAAATAATAGACCAAAAAATAAAAAATACTTTCTAAAAAGAATCACGGTTTAATATAAATTATCTATTATTTTTTCTCCATATCCATGGATAATCAAATTCCATACTCCATAAACCTAACTTGTTGTTTTTTGCATAAATTTGATCTTTAGAATATTTTTTTTTCGAATATTTCGGATAGTCGAAGGCTAATCCATTTCTTACCATGTAAGCTGAAACACTTTCATTATTGATAAAACACTCACCTAAATACCTACCAAAATTGTCTTTTTGGGGCTCGATTAGACATTTTAATTTTTTATTTATAATTTTTTCTATAAGAGAATTTTTTGAAATTTTTCCACAATTAATTTTTTTTTTATTTTTTATACAAAACTGTTGCTTTCCTTTAAAATTAGTTTCTGGGGCATCTATTCCTGAAAAACGAATTTTTTTATTATCTATTAAAATTGTATCACCATCGATTATTTTAATGTTATCTGAAATTATGATTGTTTCTGATAGTAAGTAATTTGTTGCTACAAATGTAAATAAAAATAGAAAACTAACTAACTTCAGTAGTTGCTTTTTCATTACATTCTTGCATTTTTTTTCTTATTTGGTCTTCCGATATATTTTTATCTCTTAAATCTCCATAAAGCTTTCTATATACATCTTCATCACCTGCCTCAGCAAAATCTGCTTTGATTACATCTTGAATATATTGATTTTTTTTTTCCTCATCATATCCCAGAATTTGTGAGGCCCACTCTCCTAAATATTTATTTTTTCTTGCATTAATTTTAAATTGTTTTTCCTCATCATGAGAAAATTTTTTTTCAAAACCTTTTTTTCTTTCATCAAATGAACTCATTGTTGTCTACCTTTATAAATTGTTTTAAAAATTAAATATGATAAAATTATACCAGTTATATTACCAAATAAATCAGAAATTTGAAAACCTCTTTCAGGTATAAATAAATGACATAATTCCAAAAAAATCGATATGAATATTAGATATATAAAAACTTGTTTTAAATTTTTTTTAAAAGCAATTAGGCCAATTAATGATAATAAAGTAAATGCAATTACATGATTAGTGGAAACGATTAAATCTACTGTAATTTGTGGCTGCAATTTACAATCTTTATTTATTAAATAACCCAATAAACTGCATGGTGATAAATATAAAATAAATATGCCTATATTAGCTAAATAAAATATTTGTTTTATGATATTCATAGTTGATCTATATTAAAATTTCATAAATGAGTCACTTAATACTTATTAGACATGGTCAAAGCCAATGGAATTTAGAAAATAAATTTACAGGATGGGTTGATGTTGAACTTGCACCACAAGGTAAATTAGAAGCTTGTAAAGCTGGAGAATTTATAAAAAAATTAAATTTAGAAATAAAACATTTTTATACTTCTTATCAACTAAGATCGATTGATACTTTAAAACTCATTTTAAATACAATTAGAGTAAAACCAAATAATATAATTAAGGCTTGGCAATTAAATGAAAGACACTACGGATCACTTACAGGATTAAATAAAGATGAAATGAAAAAAAAATTAGGAGAAGATGAAGTTCATAAATTCAGAAGATCTTGGGACAATCCACCAAAACCTTTAAATATAAATAGTCCATACCATCCAAAAAATATAAGTATTTACAATGATATACCTCGTAACCTAATTCCAGATACAGAGTCTCTTAAAGATACATATGAAAGAGTTGTGTCCTATTTTGTTGAAAACATAGAGGAAAATTTGCAGGATAATATAATTATATCTGCTCATGGTAATTCTATTAGATCACTTTTAAAATATTTATTTAAAATTGATGACAATGAAATTTCTAAACTTGAAATACCTACAGGAAATCCTCTACTTTTGAAATTTGAAAAAAAGAATATAAAAGAGGCTAAATACCTAGATCAGAGTAGATCGAAGGATTTAATTAAATTCTAACCTTTTTGAAGAAGTTTTTCGTAAATATCTTTGTCTGTTAAATGTAGAAACTCAATACTACTCTCGAAACCATACAAATTTTCTTTTTCAATGTAATTATCCCAAATCTCATTCATCGAAAATATTTTTTTTGATAAATTTTTAAATATTTTTTTATTTATAATTTGACACCCTATATAAATATAATTTTTATCATTGTTCTTTTTTAAATTATTTACATCCAGAGAAAAATCGCCTTTAAATCTTTTATCAAAACTTAAATCTTTTTTTACAACCATTAAAATATTTTCTAAGTTATTTTTAAAATATAAATTTTCCATCTGCTTAATTTCATTTGCATATTTAGCGTTCCAAATTGTATCAGGGTTAAAAACTATAAAATCTGTTTCAACTGAATTATTTACTACATTTAAAAGACCACCCCCTGTATCTAATATTTCTTTACCATCTTCTATAATTTGAATTTCTAAACCAAAATTATTTGAAAAAATGAAATCTTTTATTTTATCACTTAAATAAAAAGTGTTAATTTTTAAAGATTTTATTTCTAATACTTTTATCAAGTTTATAGTATTTTCTAATAAGCTGATCTCATTAATTTTTAAGAGTGGTTTTGGTGTTTTCTCGGTTAATGGCATTAATCTTTTTCCAAATCCTGCACATAAAATTATTGCTGTTTTAATTTTCATTTTTTTTTTATTTTTGGATTTTCTTTTAGAAAATTTATTAAATCATTAAAATTTGAATTATTTTTCATACGATTATCAATTAATTTCCATGCATAAGGTATTAATTTTAAATATTTCTTTTTTTTATCTCTATTTGCAAGTCTTGTGAATATACCAATTATTTTTAGATTTCTTAAAACAGATAAAATTTCAAAATCATTAATAAATTGAGATTTATTTTTATACTTAAATTTACTAAGAAATACTTTTAAAATATTTGACTTAAAACTATTTGAAGTTTTAATTCTTACATCATCTATAAGTGAGGCTAAATCATATGCTGGATTGCCTAGGACTGCATCTTGACTATCTATTAAAGCGATTTTATTTTTATAAAACATCATATTTGAGACGTGAAAATCTCTATGTACAAATACTTTCTGTTTGATTTTTAAATTTAAATACAAATTATCTATTATTTTTTTGAGTTTTTTTTTTATATATCCTTTTTGAATAATTAATTTATTTGCTGGTAAGTACCAATCCAAAAAAAGGTACGACTCTTTAAGTATTTTAGCTTTTGAATAATTTGATAAATTAAATTTTTTCTTGAGAAAATTTTGAGTTTTAAAATTTTTAATTTTTTGAATTTGATATAAAATTTTTAGTATTTTTTTGTATTCATTTAATTTAGTTTTTGAAGATTTAATTTTATCCAACATGTTTTTATTGCCGAAATCCTCAATTTCTATAAAGTTTTTTTTATAATTTTGACTAATTAAACCTGGTGCTAATATATTATTTTTAATCAATATTTTGTTAACAGCATCATAATTTAACAAGTTTGATCGCTTTTGAATTTTGCTATAAACTAATACTGAATTATTTGTTCTATAAAATTGTCTAAAAGATGCATCTCCTGATAACTTTTTAAATTTTTTCAAATTCATTAAAATCAAAATCAGTATTATTAGATATAATTAAGTACCTATTTTCAAGCTTTTCATCATATTCAAACTTTAATGTGAAAGTACTTTCTATATTTTTACCTAAGATTTCAGGCCATTCAATTAGTCTAGCATAATCTTCTAGATTTTCATTAATTCCTAAATTATTTAAATCTTTTTTATCTTTAATTCTGTAAAGATCAAAATGTCTAACAATCAAGGAATTAATCTCATACTCATTTATAATATTAAAAGTAGGACTAGGTATTTCTGTTCTTTCTAAACCATTTTTTGTTTGAAGATAATTGATTATATACCTGATAAATGTAGTCTTACCTACTCCGATATTTCCATAAAAAAGCAAAGTTGTATTTTTACTAACTTTACTTGCAATTTTTTCAGCAATTTTTTGTGTGATAATTTCTTTTGAAATATCTATTTTGCTACTTTTAGTAGCGATAGGCATCTGGTTTATAAGGTCCTTCTGGTGTTACACTTATATATTTTGCTTGATCTTCTGATAATTTGGTTAATTTAGCTCCAACTTTTTCTAAATGAAGTCTGGCTACTTTCTCATCTAAATGTTTAGGTAGAACATATACTTTTTTTTCATACTTATCTGAGTTATTCCATAATTCTATCTGAGCTGTTACTTGATTTGTGAAAGACGCACTCATTACAAAACTTGGGTGTCCTGTTGCACATCCAAGATTAACCAATCTACCTTCTGCTAATAAAATAATTCTTTTTCCATCCGGCAATGTAATTTCATGAACTTGTGGTTTTATTTCATCCCATTTATAATTTTTAAGAGCATCTACTTGGATCTCATTATCAAAGTGACCGATATTGCAAAGAATTGCTCTATCTTTCATTTCTCTCATATGGTCAGCTGTCACAATATCTTTATTACCTGTTGCAGTAACAACAATGTCGGCTTCTTTTATCATCTCATCCATTAAGACTACTTCATAACCTTCCATTGCAGCTTGGAGAGCACAAATTGGATCTGTTTCTGTGACCATAACTCTTGCACCACTTTGACGAAGAGAAGCAGCGCTTCCCTTTCCAACATCCCCAAATCCAGCTACAATAGCTACCTTACCTGACATCATGACGTCAGTAGCTCTTTTAATTCCATCAACTAAGCTTTCTCTGCAACCATATAAATTATCGAACTTAGATTTTGTTACTGAGTCATTGACATTTATTGCTGGGACAAGTAAATTGCCTTCACTTTCCATTTTTTTTAATGCTAAAACTCCTGTTGTTGTCTCTTCTGATAAACCTTTAACATCATTTAATAATTCTTTATAATCTTTGTGCATCAATGCTGTAAGATCACCACCATCATCAAGTATCATATTTGGTTTCCAGCCATCTTTTCCTTCAATAGTTTGCTTTACACACCACCAATATTCTTCTTCTGTTTCGCCTTTCCAAGCAAATACAGGAATGCCAGCTTTTGCAATTGCTGCTGCTGCATGGTCTTGTGTCGAAAAAATATTACATGAGGACCATCTTACTTCAGCTCCTAACTCAACTAAAGTTTCTATTAAGACAGCTGTTTGTATTGTCATGTGTAAACAACCAACAATCCGGGCTCCATTTAAAGGTTTTTTACCCTTGTACTCTTCTCTAAGAGCCATTAATCCTGGCATTTCAGTTTCAGCCAGTGAAATTTCTTTTCTTCCAAATTCCGCTTGAGATATATCTTTTACTTTAAAATCTTCCATAGAAAGAGGCTTTTAACAATTTCACTTAATATATCAACAAAGATTTATGCTTCTGGGAAAATTATTTCAATTCTTGCCCCTTTATCTTTATTATTAGATGCGTTGATTTCACCACCATGAATTTCAACTAAATTTTTGACAATATTTAATCCCAAACCCGAATGTTCTCCAAAGTTTTCAGGTCTATTACTATAAAATCTATTAAATATCTTATTTGTATCCTTTTCACTAAATCCAGATCCCTGGTCAACGACAACTAATTTAATTTTGTCATTTTTATCTTTTGATATTTCAACAGTAATTTCTTGATTATTTTCACTAAAAGAAATTGAGTTTTCTAATAAGTTTGCAATAATTTGTTCAATTCTATTTTCTATCCCTAAGATACTATAATTTTTAATTCCATTAGATTTCAATTTAATTCCAATCGATTTTTTTGTTTCATAGATACTGTTAAAATCGTCAACAACAGATTGAGCAATTTCTTTTAAATTTAATTTTTGCATTTTCTCAGAGGAAATTGCAGCCTCATCTCTTAGCATTTGAGAGTAATCAGTTATTAATCTTTCAATTCTCTCTACATCATGTGATACAATATTAATTAATTTGTTTCTTTGAGATTTATCATTTGTTTCAGAAATTATCTCAGAGGCACTTTTTAAAGATGCTAAAGGATTTCTGATTTCATGCAAAAGATCTGTTGAATAATTTTCTGCTGTAGTAATTCTTTTGTTTAATTCATTGGTCATTTCATCAAGAGAATTTGATAATTTTCCTAATTCGTCATTTCTTTTTTTTATATTTCCAATATTGGTTTTTTCTTTACTTTTATTTTTTATAATATTTGTATATTGAACCAAATTTTTAATTGGTTTTAAGAAGTATCTATTTAATACATATGAAAAAATTAAAATTACTAATGCGACAAGCAAAGCAGTTCTGATTATAAAATTTCTTCTTTCATCTATTGCAACCTTTACTTCATTGGCATTTTCAGTAATAGCTAAATAGCCTATTGTTTGGTTTTCACTGACTACATTTTTAACAGTTACTAATAAAAATTGATCATAGTTTTCTTTAGAGTAAGTTAACGGTTTTCCATAATCTGATGAATATGAGTACTTTTTTAAATCTTCAAATATTTCTTTACTTTCAAAGCTTTTATTACTCTCTTCCAAATTCTTATTTTGAATACTTTGATTATTTAAGTCACTCATTTCAATTATGTTTAGACTTCTTGAGAAAGCATTTGGATCTAAGTCTAATGTGTCGGTATCTCCTAATAGATTAAATTCACTGTCAAATATCTGTACTCTATCTATACTTTGAAATAAAAATTTAGTGGAAAACAGAAACTCTCTAATATCTTCTGATGAGAAATTTATTTTTAAACGATCAATATTTTCTGTTGTATTATCAATAATTTTTATATGCGAGGCAGTTTTATTTTTAATCAGTGTAGGTTTTACTGTATTAAGGTAAAATAATGTTAATACACCTATCACTAAAAAAACAATAAAGTTGATAACTAAGAATTTTTTTAAAATAGATTGATTATTAGATTTTGAAGTAGCCATTATTTAACATTCCAACGATAACCACTACCATATCTGGTTTCTATCGCTGAAAAGTTATTATCTACTTTTTTAAACTTTTTTCTAATCCTTTTTACGTGACTATCTATTGTTCTATCTTCAATATCTGTGTCCTCTCTGTAAGCAACATCCATTAATTGAGATCTTTCTTTAATAATTCCAGGTCTTTTTGCTAATTCTTTTACAATTAAGAATTCTGTTGTTGTTAATTTATCTGGTAATTGCTTGCCATCCCATTCACACTCTAGCTGTGAAGGGTCAAGTTTTAATTTTCCATGTGAAATTATATTTCTATTATCCTCTAAATTGTTATCTTTTTTTCTAAGTTGGACACGAATTCTTTCAATAAGAACTTTAGTTGAAAAGCCACCTGATTTTTTTACAAAATCATCAGCCCCTAGTTTTAGTCCTAAGAGCTCATCCACCTCTTCATCTTTTGAAGTTAAAAAGATAACGGGCATAGATGTTTTTTTTCTCAATTTTTTTAACAATTCTTCTCCATCCATTCTTGGCATTTTAATATCTATAACTGCAAGGTCTGGGGGATTTCTTGACAAACCTATTAAGGCACTTTCTCCATCCAAATAAGTTTGAATATTAAAACCCTCTTTCTCTAGAGCAATACTTAAACTAGTTAATATATTTCTATCATCGTCAACAAGGGCAATTGTTTGTTTCATGTTTAACTATAAAAATACTAAAATGTTTAAAATTGGGCAATTAAATGTTTATTAATGAAGCTCTCCCCAGTTATCACCTATGTTTACATCTACTGATAATGGTATTGAAAATGAATGCAAATCACTATCTTTCACACTTGTCATAATATCTTTAATCTTTTTAGAAGCAGATTTAGTACCATTATCAATTACCTCAAAAATCAATTCATCGTGAATTTGAAGCAACATATTAAATTGATTTGTTTTTTTAGCATCAAGCTCATCGTTAATTCTAATCATAGCAAGTCGCATTATTTCTGATGCAGATCCTTGGATAGGTGCATTTATAGCTGCCCTTTCTTGAAAATTTCTAACATTAAAATTTTTGTCATTGATTCCTGGAATATGAGTTTTTCGACCAAAAATATTTCTTACATATCCACTTTTTCTACAGAATTTAATTGTGTTATTCATGTATTCTTTAATTTCTGGAAATTTAATAAAATATGAACTTAGAAATTCTTCGGCTTCATTGTTTGATACACCAATTTGTTTGGCCAAACCATATTGAGATATTCCATAAATTATTCCAAAATTAATAGCTTTCGCTTTTCTCCTCATATCAGAATCAATTTTTTTTATGTCTGCACCAAAAACCTGGCTAGCAGTTAATGAGTGAATATCCTCATTATTTTTAAAAGCTTTTTTTAGTTCTTTTACATCAGCTAGATCAGCCAAAATTCTCATTTCGATCTGATTATAGTCTGCTGATATAAGTTTTTTATTTTTTTCTGATATGAAGGCTTTACGAATATCTTTACCCTCCTCAGTTTTAATAGGAATATTTTGTAAATTTGGATCACTAGATGCAAGTCTACCTGTTGTAGTTGCTGCTAACAGAAAAGATGTATGCACTCTTTTTGTATTGGGATTTAAATGCTCTGGCAAAGAATCTGAATATGTATTTTTCAATTTACTAGATTGCCTCCATTCTAAAACCAATTTAGGAAATTCATTCCCTTTGTAAGCTAAATCCTCTAGAACTGCTGCACCAGTTGCAAAACTCCCCTTTTTAGTCTTTTTTAGCGATGCAATTTTGAGGTCATTATACATTATTTCACCTAACTGTTTAGTCGATGCAATATTAAATTTTTTTTTTGAAATTTTAAAAATTTGTTTTTCTAAATCTTGAAGTTTTTTTTCAAACTTAACAGATAATTTTTTAAGAAAATTATTATCCAATTTTATGCCATTGATTTCCATTGATGCTAAAATTTTAATTAAAGGTTTTTCGAAAATTTCATAAATATTTAATAATTTTTCAGATTTAAGTGATTTCAAAAATATTTTATATAAACGGTAAGTTATATCGGCATCTTCTGCTGCATAATCTTTTGCAATATTTAATTCTACTTGACTGAATTTAATTTCTTTTTTTCCAGATCCAACAAGATCTTTATATTTAATTGTTTTGTGACCAAGATGAATATCTGAAAGGGTATCCATATTGTGTCTATTTTTCCCAGCATCTAAAACGTATGACATCAACATTGTATCTTCCATGCTTTGAATATCTATATCCCTTTTACGAAATATTATGTAATCGAATTTAATATTTTGCCCAATTTTTTTTAAACTTTTATCCTCTAAATATGGTTTTAAAATTCTCAAAACATCTTTTTCATTTAGATTATTTTTATCAATATGACCTGTTGGAATGTAACAAGCTTTACCTATTTTGCTAGAAATTGAAATACCAACTAAATTTGCCTGATGTGGGTCAAGAGAATCTGTTTCGGTATCAATAGAAAATTCACCAGCTTCTTCAGCTTCTTTCATCCAATCTTTTATTTGAGATAAATTTTTTATCAAAACATATTTATCTTTTGATATTTTAGATGTTTCTTTTTTGACTTCTATTTCATCACTAAATTTGGATTGACCATATGTCGAAATTGCCGAACTCAATAACCTATTAAATTCCATTTCTCTCAAAAAATTGTATAACTTGTCTACGTCTACTTTTTTTAGAACAAAGTCAGTTAATTTGTCTTTCACCGGAACATCATTTTTTAATGTGACCAGTTTTTTACTTACCAGAGCCTTATCTTTATTTTCTAAAAGTGTTTCTCTTCTTTTATTCTGTTTTATTTTATTTGCGTTTTTGAGGAGGTTTTCTAAATTTCCATATTCCTTAATTAATTCTGCTGCTGTTTTTACACCAATACCTGGGACGCCAGGTACATTGTCTGTACTATCCCCTGCTAGTGATTGAACATCAATTACTTTATCGGGACCAACCCCAAATTTATTGATTACATCGTCATTAGATATAAATTTATTCTTCATTGGATCGTATATGCGAACCTTTTTTTTGAAAAGTTGCATTAAATCTTTGTCAGATGATACAATTGTAACCTTTGCACCTTCGTCTAATATTCGCTCTACATAGGTGGCTATCAAATCATCAGCCTCGTAATTTAACATTTCTATAGAGGGTAAATTGAATGCTAATACTGACTTTCTAATATAATCGAATTGTGGAATTAGATCATCAGGAGCATCAGACCTATTTCCTTTATAATCTGAATATATTTCGTTTCGAAAATTCTTTCTTGCAGAGTCAAAGATTACTGCAAAATGAGTTGGTTTTTCTAAATTTTCGCTAGATTTAGAGTCCTCTAATAATTTAAACAGCATGTTACAAAATCCACTTACTGCTCCTACTGGCAAACCATCACTTTTTCGTGTTAATGGTGGCAATGCATAATAGGCTCTAAATATGTATCCGGACCCATCAATAAGATAGAAATGATCTGTTTTTTTAATTTTACCCATAATTTAATTTATAATAAATTGACGTATTATAGTAAGAATAAAACATCCTGTTAATAAATATTAGTGGATTAAACTTTATTAAAATAGTAATTTAAAGCTAATGGAATTAGTAAATTCAATTTCTAATAATAATATAATTAAAATCATAATATTTGCATTAATAGGTTCTATTTTATTGACAATATCTGCAAAAATTAAAATACCTTTTTATCCAGTTCCTATGACTATGCAAACATTTATAGTTTTGTTTTTAGGAATTTCCTTTGGATATAAAGTCGGGGTACTTTCGGTAGTTTTTTATTTGATAGAAGGAATTATGGGATTACCGGTATTTTCTAACTCACCAGAGAAAGGAATAGGATTAGCTTATTTTGTTGGTCCCACAATGGGATATTTAATAGGTTTTATATTTGCATGTCTGATAGCAGGCATATTTACATACGATAAAAACCATATATTAAATTTTTTAAAAATTATAATTGCAACATCAGTAATATATATTTTGGGTATTTTGTGGCTTGGAAATTTAATCGGTTGGGATAAACCAATATTAGAATTTGGTGTTTACCCATTTCTTTATGCTGAATTATTTAAGATATTATTGCTGACAGCTTTAGTTAATAAAATTATTAAACTTAGAAAATATATCTAGAATTACCTTGGAGATCTTTTTGATAGAATTCTTTGTAGTGTTCTTCGATGCATTTTAAGTCTTCTTGCGGTCTCAGATACATTTCTGTTACATAATTCAAAAACTCTGTGAATATGTTCCCATTTAACTCTATCAGCAGACATTGGATTTTCTGGTGGAGCAGCTTTTTTATTTGGATCAGCTAAAAGTGCTTTTTCTACGTCATCTGCATCTGCTGGTTTAGCTAAATAGTCTATTGCACCTTCTTTAATGGCTGCTACTGCAGTTGGTATATTTCCATAACCAGTAAGCATCACTATTCTGCTCTCTGAGTTATTTTTCTGGATTTCTTTTACAACCTCTAGTCCGTTTCCATCGTTTAGTCTTAAGTCAACAACTGCAAAAGCAGGTTTTTTTGATTTCACAGACTCTATTCCAATTTTTACACCCTCTGCTTGTGAAACAGAAAAGCCCTTTTTCTCCATTGCTCGAGCTAGTCTTTCTCTAAAAGGGTTATCATCATCTACTATAAGTAGAGATTTATCCTCAAATTCTGTTATTTTTTTTAATACTTCTGCTTCTGGCATGGACCTTATATGGAAACATTCTAAATTATTTCAAGGGTACATTTTTACTTTACATTCGCTCATTTTCAGCATAAATGCTCGTTTTATATAAACTTGCATAGCAGTTATGCCGGTTTTTTTTGTTAAATTTTTTTTGGAGCTTTAAATGCAAAAATTTAAATCAGTTGATAAATTAGTAAATCAACTGAAACCAACAGAACCAGTTTATTGTATTAGAAGAAATTCTATAAACATAGCTTCTAAATTTTTTCAGAATAAATTTCCTGGTAAAATCCTATATGCAGTTAAAACTAACCCGCATCCATTAGTATTAAAAACTATCGTGGAAAGTGGAATTAATGATTTTGATATCGCTTCAATTAAAGAAGTTGAGGCAATTAGAAGTGTTAGCCCAGATGCAAAATGCTCCTACATGCATACTGTAAAAAGCAAGGAAAGTATAAACGAAGCATATTTCAAATATAATATTAAGACCTTTTCAATAGATACTAAAGATGAATTAATAAAAATTCTTAATAGTACTAATCAAGCTAAGGATTTAGAGTTATTTGTGAGAGTTGCAGTTTCTAATGAACACGCAGAAATAGATTTATCTAAAAAATTTGGCGCTCAAACTTCTGAAGCAATAGGGCTTTATAGATTAACAAAACAGTATGCAAAAAAAATAGGATTAAGTTTTCATGTGGGTTCGCAATGTATGCATCCAATATCCTATTCAAAAGGAATAAACGAAATTAAATATATAATAAAAAAAACAAAAATAGTTCCAGATGTTATAAATATAGGTGGAGGATTTCCAACAATCTATCCTGACTTAGTTCCTCAATCATTAGACTCTTATTTTGAGGAAATAAAAAATTCATTAAATAAATTAAAATTAGAAAAAAAACCAGAAATTATATGTGAGCCAGGTCGAGCAATTGTTGCAGAAAGTGGTTCGACAATTGTGAGAGTAAACTTAAGAAAAAAACAAAAGCTATATATTAATGATGGAACATACGGAACTTTATTTGATGCAGGTGTGCCTAATATAGTCTATCCATCAAGGATAATTACAAGTGGAAGAATTGTATCAAAAAAATTGACTTCATTTGATTTTTATGGACCAACATGTGATAGCATGGATTATATGAAGGGACCTTTTATTCTACCTAATAATATTAAAGAAGGTGATTACATTGAATTAGGTCAATTAGGAGCGTACGGATTGACATTTAGAACTCAATTTAATGGTTATTATTCTGATAGTATTTACGAAGTTTGTGATGATCCAATAATGACGATGTATGACAAAGAAACAAATAAAGAGTTTCTTGTTGCATAATGTCAGATACAAAAAATCTTAATCATAACAGAAAAAAAGACTTTTTAAGTAAAGAGGTTGAGCATATTGATATTACATCTTTTGACTCTAGAAAAATTATATCTTCTATGGAAAAAATGTCTTTTGTTTCAAGAGAAACTGCTAATGCATCCAAGATATATAATGAAATGCTTAAAGATAAAGATTGCACAATATTCTTAACTCTTGCAGGGTCTACTTCTGCCGCTGGATGTATGCATATTTATAGAGATATGGTTAAATACAACATGGTAGATGCAATTGTAGCAACTGGAGCATCTATAATTGATATGGATTTTTTTGAAGCGCTTGGATTTAAACATTACCAAGGATCCCAATATCAAAATGATAATGAACTTAGAGACAATTATATAGATAGAATTTATGATACTTACATCGATGAAGAGGAGCTCCAAGTTTGTGATAAAACAATTCGAGAAATAGCAGACAAACTTGAGCCGAAGGCTTACACATCGAGAGAATTTATTAAAGAGATTGGTAAATATCTAAAAACTAATTCTAAAAAGAAAGGTTCTTTAATTGAAACAGCTTTTGATAACAATGTACCCATATTCTGTCCTGCATTTACTGACTCAAGTGCAGGTTTTGGATTAGTCATGCATCAAGAGAGAAATCCAAAAAATCATATCACAATAGACTCAATTAGAGAATTTAGAGAATTAACAGAGATTAAAATTAAATCAAAAGGATCGGGATTATTTATGATTGGTGGTGGAGTTCCAAAAAACTTTATACAAGACACGGTAATTTGTGCTGAACTTTTGGGAAAAAATGTAGATATGCACAAATATGCAATACAAATTACTGTTGCTGACTCAAGAGACGGAGCTTGCAGTAGTTCAACATTAAAAGAAGCAAGTTCATGGGGTAAGGTTGATACTACTAAAGAACAAATGGTATTTGCTGAAGCTACCAGTGTTTTACCATTAATAGCAAGCGACGCATATCATACTGGAGAGTGGAAAAATAGAGACAGAAAAAACTTTTCCAAAATATTTTGATTGATGATCAAAAAAGTAAAAATTGGGATTATTCAAAGTAAAATTTCAGATAATATTCAAAAAAATATAAATTCAGCTATTAAAAATATAAAAAAAGCAGCATCAAAAAAAGCTAAAATAATTTGTGTGCCAGAACTATTTTTATCAAATTATTTTTGTCAAACAGAAAGTCATTCCAACTTTAAGCTAGCAGAAAAAATACCTGGCAGAAATACAAAAATATTTTGTGAATTAGCCAAAGATTTACAAATAGTATTAATGATTTCATTATTTGAAAAAAAAACACATGGCTTCTATCATAATACTAGTATCGTTATTAGCGAGAAAGGTAAAATTTTGTCGAAATATAGAAAAATGCATATACCAGATGATCCCGGTTATTATGAAAAATTTTATTTTACTCCTGGAGATTTAGGTTTTAAATCTGTTAAAACAAAATTTGGTAAAATTGGAACTTTAATTTGTTGGGATCAATGGTTCCCAGAAGCTGCAAGATTGACTGCACTTAAAGGTGCACAAATAATTTTTTTCCCTACTGCTATTGGATGGCATCCTAAAGAGAAAAAAAAATTTGGAAAATCTCAACTAGACTCTTGGATAACAATGCAAAAATCTCATGCAATCGCAAATGGTACTTATGTGGTTGCTATAAATAGAGTTGGAACAGAAAAAAAAGGTAAGAAGAAAATAGAATTCTGGGGAAACTCAATGATCATAGATCCTAGTGGGCAAATAATTGGAAAACTTGGGAATAAAAAAGAAGAAATTTTAATTCGTGAAATAAACTATAAAAAAATTGATTCAGCCAGAGAGCATTGGCCTTTTTTAAGGGATAGACGAATCGATTTTTATAAAGGCATACTAAAAAATCCTGCAGATGAATGAAAACTTTAATGAATTTAGAATGCCAGCTGAATGGGAGCCTCAAAATTCGGTTTGGATTGCTTGGCCTTATAATAAAAATGATTGGCCTGGATTATATCAATTTATTCCTGAAGTAATTTTAAAGATTATAAAAAAAATTTCAAAAGATCAAAAAGTTAACTTAATCGTTAGCAAAAATATAAAAAATATAAAAAAATTAATAAAACTTAATAAAATTAAAAATATCAACTTCCGCTATATTAAAACTGATAGAATATGGTTAAGAGATTCTGGACCCATATTTATAACAAATAAAATTGAAAAGAAAAAAGTAATACTAAATTTTGGTTTTAACGGATGGTCAAAGTATAGTAATTATAAAAATGACAATATAATCAATAATAGTATTAGTAAAATTGCTAATTTTAAAAAGATTGATCCAATAATCAAAAAAAAAGGCAGAATTAGAAAAATAATAATGGAAGGAGGGGCATTTGATGTAAATGGCTCAGGTACAATTCTATTAACTGAAGAATGTTTGTTAAGCAAAATTCAAGAAAGAAATAAAAATTTTAAAAAAAAAGACTACGAAAAAATGTTTAATAAGTACTTAAATATAAAAAACTTTATATGGCTTAAAAAAGGAATTGCAGGCGATGATACACATGGACATGTTGATGACATATCAAGATTTGTTTCAAGAAATACGATTATGACTGCGGTTGAAAATAATAAAAAAGATATAAATTATAAAAACTTAAATAAAAATTTAAATATATTGAAAGAAAGTAAATGTGAAAAAGGAAAGAAATTCAAAATTATAAAAGTTCCTATGCCTTCACCAATTTATATTGAGAATACAAGAGTTCCTGCAAGTTATATGAATTTTTATATTTGTAATAAAAAAATAATTCTTCCAATATTCAGAGTAAAAGAAGACAATATTGCAATTAAAATTTTCAAAAATTACTTTAGAAATAGAAAAATCGAAACAGTTGACTGTAGCAAATTGATATGGGGATTTGGTGCAATACATTGCATGACCCAACAAGAACCTAAAATTTAATTATGCTGCTTTTAGTGTGCCGAGTAATAATCTAAAAGGTATCAACATTACAAGAGCAACAAATATTTTTACCGCAAGATCTCCTAACGATAAAGTTACCCAAGGAATTCCAGTTCCATAGAATGATATTGAGAAAAATAAAAAAGTATCAACTGTTGAACCTATCAAAGAAGATGTTAAAGGTGCTATAAACCACTTTTTTTGTCTTAATTGATCAAATATCTGAACATCTAAAAGTTGAGCAATTATAAAAGCTGTTCCTGAACCAATTGCTATTCTTATAGAAATAAGATCAGTAAAATTAGTTGAAAATATTAAAGTAAACAGAATTCCAATTGTGAAGCCTATATAGACAATTTTTCTAGCTACTAATTTTCCAAAGGATCTATTGGCTAGATCTGTAATTAAAAATGCAATTGGATAACTAAAAGCACCGTAAGTTAAAATTTCCTCTAAACCGTAATATTTTATGGGAAATTGAACTAAATAATTAGATGCTAGCACAACCAATCCCATTAAGAATGAGAGAGTAAGGAAAACTTTATTCATTATGCTGTTTTTGCGATTATTGATTTTTTAAGCTTTTTTAATCTTAAAGATAAATCTCTTGATTTTGCAGATTTTAAGAAATTATCAAAGCTACCTTTTTTATCTACAGATCTAACACCTGCATTTGAAACTGTTAATCTCAGAGATTTTTTTAAAAGTTCACTTTTAAATTTTACTTTCTTTAAATTTGGAAGAAATCTTCTCTTAGTTTTATTGTTAGCATGACTAACATTATGGCCCTTTAAAGGGATTTTACCGGTAAGTTCGCATTTTTTAGACATAAATTTTCAAGATGTATATGGTCTTAAAGAATACCAGTCAAGATTAATTTTTTGTTCCAATAGCTTCAGAAATATTTTTAAAACCTTCTCTTTTTACAATTTCGTTGAGATCTTTATTAATCTTTGAAGCAATAGTTGGTCCTTTATAAACCATACCTGTATACAATTGTACAAGAGTTGCACCGTTTACAATTTTATTAAAAACGCCATCGGCAGAGTCAACGCCTCCAACTCCAATTATTAAGATTTTTTTTCCAACTAATTTAAAAAATTTATTAATTAATTCATTAGAGATATTTTCAAGTGGTTTCCCAGACAAACCGCCTTTCTCTAATTTATTTATATTAGATATATTTTCTCTATTTCTATCTGTCGTATTTGAAACTATAACTATTTGAACATTACATTTTAAAAAAAGTTCTGAGATTTCATCAATACTTTTTTCGTCAATATCAGGAGATACTTTGACTGCTATTGGCACATTTGAATTTAAATTTTTCTTTTCTTCATTTATGCATTTTAAAAGATTATCTAACTCTTCATTTTTGTGAAAGTTTCTTAAATTTTCTGTGTTAGGAGAAGAGATATTAATTGTAATATAGTCTGCTAAATTATGAAATTTTCTGAAACAAATTAAATAATCTTCAACTCTGTTTTCAGTATCTTTATTAGGTCCTATATTAATACCAAGTAATCCATTAGGTGAATTATTTTCAATATTTTTTTTACTTTCTTCTGATCCAATATTGTTAAATCCAAGTCTATTAATTAAAGCCTCATCTTCTTCCAATCTGAACACTCTTGGCTTCGGATTTCCTAATTGTGGTTTAGGTGTAATTGTACCTACCTCAACAAAACCAAATCCTAGTTTGTATAGAGGATTGTAAACTTCTGCATTTTTATCAAATCCAGCAGCAACACCTAGAGGAGAATTTAAGGTTTTGTTTAAAAATTTAGTTTGGATAGTAACTCTGGTTGTTTTATCTATAGCTGGTATCTGATTTAACTTTAAAGCCTTTATTGCTAGTGAGTGTGCAACTTCAGGGCTAAATTTAAATATAAAAGGTCTTATAAGATTAAACATTTTCAACCTTTTTTCTTATCAATTCTTTGGTTTCATTTACTCCAAAAAAACTAATGAAGAAGCCCATTCTGGGTCCATTTTCGTCACCAAATACAACCTCATAGATAAGCTTAAACCATTCTCTTAAATTTTCTTTATAACCATTTTCTTTTCCTACGGTAAAAATATTTGTCTGAATATCTTCAGGAGCCATTTTATCATTACAATTATCTAAAGACTTTATTAATGCTTTCAGTGCAACTTTCTCTTTTTCATTTGGAGTTTTGTAAATTTTTTTTGTTTTTATAACATCATTGAAATATTTTATTGCATATTCAATTAAATTATCAAAAATTGGATGATCGTTTTCATTAATTTCTGACTTGTATTTTTTTACAAATTTCCAAAGCAATTGTTTGTTGTCCGCATTACTTGTTTCAACTAAATTTAAAAGCATTGAAAAAGTCATAATTGTATTTTCCTCCGGCATTGATCCATTATGTACATGCCAAACTGGATTCATTAACTTCTGTAAATCATTTTGAGTTTTTCCTTTTTCTATAAAATCTAGATATTCATCAACAGCTTTTGGAACAACTTCTCTGTACAATTTTTTTGCTCTTTTTGGATTTTGATACATGTAAAGAGATAGACTTTGAGGAGATGCATAATTCAGCCATTCGTCTATAGTTACTCCATTACCTTTTGATTTAGATATTTTTTCACCTTTTTCATCCAAAAAAAGTTCATAAGCAAAACCAGATGGGTTAGATTTACCTAATGTTTTAATAATCTTAGTTGAAAGAATTGCACTCTCAATTAAATCCTTTCCATACATTTCAAAATCAACATCTAAAGCATACCATCTCATTGCCCAGTCAACTTTCCATTGTAATTTGCAGTTCCCGTCTAAAATACTTTTTTCTAATTTTGATCCATTATCATCAAATATGATTTTAGAAGATTTAGCATCAATTTCTAAAACAGGTATTTCAAGAACTTTTCCAGTTTCTGGGCATATTGGTAAAAAGGGAGAATAAGTTTTCTGTCTTTCCTTGCCTAGAGTTGGAAGAATTATTTCCATAATTTTTTCATAATTTTCTAGAACTAATTTTAGGGTGTCATTAAAATAACCAGACTTGTAGAGTTCTGTAGAACTTTTAAATGAATATTTAAATTTAAAATTATCAAGAAATTGTTTCAACATATTATTATTATGTTCTCCAAAACTACTAAACTTTTCAAATGGATCAGGGACATCCGTTAAAGGTTTGTGAAGATTATTTTTGAGCTTTTCTTGATTAGGAACATTTTCAGGTACTTTTCTAAGACCATCCATATCATCAGAAAATGTGATAATTTCCTTAGGAATATCTGTTAAATGATCAAGAGCGTTGACAATCATTGTCGTCCTTGCAACTTCTCCAAATGTACCTATATGAGGTAGACCACTAGGGCCATAACCAGTTTGTAAAACTATTTTATTTTTTTTTTCTATGTTCGATTTTCTTTCTCTTAATAGCTTTTTAGCCTCAACAAATGGCCAGGCGTTTGTTTTATCAAAATTTGTTTTGTCTATCACAACTACTTAAATATCCTTAATATCAGCCTTTTTAATAATTCATATAGAGTTGAAATTTATTTACCATAAAATAATGTCCATTCAAAATGTCCAATTATAAAACTGTCTTTTTTACATTAGGGGTTTTGCAAATTATTTTAGGTCTTTCAATGATTGTACCTATTATGGTTCAATTAATATTTGATCAAATTGATGCAGGATTTATCGGATCAATGATTGTTACTATCGTTTTTGGATTTTTATTTTTCATTTCTAATTATGATCACGATAAGAAGATAAGTTTACCTCAAGCTTTTTTGCTCACAGCACTTTCGTGGTTAAGTATTGCTATATTTGGTTCTTTACCTTTAATTTTTTCTAGTACGGATTTGAGTTTTACAGATGCGTTTTTTGAGAGCATGTCTGGTATTACAACAACAGGATCTACAATTATCACGAATCTAAATGAAACATCTAAAGCGATATTACTTTGGAGAGGAATGTTACAGTGGTTTGGTGGTATTGGAATTATCGTAATGGCAATCACTTTAATGCCTTTAATGAATATAGGGGGTATGCAACTTTTCAATATTTCATCTAATGATACTTCTGAAAAAATTTTTCCCAAAACTAAAGAAGTTTCTTTGAGATTATTGTCTATATATTCCTTATTAACTTTAACTTGTGCTTTTTTTTATTTTATATTTGGGATGAGTTTTTTTGATAGCATCGTGCATGCTATGACAACAATAGCGACTGGAGGTTTTGCAAATTATAATGAATCTATAGGTTATTTTAACAGCTCGTTAATAGAAATTAATGCAATAATATTTATTATTCTTGGAAGTATACCTTTTATTAGTTATATCAAATACTTGGCTGGAGATAAGAAAATATTTTTCAAAGACACACAAATAAAAACTTTTATAATTTTAGTTATTATTTCAATTCTTCTAATGTTTTTTTATTTATCTGTTATAAATAAAAGCTTAACTGAGATAAGTTTATTATCTGTTAGCTTTAATATAATTTCTATTTTAACTGGAACAGGATATGCTACAGAAAATTTTAGTAATTGGGGTCAATTTCCATTAGTATATTTTATAATTTTAATGTTCATTGGGGGGTGTGCAGGCTCTACAACTTGTGGAATAAAGATTTTTAGAGTTCAAATTTTGTATCAATTTATATCAAACCAGCTGAAAAAAATAATTTATCCTCGAGGAATTTTCAAAATTAAATATCAAAATAATAATGTGGATGAAAAATTTATGGACTCAATTATTTCTTTTATATTCCTTTACATATTAATATTTTTTGTTGTGACTACACTTTTATCGCTTGATGGATTAAATTTTATTACAGCAATTTCAGCAGCTGCCACGTCAATTTCAAATGTTGGTCCAGGTTTAGGTGATATTATTGGTCCAAACGGAAGTTTTTCAAGCCTGTCTGATTTTTCTAAATGGGTTCTCAGTGCTGCAATGATACTTGGAAGGTTGGAATTATTTGCAATTCTAGTATTATTTATTCCATCTTTTTGGAGAAAATATTAATGTTTGAAAAAAATCGAACCTGGTCGGAATCTATTTTAGTTTACAAGGATATTCGAATGCTAAGAATATTACTTCTTGGTGCAATTAGCGGATTTCCTTGGGTTTTAATTGCCAGCAGTTTAAGCCTTTGGCTAAAAGAAGAAGGTTTAAGTAGATCGACTATTGGATGGGCAGGTTTAATATTTGGGGTGTACGCCTTTAATTATTTATGGGCACCAATAATTGATAGAATACAAATTCCATTTTTAACAAAAAGATTAGGGCATCGACGAGGCTGGATTGTCCTTATGCAAATTATAATTTTATTTAGTTTAATTGTTTGGAGTTTTATTAACCCTACAGAAAATTTGGCGTTACTAATTAGTGTTGGATTAGTTATAGCAATTGCTTCGGCTACACAAGATATTACAGTTGATGCATTGAGAATCGAACAAATTAATGCTGATGAAGGAAAATCTATGGCAGCAGGTGCTGCTATGGCTGTAGTTGGATGGTGGACTGGATATAAGTTAGGTGGTGTTATAGCATTGTTTACTGCCGAATTTTTTCAAAACATTGGAATTGAAGATTACTGGCAAACTACTTTTCTAGTTCTTGGTGTTGTGGTAATCCTGATGAATATAGGTTTAATGTTTATACACGAGCCTATAACAACAGATAGGCAAAACAAACAAAAAGAAACAGACGAAGTAATACAATCAAAACTTGGATCAAATAATATAATAACAAAATTTATTGCTTATATTGCTGGTACAATAGGAGGTCCAATAATTAGTTTCTTCAAAAAAAATGGTTTCTCAATTGCAGTTGGAATCCTAGGCTTTGTTTTTCTTTTTAAAATTGGAGAAGCCTTTCTTGGAAGAATGTCCATAGTTTTTTATAAAGAAGTTGGATTTTCAAAAGGTGAGAT
Source organism: uncultured Pelagibacteraceae bacterium (assembly GCA_902633125.1). GTDB lineage: Bacteria > Pseudomonadota > Alphaproteobacteria > Pelagibacterales > Pelagibacteraceae > Pelagibacter. The sequence continues at coordinate 94,049 of CACPEZ010000001.1, forward strand.
AGCCATATACTCAAAAACTTTAGGCTGGATAACGACAGTTGTATTTACATTATTAGGTGGAATATTTGCTATGAGAGCTGGCACAATAAAAACAATGTTTGTTGCAGGTGGATTTATGGCAGCAACAAATTTATTATTTGCTGCTCTCGCGTGGTCAGGAAAATCTGAGTGGTTGTTTGCTTTAGCGGTTATCGCTGATGATATATCTGCAGCATTTGCAACTGTTGCTTTTGTAGCCTTTATCTCTCTTTTAGTGGATAGGACTTATACCGCTACACAGTATGCACTTCTAGCTTCAATTGGAACTGCAGGAAGAACGACACTTGCTTCTTCATCCGGTGCTTTAGTTGATTGGCTAAATGGAGACTGGGGAACCTTTTTTATAATTACCACTTTAATGGTTATCCCATCTTTAATTTGTTTATGGTTTATAAGGAATAAAATTAAAATTGGTGCAAAATAGTTTTTTTTTAAAAGAGCCTTTTGTTGATATATTAGAGGAACCAAAGAAGAACTCTAATATTAGCTCTCAACTTATCTACGGTGAGAGTTTTAAAATAATTAGTAAAAAAAAAAATTATTTTAAAATAAAGACTTCATATGACAAATATTCAGGCTTTATAAAAAAAGTTGATAGCTACAAAAAATTCAAACCAACTCACAAAGTTGGAATTTTAAAGGCTAGAATTTATTTTGGTAATAAAAAAGAGAAATCAAAAAAGTTTTTACCATTTACGAGCAAAATACAAATTTTAAAAAGAAATCAAAATTTCATTATGTATAAAAAAGATAAATGGCTAAGGTCAAAAGATATATTTCCAATTCAAAAAAAAAATTCTGATTTTGTAAAAATATTCAAGAGTTTTCTAAATTGTAAATATAAATGGGGTGGAAAAACATTCGAAGGAATTGATTGTTCAGCTCTATTACAAATATTTTATAAATTTAATAATAATTTTTTTCCAAGAGATACGATTGATCAAGTTAATTTAAAAAAAGGTGTGGGATCCAAAAAAAAATTTAAAAAAGGTGATATTATTTTTTGGAAAGGACATGTTGCTATATGCATCAATACAAATGATCTTATTCACGCTTATGGTCCAAAAAAAAGAGTGATCATAATGCCAATTAAAAAAACGATAAAACTAATTAAAAAAACTGCGAAATTAGATATAAAGAAAGTAACAAGGATCTGAATTATTCTCGACCAAAATCAGGTTTAGAAATATCTTGTTTTTGAGAAATTATTTGTTTTCTTACTACTTTCGAATTGATTAATTTTTTTATTATCTTTGAATTTTCTTTCTTGCTTATATTCTTTTTAAAATCTTTTAGATTTTTCATAAAAAGATTTATTGCTTCAATCATATTAGTTTTATTCTCGAAAAATATATCTCTCCACATTATTTCGTTGGATGCAGCAATTCTTGAGAAATCTCTTAATCCACCAGCACTAAATTTAATCAAATTTTTATTCTTTTTTTTCTGAAAATCCTGAGCAGTTTTTATTAAATTGTAAGCAATCAAGTGAGGTAGATGGCTAGTGACTGAAAAAATTTTATCATGATCATCAGGGTTCATAATAATTATTTTAGATCCTAAAGATTTCCAAAATCTCTCTACTTTTTTTTGTTTTAGAACATTTTTATCTTTTATTATTATGCACCACTTATTTTTGAATAAATTAGCATTACCATATTTGGGCCCACTAACTTCGGATCCTGAGATAGGATGACTCATCACCCAATCAAGATTTTTTGATAATTTTTTTTTTTTTAAAGTAATTAGATTTTTTTTTGTTGAACCAACGTCAGTTATAATTGAATTATGATTAAGATTTTTATTTAACGATGAAAAAAATTTAGGATATTCACTCATAGGAGTGCTTAAAATCACAAGATCAATTTGTTTTAAATTTTTATCTAACCTTGTTAAAAATTTAATTTTTTTGTTAAATTTTTTAATAATAGATTTATATTTTCTAGATTTTTCAAATACGAAAAAATTTTTAGAAATTTTTTTTTGTATTGAAGCCTTTAATATTGATGAGCCTATTAATCCACAACCAATAATAAGAATATTATTAAACATTTTTAAAAATAGTATTCATTCTTTTAAGGAATATTTGGTTTTCTTTTGTGTTGCCAATTGTAAGTCTTAGACAATTTTTTATGCCATATGAATTCATTTCTCTTAGTATAATTCCATATTTCTGTAATTTTTTTAAAGTTGTATCTGCGGTAAATTTTGCTTTTTTGAAATCTAATAAAAAGAAATTTCCAGATATTTTGTTTGTACCAATATTATATTTTAACATCTCATTTTTAATTTTTTTGCACCATTTAAGATTATGTATTACTGACTTTTTAACAAATTTATTATCTTTAAGTGATTCAACGGCGCAAATTTGAGCAAATTTATTTACGTTAAAAGGTGGTTTAATTTTATATAATTCTTTAATTATAGATTTATCACCATATCCCCAGCCTATCCTTAATGAAGCTAGACCATAGATTTTTGAAAATGTTCTTAAAATAAATACATTTTTAAAGTTTTTAAATAACTCAATTCCAGATTTGTAATCCTTATTCTTCATATATTCAAAATATGCATCATCAACAACCAATAAAATATTTTTATTTAATCTTCTCCTTAAGTCTAATAGCTCGTTTTTTGCTAAATAAGTGCCTGTTGGATTATTTGGATTTGCAATAAAAACAATTTTTGTTTTTTTTGATGTCTTTTTAAGAATTTCTTTAACTGAAACTTTAAAATTAATTTCTTTAGCTAATTTTACATTTGCTCCAACGATTTTGGAGTAGATCCTATACATGAGGAAACTGTACTGAGGAACAACAACCTCATCATTTTCTCTAAGGAACAATTGACAAAGCATTTGAATTACTTCGTCAGAACCAGAGCCACAAATTATCTTTGATTTATCACAACCGTACTTCTTTGATATTTTTTGTGTTAACTCCGAAAATTTACTATCTGGATATTTTGATATATCAAATTTAGACTTAACAATTTTTTCGACATTTTTACTGACACCTAAAGCAGATTCATTTGCAGATAACTTGATAATATTTTTATTACCAGCCAACAAGGATTTTCCTGGTTTGTAACTCTGTAATTTTATGTTTTTAAATCTTAGCGTTGTCATAGTAAATATTTCACTATAAATAGTCTTTTAACTAGATAAAACAATAATTAATTGAACAATATTTGACATATAAATTCCTTTGAAGTAAAAGCTGCATGCGCTGATTTATACTGAATTGCGAGCGCTATAAAAAAACCGCTAAAATGTTTTTTTTCTCACAATTCAATCAGTACAATTATTATGAATAAGAATATTGATACAAAAAAAATAATTATATCAAATCCCCTTAAGTTAGATTGTGGTAAGGAAATTAATAACTTTCCAATAGCATATGAGACATATGGGGAATTAAACAGTGGAAAAAGTAATGCAATATTAGTTTTCCATGCTTTGACTGGAGATCAATATGTTTCTGGAAAAAACCCAATAACTAATAAAGATGGTTGGTGGAGTTATGTTGTTGGAGAAAATAAGCCAATAGATACTAATAAATTTTTTGTGATTTGTGCAAACGTTATTGGAGGCTGCATGGGATCTTATGGACCTAGCACTATAAATGAGTCCACTGGCAAACAAATAGGAACTGATTTTCCAATTATAACTATTAACGACATGGTTAACGCTCAATATGAGCTAATTAAATATTTAGAAATTGAAAAACTTTTTGCTGTGGTAGGTGGCTCGATGGGTGGAATGCAAGTGCTACAATTTGTTGCCAATTTTCCAGATAAAGCAAAACTCGCAATACCGATTGCTTGTACATCTAGTCACTCAGCACAAAACATAGCGTTTAATGAATTAGGAAGACAAGCAATTATGGCTGACACTAAGTGGGAAAACGGATTTTATAGTAATTACAAATTAAATCCTGACAAAGGTTTAGCAGTAGCAAGAATGGCAGCACATATTACATATCTTTCTGAAAAAGGATTGCAGGAAAAATTTGGAAGAAAATTGCAAGATAGGGATAGCTTAAGATATGGATTTGAGGCAGATTTTCAGATTGAGAGTTATCTTAGATACCAAGGATCTGTGTTTGTTGATAGATTTGATGCTAATAGTTATCTATATATAACTCGTGCAATGGATTATTTTGACTTATCCAAACAGTACAAAGGAAATTTATCTGATGCATTCAAAAAAACTAAAACAAAATTTTTTGTAATATCATTTACATCAGATTGGTTGTATCCAACATCGGAGAATAGAGAAATAGTTATAGCATTAAATTCTATTGGTGCAGATGTCGGATTTGTTGAAATAGAATCTGATAAGGGACATGACTCATTTTTGCTTGATGTTCCAAGTTTCCTAAAGACACTCGGCGATTATATTAATTCAACATACAAAATTATAAATGAAAGAAGAATTTAATATTATATCTAATTTGATAGAGAAAAATACTAGAGTTCTCGATGTTGGTTGTGGTAATGGAGACTTAATGAAATTTTTACAAGAAAACAAAACTAAAGATATTCGTGGATTAGAAATTTCTAAAGAAAAAGTTCAAAATTGTTTATCAAAAGGATTAACTGTTATAGAAGGGAATGCTGAAAGTGATTTAAAACAATTTCCTAAATCGTCTTTTGATTACGTTATTTTAAGCCAAACATTACAAGCATTTCTGAATCCTGAATTAGTAATTAACGAATTACTTAAAGTAGGAAAAAAAGTAATTGTTACCATACCTAATTTTGGTTACTGGAGAGTTAGACTACAATTATTGTTCAAAGGCACAATGCCTGTGACGGAAAATTTACCTCATGAGTGGTACAACACACCAAATTTACATATGTGCACAATTAAAGATTTTTATAATTTTTGCAGTACTAAGAATATTAAAATATATAAATCTATTGCTTTAAAAAAAAGTCGAATTTCAGAAATAAACAAATCAAATTTAAATTATAAAAATCTTGACTCTCACTTAGGTATATTTTTAATAGAAAGTTAAATGAAAGTAGAAATTATTAAGTGTCTGGAAGATAATTTTTCTTATATTTTAATTAATGAAGCTAATAGAAATTGTTGTGTTATTGATCCTGGTGAAGCAGATCCAATTATAAATTATTTAAAGAGAAATAATTTAAATTTAAAATATATATTAAATACACATCATCATAATGATCATGTTGGTGGGAATGAGGAATTAAAAAAAAAATTTGATGCAGAAGTAATAGGTTATATTGGAGATAAAAGTAGAATACCTCAAATTGATATTTGCTTAAATGATGGTGAAATTTGGAAAGAAGATATTTTTGAAGCAAAAATATATCATGTTCCAGGTCATACAATAGGTCATATCTGTTTTCATTTTTTTAAAAATAAATTAATTTTTACAGGAGATACTTTATTCTCTTTGGGATGTGGAAGAATTTTTGAAGGAAGTTATGAGCAAATGTATAATTCATTACAAGTTTTAAAAAATTTAGATAAAGATACAAAAATTTATTGCGGACATGAGTATACTTTAAAGAATTCTGAATTTTGTTTAGCACAAGATTCCAATAACAATGAATTACTAAACAAAATTAAAGAAATTAAAGAAAAAATTAAACAAGGTAAAACTAGTATGCCATCGACGATTGGTGAGGAACTTAATTGTAACATTTTTCTTAAGTCAAACGATCTAGAAAATTTCAAAAAATTGCGGGATTTAAAGGATAATTTTTAAGTTATTAAACTTGACTATAATACAACCCGGACTATATTGCTCACTATAAAAATTAGGGCTAACTATGTCATTCGCAATAATTCAAACAGGTGGTAAACAATATAAAGTTAAAGCTGGAGAGATTCTTAAAGTTGAAAAACTCGAAGATTCAAAAGAAAATTCAAAAATAGAATTTAATGAAATACTAGCTTACGGAGATGATAAAAATTTAGAGTTAGGGGAGCCAACTATTAGTGGAGCTAAAGTTGAAGCTGAATTAATAAAAAATGGAAAAAATAGAACAGTTCTTATTTTTAAAAAAAGAAGAAGGCAAAATTCAAGAAGAAAAAATGGTCATAGACAAAAATTTACAATGGTAAGAATAAGTAAAATTTATTCAAAAGATGGTAAAGTTATTTCTGAAGCAGAAAAAAGAAAAGAAATACCATCAAAAAAAACAGTTGAAAATAAGGAAGCGGCTAAATAAAAAGTAATTTATGGCAACGAAAAAAGCAGGTGGATCGTCAAGAAACGGAAGAGATAGTGCAGGTCGTAGACTGGGTGTAAAAAAATATGGTGGCGAGATGGTTGTGCCTGGCAACATTATTGTAAGACAAAGGGGAACTAAAATATTTCCTGGAGAAAATGTTGGCATGGGTAAAGACCATTCGATTTTTTCAGTTGTTAAAGGTAAAGTAGAGTTTAAAAAATCAAAATCTGATAGAACTTACGTTTCTGTAAAGCCCAATTAATAAATACAACATTCACATAGTTGTTATATGAAATTTCTAGATCAAGTTAAGATATATGTAAAAGCTGGCAACGGAGGTTCAGGATCTCCAAGTTTTCGTAGGGAAAAATTTGTAGAGTTTGGTGGCCCTGATGGCGGCGATGGAGGAAAAGGAGGGTCTGTAATTCTAATAAGTGAAAGAAATCTTAATACTTTGATTGATTACAGGTATCAACAACACTTCAAAGCTGAAAGAGGAAAGGATGGCAGCGGAAAAAACAAAACTGGCAAAGGTGGTGAAGATTTATATTTAAAAGTACCTTTAGGAACACAAGTATTTGAAGAAGATAATAAAACACTTATTTATGATTTTAAAAGTCAGAAAGAGGAATTTTTAGTAGCAAGTGGAGGTAAAGGAGGATTTGGAAATACAAGGTTTAAGTCCTCAACCAATAGAGCCCCAAAGAAATTTACAAAAGGGGGTCAAGGAGAGGAATTTTGGATTTGGCTTCAACTAAAAACAATTGCTGATATCGGTATCATAGGATTGCCTAATGCTGGGAAATCCAGCTTGCTTGCATCAATGACCAGTGCAAATCCAAAAATAGCAAACTATAAATTTACTACAATTAATCCAAATCTTGGGGTTGCTAGTTATGATGACAAAGAAGTTACTTTAGCAGACATACCAGGCTTAATTGAGGGCGCTCATAGAGGAACTGGTCTTGGGATAAAATTTTTAAAACATATAGAAAGGTGCAAAACTTTGCTGCATTTAATAGATATAACTCAAGATGATTTATTTATATCTTACAATCAAGTAAGAAAAGAATTATCAAAATACAGTAAAGATTTAGTTAAAAAAAAAGAAATAGTAGTTTTAAATAAAACTGACTTAATAGATGAAGAAGAAAAAAAAGAGAAGATAAAAAAACTCAAGAATAAATTAAAAAAAAATATCTTTTTAATGTCAACAATGGATAAAAAATCAGTATCAGATATAAAGTCAAAGTTGGTAAACTATGTATCTTAAGGACTCCAAAACAGTAGTAATAAAAATAGGTTCATCTTTATTAATAAATGACAATAAAATTATTAGAGAAAAATGGCTTTTGGAATTTGCTAAAGATATTAAAGAATTACAAAAACTTAAAAAGAACGTTGTTTTAGTAAGTTCTGGAGCAATTGCTTTAGGGTGTAAAAAATTACAATTAAATAAAAAGACTTTAAAGCTTGATAAAAGCCAAGCTGTTGCATCAATTGGACAAATAGAATTAATGAATCTTTTTAAAAAGACATTTAGCTCAAATAAAATAAATATTTCTCAAATTCTAATTACTTTAGAAGATACTGAACAAAGAAGAAGAGCTATAAATGCTAAAAGAACTTTCGAAAACTTATTTGAGCTTAATTTTGTACCTGTTGTTAATGAAAATGATAGTATTGCAACTTCTGAAATTAAATATGGAGATAATGACAGATTAGCATCAAGAGTTGCACAAATATCAGGTGCAGATTGCTTAATATTATTGTCTGATGTTGATGGATTGTATTCTAAAAACCCAAAAATTCATAAAAATGCTAAATTGATTAATGAAATAAAAAATATTGATTCTAAAATTGAAAATTTTTCAAGTAAAAGCACAAGTGAGTATGGTACTGGTGGAATGAAAACGAAAATTGATGCTGCAAAAGTATGTCAAGTCTCGGGTTGCTATATGGCTATTGCAAATGGTTTAATTAAAAGACCAATTAAAAATATACTGGAACATAATTCTGGGACATGGTTTTTGCCAAAAGTATCTAAATTAGATGCAAGGAAAAAATGGATAATTAGCTCTATATCTCCAAAAGGAGAAATTATTATAGATGATGGTGCTTTAAATGCTTTAAAAAATGGAAAAAGTTTATTAGCTGCAGGTATTAGAAAAGTTTCAGGAAAATTTGTTAAAGGTGATCATGTTAGAATTTTAGATAAAAATAACAAAGAATTTGCTAGAGGGTTAAGCAGTTTTACATCTGATGAGATATCCAAAATAAAAGGAGAACATTCTAACAAAATTAGTAATCTTTTAGGCTATGTTACAAAGTCTGAAGTTATACATAAAGATGATATGGTTAAAATTTAATGAGTAAACTACTTAAAAAAATTGGATTAAATTCTAGAAAAGCTTTGAATTCAAATATTAGTCCAAAAAAAAAGAATAAAGTTTTAAAAGATTTTGTAAAATTAATTGAGATTAATAAGAATAAAATTATTAGTGAAAATAAAAAAGATATTTTTTATGCAAAAAGAAAAAAAATAAAAGAAAACCTAATTCAAAGACTCGCTCTTAATAATAATAAATTAAAAAGTATAATTGACTCTGTTAAAACTATTACTTCTTTTAAAGATCCAGTTAATCAAGTAACTTCCAAATGGAAAAGGCCAAATGGACTTGAAATTAGAAGAGTTACAATACCAATAGGAGTTATAGGTGTAATATTTGAAAGTAGACCCAATGTTACTTCAGATGTATCAGCACTATGTTTTAAATCTGGAAATGCTGTTATATTAAGAGGGGGTTCCGAAGCCTACAATAGTAATAAAATTTTAGTTAATTTATTTAGGAAAGCTCTAAAAAAAAATAATGTAAACGAAAATTACGTCCAGTTTATAAACAACAAGAGCAGAAAACTCGTCGATTATTTATTATCAAAAATGGAAAACTCCATTGATGTTGTAATACCACGAGGCGGAAAAAATTTAGTAAAAAAAGTTAAACAACTTTCAAAGGTGCCAGTTATTGGTCATTTGGAAGGAATTTGCCATACATATATTGATAAAGAGGCAGAAGATAATATGGCTAACAAAATAGTGTTAAACGCTAAGTTGAGAAACACTAGTATATGTGGTGCAACTGAAACTCTCTTAATAAATAAAAGTAAATCGAAATCAGTGAATTTAATTTTAAATTCACTAGCTAAAAGCGGTTGTAAAATTTTAGCTGATAGAAAAATAAGCAAATTATTTAAAGGCAAAACATATCCTGCAAATAATAATACTTGGTCAAAAGAACATCTCTCACCCATTATTTCTGTTAAATTAGTGAATGATGTCAAAGAAGCAGTTGCCCATGTCAACAAATATGGAACAATGCATACAGACGCAATAGTAACCAAAAACAAAAATACAGCAAAATTCTTTATTAAGAATGTAAAAAGCTCTATTGCTATTCAAAATTCATCAACACAATTTGCTGACGGAGGCGAATTTGGATTTGGTGGAGAGGTTGGTATTTCAACAAACACCTTACCACCAAGAGGTCCTGTCGGTTTAAATCAGTTAGTAAGTTATAAATATGAAGTTTATGGTTCGGGGCAAGTTAGAAAATAAAAGGATTGGTATACTCGGTGGATCGTTTGATCCAGCACATGTTGGTCATGTAAGAATTTCTAAATTAGCAAAAAAAAATTATGATTTGAACCAAGTTATATGGGCTATAACAAAACAAAATCCATTTAAAAAAAATAATCCAAATGATCTATCTAAAAGAACAGCTTATGCAAAAAAAATTAATAAAAATAATAAATTTATAAAAATTAAATGTTTTGAAGAAATAATAAAATCAAATCGTACAGTAGATTTAATTAAATATTTAAAAAAAAAATTTAAACATTCAGAAATATTTTTTTTAATGGGGGCAGATAATCTAATAAATTTTCATAGATGGAAGGGTTACAATTCAATAACTAAAATGTGCAAAATATTGGTATTTGATCGAAATGGATACAAATCAAAGGCTTTTAGATCTAAATCATTTAAGAAATATAATAAAAAAGCAGTTGAATTTATAAAGTTTAATAAAGTCAATATTTCATCTTCTCAATTGAGAAAAATTTGATACTCTAAATTTAATTAATGGAAAAAATATCAGCTCTTAAAGATGAAATAATCAAAACGCTTGATATTAATAAAGCCTTAGACATAGTTTCAATAGATCTCGAAGGAAAATCATCAGTTGCAGACTTCATGATTATAGCCAGTGGTACATCATCAAGACATATTCAAGCTTTATCTGAACAAGTTTTTGAAAAATTAAAAATTAACGGTGTAAATAATTGTAAAATTGAAGGAAAAGATAGCAATGATTGGAAGCTTGTAGATGGGATCGACTTAATTGTTCATATTTTCAATCCTGAGAAAAGAAAATTTTATGAATTAGAAAAAATGTGGTCAGAATTAATTCCTAAAGAAAAACTGATCATATGAAAAAAGTATACTTAATAACTTCTTTATTTTTTTTCATATTTACAAATCCAATTTTGAGTAATGAAAACGATATTTACAAAAAAATTGATTTATTTAGTGAAGTCTTGGATAAAATTAATAAAGAATATGTTGATGAAGTAAATCAGAGTGAAGCAATGGATGCAGCTATAAACGGCGTTTTGCAATCTTTGGATCCTTATTCAGCATATATGTCTCCGGACTCGTTTAAAAATATGCAAACTGAGACTAGCGGAGAATTTGGAGGATTGGGCATTGAAGTCAGTATGGAGGCTGGTGTGGTAAAAGTAATTTCTCCAATTGATAACTCGCCAGCTGAGGAGGTTGGTGTAAAAGCTGGAGATTACATCGTTAAAATTGATGATATTCAAGTTCAAGGAAAAACTCTTTCTGAAGCTGTAGAATTGATGAGAGGCCCAGTTGGATCTGATATAGAGATTACTGTTAGAAGAAGGGGAGAAAGAAAAGCACTTATATTTACAATTACGAGAGAAATAATACAAGTTGCATCTGTAAAGTCAGAAATTAAAGATGATCAAACAGCTTATATAAGATTAACATCATTCAATGAGAATAGTAGTAAACAAATAAAAAATAAAATCAAAGAATTTAAGAAAAATAAGAAAATTAAAAATTACATATTAGATTTAAGAAACAATCCTGGTGGATTGTTATCTCAAGCAATAAAAATTTCAGATTATTTTTTAGAAAATGGAGAAATAGTTTCAACAAAAAGTAAAAGAAAGTATGAAAATAGAAAATGGTTTGCAAAAAAAGGAGATATTATTGATGGAGAAACAATGGTTATTTTGATTAATTATGGGTCTGCATCAGCATCTGAAATTGTTGCAGGAGCACTACAAGATCACAAAAGAGCAATATTAGTAGGAGAGAGTACATATGGAAAAGGGTCAGTTCAGTCAATTATTCCTTTAGAAAATGAAGGTGCCATAAGACTTACTGTTTCTAAATATTATCTCCCATCAGGTAAATCGATTTCAAGAGTAGGTGTAAATCCAGATATAGTTATTGCTGAAGGTTCAGATGAATTTAGAATAAATACAGATACCGATAACCAGTTGGAATTTGCTCTTAAATTATTAAATGGTTAAGAATGAAAGAAAAATTTCAAAACCTCCCATTAAGAAATGGTGTAGGCATCGCAGTCTTAAATAAAGAAAATAAGATATTTGTGGCAAAAAGAATTGATAATCCTGCTGATTTTTGGCAGATGCCTCAAGGCGGTATTGATGAAGGTGAAAATTATTTTGATGCAGCGTTGAGAGAACTTAAAGAAGAAACAAGCATAAAGACAGTAGAATTAATTAAAGAAATAAGCAAATACACAACTTACGATCTTCCTGATCGCCTCTTAGGAATTATTTGGAAAGGAAAATATAAAGGCCAAAAGCAAAAGTGGTTTATTGTAAAGTTTTATGGAGATGAAAATGAAATTAACATAAAAACTAAACATCCTGAATTTTTAGATTGGAAATGGATAGATATTAAAGATTTAACAACTAAAGTTGTAGATTTTAAACTTCATGTTTACCAAGAAATTCAAAAAGAACTTGAAAAAGTAGTTAATTAATACTTATAGATTTTAGAACTTCGACTTTGTGGTTTAAAAGAAATCTTTTTTGATCATCGATATTATCTTTTGATAATTCTGCTTCAGCGCTGCTTATCGATTCAGATACAAAATTTTTATCAGCATCTTTTAAATCAAAAATTGAACTAGTTAATACAGATAATGTATTGTCTTTAAATTCGACAATACCATCTTCAACATAGAAACTTTGTTCCCCAGACTCAGAGAATACTCTAATTATACCTGGTTTTAAAAAAGAGATAATTGGAATATGGTCTTTAAGAATACCAATCTCTCCTTCTACAGCAGGTATTACAACCTCAAATACATTATCTTTAGAAAGAAAAGATTGTTCTGGATTAACAATATCTATATTAAAGAGATTACTCATTAAGCGGCTGCATCTTTTGCCATTTTTTCAGCTTTTTCTATTGCTTCTTCTATTGTGCCAACCATATAAAAAGCAGCTTCAGGCAGATGGTCATATTCTCCTTTGCATATTGCGTCAAACCCTTTAATTGTTGACTCTAAATCTACAAGTTTACCTGGAGATCCTGTAAATACTTCAGCCACAAAGAAAGGTTGTGATAAAAATCTTTGAATTTTTCTAGCTCTAGCAACGGTAAGTTTATCATCCTCTGATAGCTCATCCATTCCTAGAATTGCAATAATATCTTGCAAGGATTTGTATGTTTGTAAAATTTTCTGAACAGATCTTGCTACTCGATAGTGTTCATCACCAACAACTCTTGGATCTAAAATTCTAGAAGTAGAATCTAAAGGGTCAACAGCTGGGTAAATACCTAATTCAGCAATTTGTCTTGAGAGTACAGTCGTTGCGTCTAAGTGTGAAAAAGAAGTTGCTGGAGCTGGATCTGTTAAATCATCTGCAGGTACATAAATTGCCTGAACAGATGTAATTGATCCTTTATTAGTTGTTGTAATTCTTTCTTGCAGGTTTCCCATATCTGTTGCAAGAGTAGGCTGATAACCAACCGCTGAAGGAATTCTTCCTAGAAGAGCTGATACTTCTGAACCTGCCTGAGTAAATCTAAAAATGTTATCAACAAAGAACAAAACATCTTGACCCTCTTGATCCCTGAAATACTCTGCCACTGTAAGACCAGTTAAAGCTACTCTAGCTCTAGCTCCTGGAGGCTCATTCATTTGTCCATAAACTAATGCTGCTTTAGATCCAGTACCCTCTGGCTTGATCACTCCTGATTCGATCATTTCGTGATATAAATCGTTCCCTTCTCTAGTTCTCTCTCCCACTCCAGCGAATACTGAAAATCCACCGTGGGCCTTAGCTATATTATTTATAAGTTCCATTATAATTACAGTTTTTCCAACTCCTGCTCCACCGAACAATCCAATTTTTCCACCTTTGGCATAAGGTGCTAATAAGTCGATTACCTTTATTCCAGTTACTAAAATTTCTGTTTCTGTAGACTGATCATTAAAAGAAGGAGCTTGTCGGTGTATAGGCCAATTTTCTTTAGTAGAAATTTGTCCTTTCTCATCGATTGGTTCACCTATTACGTTTACAATTCGTCCTAATGTTTCTGGACCTACTGGAACTTGAATTGGAGCACCTGTATCTTTTACTTCATCACCCCTTTTGAGTCCCTCTGTACTATCCATAGCAATGGTTCTAACACTTGACTCTCCAAGGTGCTGCGCAACTTCTAAAACTAATCTATTACCTCCATTATCACACTCTAAGGCTGTTAATATTTCTGGCAGTTCTCCATCAAATTTTACGTCAACGACTGCACCAATTACTTGTGTTATGTTTCCTTTTTTGCTCATAATTATAAACTTTCTGCTCCTGATATAATTTCAATTAACTCTTTTGTTATTGCTGCTTGACGGCTTCTATTATACTCAATTGTAAGCCTATCAACCAATTCGCCTGCGTTTCTGGTTGCATTATCCATTGCTGTCATCCTCGAACCTTGCTCACTGGCAGAATTCTCTAACATTGCTTTAAATATTTGCGTTGAAATATTTTTCGGCAATAAATTACTTAAAATCTCATCTTCATCTGGTTCAAACTCATAGTCATTATCATTACCAGAGTCATCTTTATCGTCTTTATCTTCATTAAGTGGAACTATTTGTTGTTCTTGTGGAATTTGTGTAATTACATTTTTAAATTTATTGTAAAATATTGCGCAAACATCAAATTCATTTTTTTCAAATTTTTCAATTATAATTTTTCCTACTTTATCTGCATCAAAGTAATTTATATTTTTTGACTCTTTGAAAGAAATATTCTCTACAATATAACTTTTATACTGTCTTTTAAGTTGATCATATCCTTTAGATCCAACAGTAATAATTTTTAAAGTTTTATTTTCAGATATTATTTTTTCGAAATAAATTTTTGCTTTTTTAATAATGTTAGTATTAAAACCTCCGCATAAACCTCTATCAGCAGTAAGCACAATACATAAATGAACTTTCTCTTCACCTGTCCCAACAAGTAACTTGGGAGCATTTTCTTTATCTGTTATACTTTTTGAAAGATTTAAAATTACATTATTCATTTTTTCTGAATAAGGTCTGCCTTTTTCAGCATTCTCTTGTGCTTTTCTCAACTTAGCTGCAGCTACCATTTTCATAGCTTTTGTTATTTTCTGAGTTGATTTAACACTCGTAATTCTTTTTCTGAGATCGTCTAAACTTGGCATTTATAATTATTTAATTCCTTTAATTAATTCTACTAATTGTTTTTCAATGTCTTCCTCAATCTTCCCAGTTTTGGCAATAGACTCCATAATCTCAGGCTTATCAGATTTACACTTTTGTAGAACTTTATTTTCAAAGTCGGCTACATCTTTAAGTTCAATATCATCCAAATAACCTTTTACACCACAGAAAATTGATATAACTTGTTCTGCAACTGTCATGGGAGAATATTGTCCTTGTTTTAAAAGTTCAGTTAACTTCGAACCTCTATTTAAAAGTTTTTGTGTAGATGCGTCTAAATCAGATCCAAATTGAGCAAAAGCTGCCATTTCTCTGTATTGAGCTAACTCTAATTTAATTGATCCAGCTACAGATTTCATAGCTTTAGTTTGTGCAGCTGATCCTACTCTAGATACGGATAATCCAACGTTTACTGCAGGTCTTATTCCTTGATTGAATAGTTCAGTTTCTAAAAATATTTGCCCATCTGTAATAGATATTACATTTGTTGGAATATATGCAGAAACATCACCTGCTTGTGTTTCAATAATTGGTAGCGCAGTTAAAGAACCTCCGCCATTTTCATCACTTAATTTAGCAGCTCTCTCTAATAATCTACTATGTAAATAGAACACATCCCCAGGGTATGCTTCACGCCCTGGCGGTCTTCTTAGTAATAATGACATTTGTCTATATGCAACTGCTTGCTTAGATAAATCATCGTAAATAATTAAAGCATGCATTCCATTATCTCTAAAATATTCTCCCATAGTACATCCTGTGTAAGGAGCTAAAAACTGAAGAGGTGCAGAGTCTGAGGCTGTTGCGGAAACTATAGTCGTATATTCCATTGCACCAGCATCCTCTAAAGTTTTTACAATCTGAGCAACCGTTGATCTTTTTTGTCCAATTGCAACATATATACAATAAAGTTTTTTACTTTCATCGTCTGACTCATTAATTTTCTTTTGATTTATAATTGTATCGATAGCTACTGCGGTTTTACCTGTTTGACGATCTCCAATTATAAGTTCCCTTTGCCCTCTTCCAACGGGAATTAAGCTATCAATTGCTTTTAAACCTGTTTGCATTGGTTCTCCAACTGATTGTCGTGGAATAATTCCTGGAGCTTTAACTTCAACTCTTTTTCTTTCTAAACTTTTATCTAAAGCTCCTTTTCCATCAATTGGATTTCCTAATCCATCAACAACTCTTCCTAAAAGTTGTTTTCCAACTGGTACATCAACAATCGCACCAGTTCTTTTTACAGTATCTCCCTCTTTAATTTCTCTATCATCACCAAATATAACAACACCAACGTTGTCACTCTCTAAGTTTAATGCCATTCCTTTAGAGCCATCGGAAAACTCAACCATTTCTCCTGCTTGAACATTATCCAAGCCATAAATTCTTGCAATTCCATCTCCAACAGACAATACTTGCCCGACCTCTGAAACTTCAGCTCTATCGCCAAGTTTTTTTATCTGCTCTTTTAATATTTTTGTTACTTCTGAAGGATTTATTTCCATTTATGCCTCTATCATTTGTTTTTGAATTTGTTGCAGTTTATTTTTAATAGAATTATCTACCATTGTACTTCCTACTTTTAATACTAAGCCACCAATTAAACTTGGATCAAATTTATAATTTAACTGTATCTTTGCTCCAAAGTTTTGAGATAGCTCTTCTTTAATTTTAGAGATATCTGTTTCATTAAGTTCTTTAGCTGAAAAAAGCTCAGCTTTTATTTCGCCTCTAGCTTTCGAACATACCTCTATAAAGTCACTTAAAACTTTTTCTAAATAAAAAAATCTTTTTTTTTGAATTAAAAAAACTAGAAATCTTTTTAAAAGATTATCAAAATTGTTTTTTTCAGAAATTGTTTCAATAACTCTAGTTAAATCTTCAATGCTTGTCGTGGGGTTTTTGATTAAATATCTAAATTCTTCACTTTCATTTATGAGCTTACTTATTGCAACGACTTGTTCCTCTATTTTTGCCAGAGATTTATCTTCGTTAGCCAGCTCAAATAATGCTTGAGCATAACTGTTGTTAGAAGTTATTGATATTTTATTTTCGCTCAATTTATACTCTCAATTGTGAAGATTTTTAAAATTTCGCTTAGATAACATACGAATTATCAGTCTTCAAGGCTCAGATTGTGAAAAATGGTAAGATTTAATGGGCTAATTGAAGCTGATAGGGTCAACATCAACTGAAAGTTTCATTCCTTTGGAGAGTTGAAAATCTTTCAATACATCTTTCAATTTTTTCTGAACACTAGATGTTTTTTTTGCCCTTATTAATAGTCTATTTCTGAATTTTTGATTAATTCTATATATTGGAGCGTTTACGGGTCCTAAAATTTTTGCATCTATAGATTTTGATAAAATATTTTTAAGTTTTACAGCATCTATATCAAGTTTTTTTTCATTTGATGAAGATAAAATTAAAGCAATAAATCTTTCGTAGGGTGGTAAATTATTCCTCTTTCTTAAATTTAATTCATTTTCTAAAAATTTAAAAGGATCTTCATTTGTAATTTGATTTATAACTTCTGGTTTTAAGTTGTATGTTTGGAAATAAATATTAGCTGGTTTTCCAGTTCTACCTGCTCTTCCCGATAACTGATGGTAAAGTTGTAAATTTTTTTCAGTGCTCCTAAGATCGTGTCCTTGAGAAGTTAAATCAATGTCTAATACAACAATACAATTCAATTTTGGAAAGTGAAATCCTTTTGATATTAATTGAGTGCCTACGAGAATATCTATTTCTCCAGATATAATTTTATTCAATTTATCTTTGCCAGATGCTTTATTCATTGTGTCGCTAGAAAAAATTATTATTTTTTTATTAGGAAAGAGGTTTTTAACTTCCTCTGCAATTTTTTCTACACCAGGTCCACTAAATACAAACTCACAAACATTTCCTTTTTTACAATCTCTATTTAATTTTGAATTATATCCACAGTAATGACACAAAAGAATTTTTTTATTTTTGTGAAATACTAAATTTATAGAACACCTTGGGCATGTAAAAACATTTAAACATTTTTTACATAAAACATAGGGTGCAAAACCTCTTCTATTTATGAAAAAGAGAACTTGATCTTTTTTATTTAAATGTTCTTTTACTTTTTCAAGAGTTTTAAGAGATATAGAACTTTTGGTCGCTAGTTGATTTTGATAAAGATCGATAACATGGTGTTTGGGTAAATTTGCACCTTTATATCGATTAAGCAATCTTGAGTAATTATATTTTTTAGTTTTAATATTTTCATATGTTTCGATTGATGGAACTGCAGTTACTAAATTTATTGGAATATTTTCGTGTTTAGCTCTTGATATTGCCATATCTCTAGCATTATAGATAATTCCTTCATCTTGTTTATAGGATTGATCGTGCTCTTCATCCACAGTTATCAAACCTAATTTTTTGAATGGCAGAAATAAGGATGATCTTGCTCCGATTACTACTTTAATTTTTCCTGCTGATAATCCATTCCATATAATTTTTCTTTTTTTTGGGCTGACTTTTGAATGCCAAACTGCAGCTTCAAATCCAAAATAAGATTTAAATTTTTTTTCAAATTCATTTGTTAGTCCTATTTCTGGTAATAAAATTAGAGCTTGCAATCCTATATTTATAATTTTTTCAATAGCTTTAAAATAAACTATTGTTTTTCCTGAACCGGTTGTACCTTGAAGTAAATGAACTCTAAAACTGCTATGATTTTTAGATAACTCTTTATAGGCCTTATCTTGCTCTTCAGAAAGTTGATAAGTTTCTTTTTCGCTTGATAGAGTATATTTTAATAGATCGCTGTCATTTTTTATTTTTAAATTTTCGTCATTAATCAAATGTAGTTTTAAACACATTCCTAGGGGCACAAGATTGTAATTAGAAAACCACTTTAGAAAATTCATTGTCTTTTTACTTAGTGGTTCAATTTCAATTTTTTCAATTATAGATTTTAATTTAAATTCCTTCTTATTCTTTTCTTCAAAAAAATCCCAAATTACACCAATAATATTTTTCTTACCAAATGGAACTTTTACATAATCTCCTGCTTTTAATTTAATATTACTTTCATATGTAAAAGGATAATCAAATATATTTGGCAACAAAACTGGATATTTCATAAATATTTAATTTTAGTTTTTTTATATCTTAAAAATATATAAATAGATCAAATGAAATATAATTATTACTGGAGAAAATCAGGTTTAAAAAAACCTTATGGGGATAATTTTTTGAGTTTAGTTGAGGAATATAAGCCAAAAAATGTATTAGAAATTGGTGTTTTTTGTGGTGTTACATCAAGAAATATATGTGAATTATTAAAGACAAATTTTGGCAGTGATTTTAGATATTACGGATTAGATTTATTTGGATCTACTAAAACATCAAGTGTAGATGAGATCGAACCTAAATTTCTTGAAAATCAAAAGTTTTCGAATCCACTTAAAACTATCTATTATAATTTCATAAAAAAAGAAAATTTAAATTCAAAGATATCTGTTCAAAATTTTTTAAAGAAATTTTCACAAAATATTGAGCTGATAGAAGGAGACACAAGGGTGACTTTAGAAAAAGTTCCTTTAAGTGAAATTGATTTCGTATTTTTAGATGGAGGACATAGTTACGATACGGTTTTAAGTGATTTACAGAAACTTTATGACAACATGAAAAATAATTCTAAAATTGTTTGTGATGATTTTGCAGGTATTACAAAAATTGAAAGTGTTGAAAAAGCAATAAAAGACTTTGCAAATAATAACAGAATAAAACTTGAAGAAAAATTTAAAAGATTTGCTTTATTGAATGTAGAAAAATAATTATTAAGAGTGAATTTGTCTTTTATCTACTGATAATGCTGCTTCTTTTATAGCTTCTGAAAATGTTGGGTGTGCGTGACATGTTCTTGCAATATCTTCGGAACTAGCTCCAAATTCCATTGCGACAGCCATCTCAGCTATCATTTCTCCTGCATGAGGACCAATAATATGCACACCAAGCACTTTATCAGTTGATTGGTCTGCCAAAATTTTTACAAAACCCTCTGGCTCATCAATTGCTTTGGCTCTTGAATTTGCCATAAAAGGAAATTTACCAATTTTGTACCCTATGTTTTCTTTTTTTAATTGCTCTTCGCTTTTGCCAACATAAGCAACCTCGGGAGATGTATAAACAACTCCAGGAATAATATCATAATTAACATGACCTGACTGGCCTGCTATTAATTCTGCAACTGCAATTCCTTCCTCTTCAGCTTTATGGGCTAACATTGGGCCATCAATAACATCACCTATTGCATAAATATTTTTAACATTCGTTTCAAAATTTTTATTTACTTTAACTCTTCCTTTTTCATCTAACTTTACACCAGCTTTATCTAAATTTAAGTTTTTAGTATAAGGTCTTCTACCTACAGAAATTAAAACGACATCAACATCATGCTTAACTTTTTGGCCATCATTTTGTGAAGTCTCAACTGTCACGCCATTAGAGTTTTTAGTTATTTTATCAACTTTAGTATTAAGGTTAAATTTTATACCTTGCTTCTTTAATATTTTCATAAATTCATTTGAAATATCTCGATCCATTCCAGGCGTGATGTGATCTAAAAATTCAACGACTGTGACTTCAGTGCCAAGTCTTGACCAAACAGATCCCATTTCCAATCCTATATATCCACCACCAACAACAATCATTTTATTGGGGAGTTTGGGAATAGATAGGGCTCCAGTTGAAGAAAGAATTCTCTCTTCATCAAAGTCTACTCCAGGCAATGAAACTGGCTCAGATCCTGTACTGATTATTGTTTTATCAGTTTGAATTATTTTAGTGCCTTCAGAGCCTTCAATTTTTATTGAATTCTCGTTCTCAAACGAACCTTTGCCTTTAAAATAAGTGACTTTGTTTTTTTTGAATAAAAATTCAACTCCTTTAGTCAAAACTGTTACAGCTTTGTCTTTATTTTTCATCATTTTATCTAAATTGAGTTTTATTTCTCCAGTCTCGATTCCAATTTTTTCAAAATTTTTAGCACTGTGAAATTTTTCAGATAAATTAAGTAAACTTTTTGACGGGATACATCCAATATTTAAACACGTCCCCCCTAGAGATCCTCTAGACTCTATGCATGCTGTTTTAAGTCCAAGTTGAGACAATCTAATTGCACAAACATATCCCCCAGGGCCACCACCAATTACTGTAACATCAAATTTTTCTGACATATTATAAATTTAAAAATAACCTTCTTGGATCTTCTAAGTTTTCTTTAACAGTTTTTAAAAAACTTACAGACTCTTTTCCATCAATTATTCTATGATCATAAGACAATGCTAAAAACATTACAGGTCTAGCCTTTATCTCACCATCAACAACAACAGGTCTTTCAACGATATTATGCATTCCAAGAACTGCTGATTGTGGAGGGTTTAAAATAGGAGTAGATAACATTGATCCATACACACCTCCATTGCTAATTGTAAATGTTCCACCTTGAAGATCATCTATAGTAAGACTACCATTTTTTGCTTTGTCTGACAGATCTTTTATGTTTTTTTCAATGCCCGCAAAAGACATTTCATCGGCATTTTTTAATACTGGAACTACTAATCCTTTTTCAGTTCCGACTGCAAAGCTCACATTATAATAATTTTTGTAAACCATTTCATTATTTTCAACTTCAGCATTTATTGCAGGAAATAATTTTAATCCTACTATACAAGCTTTCACAAAAAAAGACATGAAGCCAAGTTTTATTCCATAACTATTTTGGAAATCTTCCTGGTTATCTTTTCTCATTGAGATTATATTTGACATATCAACCTCATTAAATGTTGTGAGCATAGCAGCATTGTTTTGAGCCTCTTTTAAACGTTTAGCAATCGTTTGTCTTAGTCGTGACATTTTAATTCGTTCTTCTTCACCGTATTGAATTTTTCTTTCGTTAGGTTGAGGGTTAGCTCCCATTAAACTTATTAAATCGCCTTTTAAAATTCTTCCATCTTTACCTGTCCCTTTTACTTCATCTAAATTAATTTTATTTTCAACAACCATTTTTCTTACAGCAGGAGAAAGTGTTTTATTTTGTTTAATAGGCTTGGTTTCTTCAACTTCATCAGTTAATACCAATGGTTCTTCATCAAGCAATAAAGGTTCTTGAGTTTTTTTTGTATCTTTTTTTTTTTCGATTTCTAAATTTATTACATTATTTTTTTCAACGTTTCCTTTAACCGGCTCAGCTTCCTTTTCTTCTTTAAGAACACTACCTTCTGAAATCATTCCTAATACAGTTCCAACTTCAACAGTATCACCATCTTTTGAGTTGATCTCTGATATAACACCACTCGCAGGTGCAGGAACTTCTAAGTTTACTTTGTCAGTTTCCAATTCTACTACAGCTTCATCAGCAACTACGTTATCACCCTTTTTCTTTAACCATTTCGTGACCGTAGCCTCTGTAATACTTTCTCCCAAAACTGGAACTAATATTTTTTCACTCATTTATTCAAATACTTTATTTATAATTTCTCGTTGTTCAGAATTATGTCTTCTTGCATAACCTGTAGCAGGTGTAGCATCTGGACTTCTTCCAATGTAAGAAATTGCATTGTTTTTAGCCTTAATAGTCTCTAATGTCCATTGTATATAATCTCTAACAGCAAACCAAGCACCCATATTTTTGGGCTCCTCTTGGCACCAATAAAATTTTGAATTTTTTGCAAATGGTTTTAGCTCTTTAACCAAACTTTTTGCAGGGAAAGGATATAGTTGTTCAATTCTATACAAAATCACATCATTGATATTTAGTTTCTCTCTTGCCGCGAGAAGATCAAAATAAATTTTTCCAGAGCATAATATTACTTTTCTAATTTTTTTATCTTCTTTTAACTTAATAAAACCTTTTTGCTTAGTGTCTCTAGCATGATCCCATAGCACTCTATGAAAAGAATTTTTTTTACTAAAATCTTCTAAATTTGATACACAATATTTATTTCTTAAAAGTGACTTAGGTGTCATTATAATTAAAGGTTTTCTAAAATCACGGTGCATCTGTCTTCTTAAAGCATGAAAATAATTTGCAGGTGTAGTACAATTCATAACTTGTAAATTATCATTTGCACATAATTGTAAAAATCTCTCTAATCTCGCAGAGGAGTGCTCTGGACCTTGTCCTTCATAACCATGGGGTAATAACATAACCAGTCCTGATGCTCTTTTCCATTTTCTTTCACCAGATGATATAAATTGATCAATAATTACTTGTGCACCATTTGCAAAATCTCCAAATTGAGCTTCCCAAATTGTCAATGTATTCGGTTCTACTAAACTGTATCCATATTCAAATCCTAAAACTGCAAGTTCAGATAAAAAACTGTCTACAATTTCAAAATTTTTTTGGTTACTAGATATATTGTTTAAAGGTATGTACCTTGAATTATCAATTTGATTTCTTAAAACTGAGTGTCTTTGACTAAAGGTACCTCTACCTGAGTCCTGACCTACTAACCTTACTGGATAACCTTCAACTAATAATGAACCAAATGCTAAAGACTCAGCTGTTGCCCAATCAATTCCTGAGCCTTCATTAATAGTTTTTTTTCTATTTTCCATAATTTTTGTTATGGTTTTGTGAATATTTTTATCAGTTGGAAAAACATGTATTCTGTCAGAAATATTATTTAAAATTTTCAAATCTGATCCAGTTACACCTCTTTTATCTTTACCTCTTTCGGGTTTATATCTCGACCAAGTTCCCTCAAACCACCTAATTTTAGGTTTATAATCTTTCGCATTTTTAAATTGATCATCTAATAAATTTTTAAAATCAATAATTTGTTGATCTAAATCTTGTTTCGTAAAAAGTCCTTCATTTACCAGCTTTTCAC
This sequence comes from uncultured Pelagibacteraceae bacterium, assembly GCA_902633125.1. Lineage (GTDB taxonomy): Bacteria > Pseudomonadota > Alphaproteobacteria > Pelagibacterales > Pelagibacteraceae > Pelagibacter. Next base: position 117,993 of record CACPEZ010000001.1, read on the forward strand.
CATAAATTTTAATTGTAGATGGATGAGATCTAATTTTTTTGTACATAAGTGGTTGGGTGAAGGATGGCTCATCTCCCTCATTATGTCCAAATCTTCTGTAACAAATTAAATCAATTACAACATCTCTATTAAATTTTAATCTAAACTCAGTTGCTATTCTAGTTGCGTAAACAACTGCCTCAGGATCATCTCCATTAACATGAATGATTGGTGCATCAACCATTTTACCTACGTCAGAAGGATAAGGGGAAGATCGCGCAAATCTAGGACTTGTTGTAAATCCAATTTGGTTATTAACAATAATATGGATTGTCCCTCCAGTGTTATGACCAGGAAGTCCGGACATCGCAAAACACTCTGCTACTATTCCTTGCCCTGCAAATGCAGCATCGCCGTGAATTAATATTGGTATAACTTTATTTCTTTCTTTGTCTTTGTGAAAAAATTGTTTAGCTCTAGTTTGGCCAAGAACAACAGGATTAACTGCCTCTAAATGTGAAGGATTATCTGTTAAACTAACGTGTACGGGATTTCCATCAAATTCTCTATCAGATGAGGCTCCTAAATGGTATTTGACATCTCCAGCACCATCTTCTGAACCATCCATTTCACCAGCAAATTCATTAAAAATTCTTTTATAAGACTTTTGTAAAACGTTTGCTAAGACATTTAGTCTTCCTCTATGTGACATTCCTATTTTAACTTCTTTTATTTTGGATTGTCCTCCGATTTTTATAATTTGCTCAAGAGCAGGTATTAAACTTTCTCCACCATCTAAACCAAATCTTTTAGTACCAACATATTTTGTGTTTAAAAATTTTTCAAATCCCTCTGCTTGTATTAATTTATTTAAAATTGCTTGCTTTCCATTTTTTGTAAACTTGAGTGCATTCTCGTCTTTTTCAACTCTATCTCTAAACCACATTCTCTCAGTTGGATTTGAAATATGCATGTACTCATAACCTATAGGACCACAATAAGTTTTTTTTAAAAACTTAAGTATTTCTCTAATATTTGCACTTTTTTTATTAATTATTCCGTTTAAAAAAATTTCTTTCTCATAATCTTCTTTTTTAAAACCATAGTACTCAGGATGTAATTCGTCTAAATATTCTGACTTCATCAATTCTAAAGGATCTAATTTTGATAATAGATGTCCCCTTAAGCGATAAGCTCTTATCAAGGCTACAGCACTTATTGAATTTTTATTTGAATTTGCAATTACTTGAAAATTAAACTTACTAGAATTATCTTTGTTTTTTTCATTTTCTTTAGCTGTTTTCTCAACATCTTCTATATTTATTTTCTTTGAAAAAGGTTTCCATGATGGTCCATTTATCTCGTCGACTAATATCTTCATATCCTCATCTACACTTGAGAAATATTCAATCCAACTTTCAGATAGAGATGGATCTTTATTTATAAATTTTACGTACATTTCCTCAATAAATGCACTATTGGCCTTATTTAGAAATGATGTTTTTTTATATTCCAGATTTTTAGGAGAACTCATTTTATTTTATTATAATACTAAATTTTGTTTTCAATTGGACAATTTATTTAACAATGTTTTTCCAATTTCTGAAGGGGATGTGGCTACTTCTATGCCACAATCTTCCATTTTTTTGATTTTATCTTTGGCCCCACCTTTACCACCTGATATTATGGCCCCTGCATGTCCCATTCTTCTCCCCGGTGGTGCTGTAACTCCTGCAATAAAACCAACCATGGGTTTTTTTATATCATGATTTTTTACAAATTCAGCTGCTTCTTCTTCAGCTGATCCTCCTATTTCACCAATCATTAAAATTGATTTAGTTTCCTCATCTTTTAAAAATAAATCTAAACAATCAATAAAATTTGTGCCATTTATTGGATCACCACCTATACCTATACATGTTGATTGGCCCAAATCATTCTCTGTAGTTTGTGCGACAGCCTCGTAGGTCAAAGTTCCAGATCTTGATACAATACCAACGGAACCCTTTTTATGTATATTTCCTGGCATTATCCCGATTTTGCATTCATCAGGAGTGATTATCCCTGGACAATTGGGACCGATTAATCTTGATTTTGAATTAAGTAACTTTTTTTTGACCTTAATCATATCAAGAACTGGTATTCCCTCAGTGATACAAACAATTAATTCTAAGCTAGCTTCAATGGCTTCTATGATTGCTGCAGATGCAAATTTCGCAGGAACATAAATCATAGTTGCGTTGGCGCCAGTTTTGTCGACTGCTTCCTTTACTGTATTAAATACTGGTCTATCTAGATGAGTTTGACCACCTTTTTTTGGTGTAACCCCTCCGACTAAATTTGTTCCATATTTTATTGCTTGCTCCGAATGAAAGGTTCCATGACTACCCGTAAAACCTTGGCAAATTAACTTTGTGTTTTTATTAACTAAAACTGACATTTATTTAATAGCCTCTACAATTTTTTTGGCGGCATCTGATAAATCAGATGCAGAAATTAACTCAAGACCTGAATTATCAAGTATTTTTTTTCCCTCTTCAAAATTTGTTCCAGCTAATCTTACAACTAAAGGAACATTCATTTTTATTTCTTTTGCAGCATCCACAACACCTTGGGCAAGAACATCACATCTCATTATTCCACCAAAAATATTAATCAATATTCCTTTAACATTTTTATCTGATAAAATTATTTTAAAAGCAGCTGCCACTTTTTCTTTAGAAGCCCCACCACCAACATCTAAAAAATTTGCTGGTTCCTTTCCATATAATTTAATTATGTCCATAGTTGCCATTGCGAGCCCAGCTCCATTAACCATACATCCAATTGTTCCATCAAGTTTAATATATGCTAAATCATGCTTGCTAGCTTCTATCTCTGTTTCTTCTTCTTCATTGAGGTCTCTCAACTCAATTAGCTCTGGATGTCTGAATAAAGCATTTCCATCAAAATTCATTTTTGCATCTAAACAAATCAACTCTTTTTCTTTTGTTAAAATTAAAGGATTAATTTCAATTAAATTAGCATCGGTTTCTATAAATAATTTGTATATGGACTTGATTAGACTAATTCCTTGTTCTTTTGTTTCTTCATCTAGATTAAAAATACTTATTATTTTATTACAATTTTCATCAGATATTTCGTTATCTAAATCTACTTTTGTTGTTAAAATTTTCTCAGGAGATTTGATTGCGACTTCCTCTATATCCATACCCCCTTGATCACTTGAGATAAAAGCTATCTTTGAGCTCGCACGATCTACAACACAAGACAAATAAAATTCTTTATCAATGTTAGATGAAACTTCGACATATAATCTTTTGACAATTCTTCCACTAGGTCCTGTCTGATGAGTGATTAATTTTTTTCCAAGCAAGGATTTTGCCTCTGTTTCAAGACTTTTTAAATCATCTACTATTTTAACTCCACCAGCTTTACCTCTGCCTCCAGCATGAATTTGTGCTTTCAACACATATTTATCAGTTTTAAGATTTTTAGCTTTTTCCAATAATTCATTTACATCTAGAGCATAAACTCCATCCGGAACTTTAGCTCCATATTTTCTAAGTATATTCTTTGCTTGGTGTTCGTGAATATTCATTAACTAGTTATTTAAACTAGGATCAATTTTGGATGCAGCTTCCCATAATTTTTTTACAGCATCTACTGAGTTATTAAACTCAGATTTTTCATTTTCATCTAGCTCAATTTCTTCGATTTTTTCTATACCGTTCTTTCCAACAATTACTGGCACTCCAGCGTAAATATTGCTTATTCCGTATTGTCCATTTAAATGGGCAGCACAAGGGAGCATTTTTTTGCTATCTTTTAAGTATGCTTCTGCCATTTCAACACCTGACGCTGCTGGTGCATAAAATGCTGAACCTTTTTCTAAATATTTAACAATTTCAGCACCTCCATCTCTAGTTCTTTGATTTATACTTTCTAATTTATCTTTTGATATTTTTCCTTCTTTGACTATATCTAATAATGGTTTTCCTGAAACTTTTGTAAATCTTGGTAGAGGAACCATAGTATCTCCATGTCCTCCCATTACCATTGCCTCAATTTCTCTAACAGGCACATTTAACTCTAAAGATAAAAACAGTTTAAATCTCGATGTGTCTAATATTCCGGCCATTCCAACAACTTTGTTAGGCGATAGTCCAGAAAATTTTTGAAAAGCCATAACCATTACATCTAATGGATTTGTAATACATATAACAAAGGCATTTGGTGCATGCTGCTTTATACCTTCAGCAACCTGTTTTATAATTTTTAAATTTATTCCTAATAAATCATCTCTACTCATTCCTGGTTTTCTTGGAACACCAGCTGTAATAATGATTACATCTGAATTTTTTATATCTTCATAATTATCAGTACCTGAAAATTTTACATTAAATCCATCAACGGATGAAGACTGTGCAATATCTAATGCTTTACCTTTTGCAATTCCACTTGCTACATCAAATAATACTACTTCATCAACAAGCTCCTTTAGTCCAATTAAATGTGCTAAAGTTCCACCTATTTGTCCAGCTCCTATTAATGATATTTTTGACATTTTACTATTTCATTGTTGGCATTATAAATTCAGGATCTGATCTAACACCTGAAGGCCATCTTGAAGTAATTGTTTTTAATTTAGTATAAAATCTAACTCCTTCTGGCCCGTGCATATGTTGATCTCCAAATAATGATCTCTTCCATCCACCAAAACTATGAAAAGCAACTGGCACAGGGATAGGGATATTAATTCCAACCATTCCTACTTTAATTTGATTTGCAAATGTTCTTCCTGCATCTCCATCTCTTGTATAAATACTTGTTCCATTACCAAACTCATGGTCATTAATTAAATTTAATGCTTCGTTAAAATCTTTAGCTCTGACAACAGATAATACAGGTCCAAATATCTCTTCTTTATAAATTCTCATATCTTTTTTAACATTATCGAATAAGCAACCACCAATATAATAACCGTCTTCATAACCTTGAAGTTTGATATCTCTTCCATCAACCACAAGGTCTGCTCCTTCTTTAATACCTAAATCTACATAACCTCTTACTCTTTCAAGATGCTCTTTTGTTACTAAAGGACCCATTTCAGAATTCTTATCCATGCCTGGTCCAATTTTTAAAGCTTCCACTTTTTTAGATAATTCATCGACTAGTTTGTCACCTACATTACCAACAGCAACAGCAACAGATTGAGCCATACATCTTTCTCCTGCAGACCCATATGCTGCACCCATTAGACCGTTTACTGCTTGATCTAAATCACAATCTGGCATGACAACACAATGATTTTTAGCTCCTCCAAGAGCTTGAACACGTTTTTCATTTTTGGCTGCATTTTCATAAATGTATTTAGCAATAGGTGTTGATCCAACAAAACTTACTGCGGATATATCTTTATGTTCCAAAATTGCATCTACAACTTCTTTATCTCCATTAACAACATTCAAAACCCCATCTGGTAAACCAGCTTCACTAAAAAGCTCTGCAAGTTTTAATGGACAAGATGGATCTTTTTCAGAAGGTTTTAATACAAATGTATTTCCGCAAGCTATTGCCATTGGAAACATCCACATTGGAACCATTGCAGGAAAATTAAATGGTGTAATACCTGCACATACACCTAATGGCTGTCTCACTGACCAGCTATCAATGTTTGTACCTACATTTTCTGTAAAGTCACCTTTTAGCATTTGTGGAATTCCACATGCAAATTCAACTACCTCTAAACCTCTTGTGAGAGAACCTTTGGCATCTTCATAAACTTTTCCATGCTCTGATACAATCATCTTAGCTAGCAAGTCAGAATTTTTTTCAATTATTTCTTTGTATTTAAATATTATTCTAGCTCTTTGTATTGGAGTTACATTTGACCATGTTTCAAATGCTTTTTTTGCTTTTTGTACTGCTAAATCAAGATCTTGTTTTGTACCAAGTCTAACCTCAGACTCTTGTTTGCCTATAGCAGGATTAAATACTTTTCCTTTTCTATCAGATGTACCTGAAACAATTTTACCATCGATAAAATGCTCAATTAAATTCATGGATGTATTTAAATAAGTAATTATGTGGTTGCAAGCATTTTCTTTATCTCAGCAATAGCTTTTGCTGGATTTAATCCTTTTGGACATGCGTTAGTGCAGTTCAAAATCGTATGGCATCTATAAAGCTTAAGTTCATCTGCAACCTTTTGAAGTCTTTCCTTTCTATCTTCGTCTCTGCTATCCATTATCCATCTATAAGCTTGTAATAAAACTGCAGGACCTAAATACTTATCGCCATTCCACCAATAACTAGGACATGAAGTAGAACAACAAGCACACATTATACATTCATAAGCTCCATCAAGTTTAGCTCTATCTTCTGGAGATTGATGAATTTCTGTTGTTTCACTTTTTGAATTATTTTTTAACCAAGGTTCAATGGATTGGTATTGTTTATATAATCCACTTAAGTCTCCTATTAAATCTTTTTTTACTTTTAAGTGAGGCAAAGGGTATATATCTATATCTCCCTTGATTTCTGCATGTGGCTTAGTACATGCAAGACCATTTTTTCCACCCATATTCATTGCACAAGAACCACAAACTCCATGCGCACAAGATCTTCTATATGCAAGTGTTGGATCAATTTCGTTTTTAATTTTATTTAGTATGTCTAAAACTTTAGATGGGCAATTATCCATATCTACTTCATATGTGTCTATTCTTGGGTTCTCTCCAGTAGATGGATCCCATCTATAAACATTTACTTTTCTGATATTCTTTGAACCGGTTTTGTCTTTAAAATATTTACCTTTATTAACTTTTGAGTTTTGTGGTAAATTTAATTGAACCATTAATACACTCTTTCTTGTGGAGGAAAATATTGGACTTCATTTGTTAATGTTGAAGTATGTACATCTCTATATTCAATTTTAGTATTTTTTCCATCACACCAAGATAATGTATGTTTCATAAATTTTTCATCATTTCTTTTCGGATAATCTTCACGAGCATGAGCTCCTCTGCTTTCTTTTCTGTGATATGCAGAATCTACAGTTGTTATTGCTTGTCTAATTAAATTATCAAATTCTAAAGTCTCAACTAAATCAGTATTGAATACCAACGATTTATCTTTAACAGAAATCGATTCCATGCCGTCATATGTTTTTCTGATCTCGTCTACACCCTCTTTAAGATTCTTTTCAGTTCTAAATACAGCACATTTAGACTGCATTGTTTTTTGCATCGCCAGTCTAAGTTCAGCAGTTCCATTATCTCCCTCTGCATACCTTAGTTTATCAAATCTATTTAGACATTTTTCAGTTTCGCTTTCACTAACTTCTTCGTGAGGCGTTCCGGGTTTTACCAATTCCGCTGCTCTCTTTGCTGCTGCTCTTCCAAAAACAACCAAGTCAATAAGTGAATTTGAGCCCAATCTATTTGCTCCATGCACAGATACGCACGCGGCCTCACCAATCGCCATCAAACCTGGGACTGTTTTTTGAGATCCGTTTACTGTTAAAACTTCAGCTTTATAATTTGTTGGTATACCACCCATATTATAATGAACTGTTGGAACAACTGGTATCGGTTCTTTGGTTACATCTACATTTGCAAATAATCTTGCCGCCTCAGTAATGCCTGGCAATCTATCTTCAATAACTTTTTTATCTAAATGACTTAAATATAAATGAACATGGTCTTGATCTTTACCAACACCTCTTCCCTCATTGATTTCAATAGACATTGATCTGCTAACTACATCTCTTGATGCAAGATCTTTTGCGTTGGGAGCATATCTCTCCATAAATCTTTCACCTTTAGAGTTTACCAAATATCCACCTTCACCTCTTACACCTTCAGAAATAAGTGTTCCGTGTCCATATATTCCTGTAGGGTGAAATTGTACAAACTCCATATCTTGAAGAGGTAATCCAGCTCTTAATACCATTGCATTACCATCACCAGTACAAGTATGTGCGGATGTTGCTGAGTAATACACTTTTCCATATCCCCCTGTGGCTATAATTGTTATGTGAGATCTAAAACGATGAATTGTTCCATCATTTAAATTCCAAGCAATTAAACCTTTGCATTGCCCATCTTTCATAATTAAGTCTAATGCAAAATATTCAATAAAAAATTCTGTATTATGTTTAAGTGCTTGACCATACAATGTATGAAGAATTGCATGACCAGTTCTGTCTGCTGCAGCACAAGTTCTTTGTACAATTCCATTTCCGTAATTTTTTGTCATTCCTCCAAATGGTCTTTGATAGATTTTTCCGTCTTCTGTTCTACTAAAAGGAACACCATACTTTTCTAATTCTAGTACTGCTTTTGGAGCTTCCTTACACAAATATTCAATACTATCTTGATCACCTAACCAATCTGCTCCTTTTACAGTATCGTACATATGCCAACGCCAATCGTCTTCTCCCATGTTTCCAAGGGCTGCTGAAATTCCACCTTGGGCAGCTGATGTATGACTTCTGGTTGGAAAGACTTTAGAAATGCATGCAGTTTTTAATCCAGCTTCACTTAAGCCAACCGCAGCTCTTAGGCCAGAACCTCCGGCACCAAGGACAACGACATCGTATTCATGATCTATAATATTATAAGATTTCATATAGTTAGTTTAAATACCGCAAATATTGTAATTAAAGGGATTGTTATAGCAAAAAAATTTAAAGCTTTGTTTGCGGCATTTTTGATTTTTTCATCTTTAATATAGTCTTCAAAAACCTCGCTGATGCTTAATGCCGAGAAAAAGTAAGCAAAAATAAGAAAAAGACTAAATATAAACTTTGAAGGTTGAGAAGTTAGAAAAGTTAATATCTCTAAGTAGCTTTTGTCATAAATACTAACCAAATTTAAAGCAAACCATAACATCAAAGGTACTAATATGAGAGAACTCACTTTTAAAAATACCCATTTTTTTGTTACTGCTTTCATTAAAATAAATTTCGTCCTATTAAATAAATTGAAACGGTTAATATAAAAGATCCAAATATTACAATTAAGCCAGTAATTTTTGTGGTTTTTAAATCAAATCCATAACCAAAATCCATAATTAAATGTCTTATCTCACTTAAGATTTGAAAACTAAAAGACCATGTAATACCCAAGATGAAAAATTTCCCAATAATAGATTGGAGGAATAATTTTATAAATTCATGACTTCCTTCGCTAAATGAAAAAAAAATAAAAAAGATACAAATTAAAGTTATTGCTAATATATTTATTATTCCTGTAATTCTATGAGATATTGAAACTAAAGATGAAACATGCCATCTATAAATTTGAATATGAGGAGATAAAGGATTATTTTCCATTTTGATTTGCTTTCATTATTGTTTCTGCAATTTCAACAGAATTTAATGCGGCGCCTCTTAATAGGTTATCTGAAACGATCCACAAATTAATTGAATTCTCTTTTGTTTTATCATCTCTAATTCTTGAGATAAATGTTTCATCACTACCAGTTGCTTCTATTGGTGTACTATATCCTCCATTTTCTCTTTTATCTATAACTCTACAACCATCAGCATTATTTAATGCTTCTCTGATTTGTTCTAGAGAATAAGGATTTTCAAACTCTATATTTACTGATTCTGAATGTGATACAAGAACAGGAATTCTAACGCACGTAGCAGTTAGCTCTATATTATTGTCCAGTATTTTTTTTGTTTCATTAGTCATTTTCAATTCTTCTTTTGTGTATCCATCATCCGAAAAAACATCAATGTGAGGAATGATATTGAAAGCTATTTGTTTAGTAAAATTTTTAGATTCAACAGAATTTCCATCAAGATAAGATTTAGTTTGTTCAATCAATTCATCCATAGGTGCTTTTCCACCTCCAGAAACAGATTGATAAGTAGAAACTATTACTCTTTTTATTTTATATAAATCATGTAATGGTTTAAGAGCTAATACTAACTGAGCTGTTGAGCAGTTAGGATTTGCCACAATATTTTTTTTCATTTCATTAATTTTTTCTGCATTCACTTGAGGTACTATAAGTGGAACGTCAGGATCCATTCTAAAAAAACTAGAATTATCAATTACAGTTGTTAATTTTGCTGCACTTTCTGCATATTGTTCTGCAATTTTACCACCTGCTGCAAAAAAAGTTATATTTGCATTTGAAAAATCGTATTTTTCAAGATCATGGACTTCATAATCTTTGCCCTTAAAACTTATTTTTTTTCCAGCACTATTAGAAGAAGCTACTAAAAAAAGGTTATTAAATTTAATATCCTTTTTTTCTATAACTTCTAGTGTCTTTCTTCCAACATTACCGGTTGCACCGATGATAGCTATATTAGTCATTTTAAAGATTTATACTAAATGAAAGGTAAATCGCAAACTGTTCCGTTAAAACTATTACCATTTATATCAATTTTGAATGTTTGCTTTGCTTCAAAATATGGTTTTTTTATCATAGCTATACCAATTACCTGTTTAAAAGTTGGATTGTAACAACCTGATCTTAATTCTCCTATTATATTATTTTTTTCATCTGTTAAGTTCATTGAACCAGTTACGCTTATTTTATCAGTATCAATTTTAACACCCATTAGTTTTCTTTTAATTCCTTCAGAATTTATTTTTTTTAATTTCTCTTTTCCTAAAAATTCAACATCACTATCAATATTAATATATTTATCAAAGCCACATTCGTATGGGTTGTCTCCATTGTCCATATCGTTTCCTTGAGAAAGTAATCCACTTTCGATACGTTCAATTAAATTAGGACATCCTGCTCTAATATTAAACTCATCTCCAATTTCAAATAGATGATCGTATAGTTTTAAACCTGAAGCATTATTCTCTACATAAATTTCATATCCACCTTGTTTAGACCATCCTGATTGAGCAATTAAATGTTTGGCTCCAGCAAAATCAAAATAATCAAAACCAAAAAATTTTAATTTTGTTATTTTTTCACCAAAAACTTTTTCCATTAATTTAAATGATTTAGGTCCTTGCACAGCCATAATATCAACTTCAGGTTCGATAATATTTACATCAAATTTATTCCCAATTGCCAATCCTTTAGCAAATAAGATTACATCTGTGTCTGCAATAGAAACCCACCATTTATTCTCATTAAATCTTAGAACAACTGGGTCATTAATTAATCCAGCATTATCATCTATAATTGGACAATAATAACATCTTCCATCTTTTGATTTTGAAAGATCTCTACAAGTCATAAGTTGAACCAATTTTGCTGCATCTTTTCCAGTAATCTCTACTTGTCTCTCAGCGGCCACATCCCAAACTTGAACATGTTCTTTTAAATGATGATATGAATCTTCTAAAGAACCAAATGCAGCGGGAAGCAACATATGGTTATATATTGTGTAAGCAGTAACACCTTGTTTTTCAATTCTTGATGTATAAGGCGTGCCTCTAAGTCTTCTTGATTTTGCAATAGAAAAGTTTTTCATTTTTAGCTTAGTGTCATCTTTTTATCTATTTGTAAAGAAAGTAAGTTATTTATTTGAAAGAAATCTAAGTAAGTTCCTTAGCTCTTTTTCTTAATTCAAATTTTTGGATTTTGCCTGTTGATGTTTTTGGAAGTTCACAGAAGTCTATTTTTTTTGGAATTTTGAACCCTGCTAGAGTTTCTCTACAAAAATCGATTAATTCTTTTTCATTTGTCTCTTTATCTGCCACTTTCTCTATAAATGCGCATGGAACTTCTCCCCATTTCTCATCTGGTTTTGCTACTACTGCAACAATTGAGACAGCTGGGTGCTTAGAAAGTGTGTTTTCGATTTCGATAGAAGAAATATTCTCTCCACCTGAAATAATAATATCTTTCGACCTATCTTTAACCTTGATGTATCCATCTGGATAAATAACTGCCAAATCGCCAGAGTGAAACCATCCATCTTTCATAGCCTTTTCGGTAGCCTCTTTGTCCTTAAAATATCCTTTCATTACAACATTACCTTTGATCATTATCTCGCCAATGGTTTCTCCATCCATAGGTACAGGTTTCATAGTTTCTGGATCTAGAACAACCACTCCTTCTGTGTTTGGAAACCTCACGCCTTGCCTTGCTTTAATTTCATTAATTTTATCTTCCTCAAAACCGTTCCATTCATCATTCCAAGCACATTGTAAAACATGTCCATATGTTTCTGTTAATCCATAGACATGCATTACTTCAAATCCTAATGCTTTCATTTTTTTGAAAATAATACTTGGAGGTGGTGCTCCAGCAGTTAAAACATAAACTTTATTTTTTAATTGTTTAATATCATTTTGTGATGCACCTGTTATCATATTAAGAACAATAGGTGCACCTCCAAAATGGGTAATTTCATGCTTTTCAATTAATTCAAATATTTTTTTTACATCAATAGCTCTTAAACAAACTGTTTTTCCATTTAACATTGGTATTGTCCATGGATATCCCCATCCATTACAGTGGAACATTGGTACAACTGTTAAAAAATTTAATCTATTTGGCATATTCCAAGCAACAGCACTACCTGTTGACATTAAATAAGAGCCTCTATGATGATAAACAACACCTTTTGGATTTCCGGTTGTTCCAGACGTATAACTTAAAGAAATTGCTTGCCATTCATCCTTTGGTTTTTTCCAAATATAATTTTCATCACCGGTGCTTAAAAATTCCTCATATTCTCTATCTCCAATTTTTTTTAACAAGGATTGGTCAGCAAAATCATCTTGAACATCAATTATGATTGGTTTTTCTTTTAAAGTTGATAAAGCCTTTTCTGCAACTGCATGCAATTGTCTATCTATTATTAATACTTTTGCTTCACTGTGTTCTAAAATATAAGCAACAGTTTTTGCATCAAGTCTTGAATTAATTGTATTTAAAACGGCTCCTGTCATAGGAACCGAATAATGTGCTTCAAAAATCTCTGGAGTATTAAAGGTCATAACTGAAACTGTGTCTCCTTCAACAATACCAATTTTCTCTAGTGCACTTGCAAATTTGATGCACCTGTTAAATACTTCAGTCCATGTGAAAGATTTTGCTTCATATACTAAAGCCTCATAATTTGGATAAATGTCTTTTGCTCTTTCTAGAAAGCTAAGCGGTGTTAACGGGACATAATTTGAAGGATTTTTATCTAAGTTCTGATTATATTTATTCATCAGTTAAATTTTGCGCTCATAGTATATTTACTACCAGAAATAGCAGATTTATAATGGCTCTCAGCTCTAGGCAAAATTTTGTCAAAATAATAATTTCCTGTATTTAATTTATCTTCATAAAACTCTTTATTGTTTTCCAAATTTTCATAGCTTTTTCTCATTGTTTTTAGCCATATAAATGAAAGACAAAAATAACCAAAAAATCTTAAATAATCGTTACATGATGCGCTTATATCGTCTTTTGGCGTATTACCATTAGGAGATATCCAGTCCGTGAAATCTGACAATATATTTTTTAATTCAGATATTTTTTTTACATGTTCATTTAAATTGTCTACTTTTGAACAATTTTGAATTTCTGTATCTACATATTTCATAAAATTTTCAAAAACTTTTTTCTGACTAATTTTTCTAAATACAAAATCAATTGCCTGCACAGAATTAGTTCCTTCGTAAATAGGTGTAATTCTATTATCTCTAAATAATTGTTCTATCCCTTGATCTTTGGTATAACCATAGCCACCGAAAACCTGAATTGCTTCATTGGTTATTTCCATACCCATATCTGTAAAAAATGATTTAATTACTGGAGTCATAAGACCTACAATATCCGATGCATCTTTTTTTACTTCCTCTGAACTATGACTTAAGCTTACATCTACCTGCTGAGCCATCCAAAAAGATAAGGATCTTTCTCCCTCAATTATAGACTTCATATTTAATAAACTTCTTCGAATATCTGCGTGCTTAATAATTAAATCTGTTTCTCCATTAGAATTATTATTTGATTTACCTTGTTTTCTCTCTTTAGAATAACTTAAAGCAGTTTGATAAGCTGTTTCAGATAGACCTAATCCTTGTATACCGACAACGATTCTTTCTAAGTTCATCATTGTAAACATAGAATTTAAGCCTTTGTTCTCTGGTCCGATCATATACCCTTTGGCATCATCAAAACTTAATACACATGCGGGTGAACCTTTAATACCCATTTTTGATTCAATTGAAACAGTATTGACGCCGTTTCTTGGACCAATTGATCCATCATCATTAATTTCATATTTTGGTACTAAAAATAAACTTATCCCCTTCGTTCCTTTTGGTGCGTCCTGCGTTCTTGCTAAAACAAGGTGTATAATATTTTCAGTTAAATCGTGGTCACCAGAAGTAATAAAGATTTTTTGTCCACTTATATTATAAGTACCATTTTCATTTTTAATTGCCTTTGTTTTTATTAATCCTAAATCTGTTCCACATTGAGGCTCTGTTAAACACATTGTCCCACTCCATTTACCCTCAACAATTTTAGGAAGATATGTGTTTTTGATTTCTTCAGTTGCATGACTCAAAATACAATTGTATGCACCTATACTTAATTCACTATATAATTTAAAAGATAAACTTGATGATGAAAGCATTTCATCAAAAAAAGCACTTACAGTTTTTGGCATTCCTTGGCCACCATATTTTGGATCACAAGTTAAAGATACCCATCCATCTTCTATAAATTTTGAATATGCCTCTTTATAACCTGGAGGGGTTCTAACTACTCCATTTTCATAGACACAAGGATTTTCGTCTCCAGCTTTTGCTAAAGGAAGAAGCATTTCTTCATTAATTTTTGCAGCTTCCTCTAAGATATCTTTTACTAGATCAGATGTGACTTCTTTATATTTTTCAATTTCGTTATAATTTTTATTATCTTTTAGATGTTCAAATAAGAACATCATATCTTTCACAGGTGCGGAATAAACAGTCATAAATTTAATAGTATCAAATTAAGTTAATTTTTTTATTTTTGCAAATATGCAATAATCGCATCTCCCATACCAGAAGTTGAAATTTCTTTTGTTCCTTTTGACATAATATCTTTAGTTCTTAACCCATCATCTAGTACATTTTGCACTGCTTTTTCTAAGTCATCAGCCTCTTTATCTAAGTCAAGAGAGTACCTCAGGGCCATTGCAAAACTCAAGATGGTTGCAATTGGATTTGCAATTCCTTTTCCAGCAATATCTGGAGCAGATCCATGAACAGGCTCATACATTGCTCTCATTTCACCATCTTTATTTTTTGCACCCAGAGAAGCTGAAGGTAATAAACCTAAAGATCCCGTCAGCATAGATGCTTCATCTGACAACATATCACCAAACAAATTATCTGTCACAATTACATCAAATTGCTTTGGATTTCTCAAAAGTTGCATTGCACAGTTATCTGCAAGCATATGATTTAACTCAACATCTTTAAATTCTTTATCGTGAAGATTTTGAACTTCCTCTTTCCATAATTGACCTGCTTCCATAACATTTGATTTTTCACAGGAAGTAACTTTATTGTTTCTCTTCTTTGCTAGATCAAATGCAACTCTAGCAACTCTTTTAATTTCTGATGAAGTATAAGTATGAGTGTTTATTCCTTTACGTTCACCATTATCAATTGGCTTGATACCTCTCGGCTCACCAAAATAGATACCACCTGTCAATTCTCTAACAATCATGATGTCTAGACCTGATACGATTTCAGGTTTTAGCGTAGATGCCTCAACTAATTGTTTAAAACAAATTGCAGGCCTCAAATTTGCAAATAATTTTAATTCTTTTCTTAGCTTAAGAAGAGCTCTCTCAGGTCTTTTGGAAAAATCTAAATTATCATATTTTGGTCCACCCACAGCTCCTAGAATGACTGCTTCACACTCTAATGATTTATAAAATACTTCATCTGTAATCGGTGTTCCGTGCTTGTCGTAAGATGCTCCTCCAACTAAAGCTTCTTCCATATCAAAATCAAGAGATTTATTTACATTAAACCAAGTTATAATCTTTTTAACTTCACCAATAACCTCGGGACCAATACCATCACCTGGTAATAATAAGAATTTTCTTTTTTTGACTTTAATCATTAAATATCCAAGGCTTTGTGGATTTTAATTTTTCTTCAAATGAAATTATTTTATTAGACTTTTCCAAAGACAGTGCAATATCATCTAGTCCCTCAATTAAACATTTTTTTTTAAATTCATCTAATTCAAATTTGATTTCTTTATTCCCAAAAATTATTTTTTGATCTGGTAAATTTATTGCAATTTCTTCTTGTCTCTTAGAATATTCAGAAAGTTCTTTTATCTGTTCATCATTAACTTTAATAGGCAATATTCCATTTTTAAAACAATTATTATAAAATATATCTGCGTAACTAGTACTTATAACGCAAGTGATACCAAAGTCTAAAAGTGCCCATGGCGCATGTTCTCTAGAAGATCCACATCCAAAATTATTCCCTGCAATTAAAATCTTAGAATTATCATATGGGGATTTATTTAAGATAAAGTCATCTACTACTTTACCTTTTTCGTCATATCTCATTTCATAAAATAAATTTTTTCCAAGTCCTGTTCTTTTTATTGTTTTTAAAAATTGCTTTGGAATAATCATATCTGTATCGATATTTACAATTGGTAAATATGCAGGAATGCTTTTTAATGTTGAGAATTTATTCATTTAACTATTGTATTTTCTAACATCATCTAAATTTCCTGATATAGCAGCTGCAGCAGCCATAGCTGGACTAACTAAATGAGTTCTTCCACCTCGTCCTTGTCTTCCTTCGAAATTTCTATTTGATGTTGATGCACATCTTTCCTCTGGCTTCAACTTATCTGCATTCATAGCTAAACACATTGAACAACCTGGCTCACGCCATTCAAATCCAGAATTTTTAAATATTACATCTAAACCTTCTTGCTCTGCTTGTTGTTTTACTAATCCTGAACCAGGAACTATCATTGCATTTACATGAGAAGCAATTTTTTTATCTTTTAAGATTTTTGCAGCTTCTCTTAAATCTTCAATTCTTCCATTTGTGCAACTTCCAATAAAAACTTTATCAATTCTAATATCTTTTATTTTAGTTTTCGGCTTTAAACCCATATATTTTAATGACCTGTTAATAGAATTTTTTCTGTCTTCGTTTTGCTCATTTTCAGGATCAGGAACAATTCCATCAATATCTACTACATCCTGAGGCGAAGTTCCCCAAGTTACCATTGGTTTAATATCTTTGCCCTCAAGACTGATTTCTTTGTCAAATACTGCATCACCATCAGACTTTAATTTACTCCAATATTCTAATGCTTTGTCCCAATTTGAATTCTTTGGAGACATTGGTTTACCTTTTAAATAATTAAAAACTTTTTCATCTGGCTCTATTAATCCAGCCCTTGCTCCACCTTCAATTGTCATATTGCAAATCGTCATTCTTTGTTCGACACTTAAATTCGAAATTAAGTTTCCAGCATATTCAATTACATAACCAGTTCCACCAGCTGTACCAATTTTTCCGATTATTTGTAATATTACATCCTTAGATGTTACTCCAACAGGAAGAGATCCATTAACGTTTATTCTAAAATTTTTTGATTTTTTTTGAACTAAAGTCTGTGTTGCCAAGACATGTTCCACTTCCGAAGTTCCAATTCCGAATGCTAATGCACCAAATGCTCCATGAGTAGCAGTGTGACTATCACCACAAACGATAATAGTTCCAGGTTGTGTAAATCCCTGTTCTGGACCAATAATATGAACTATTCCTTGTCTTTTATCGTTCATTCCAAAAAGATTTATTCCGAATTCTGCACAGTTTTTTTCTAGTGTCTCGATTTGTATTTTTGAATCTTTGTCAGTAATAGGAACTGATCTATCCGTTGTTGGAACATTGTGATCTGCTACTGCTAAAGTTAAAGAAGGTTGTCTAACTTTTCTGTTAGAATTTCTTAAACCTTCAAATGCTTGTGGACTAGTAACTTCATGAATTAAATGTCTATCAACAAATAGAAGTGAAGTCCCATCTTCTTGTTGATGAACAAGGTGATCATTCCATATTTTATCGTATATAGTTTGAGGCATCGTAAAAAATTATTTTTTTACTTCAGGATTTTCTTTTTTTTCATCAGTTTTTTTTTCTACTGATGGGGTTTCTTCTTTAGTTTCTTTTTTATCTTCTGGTTTTTTTGCTTCTACTTTTGGAGCATCTTTATTGTTATCTTGTAGGCTGTCTGCTGTTTTTTGCTCTGTATCAGGCATAACATTTTCTTCTGTTACTTCGTGAATCTTAGTTTCGACATCTATACCTATTTTCTTTTTAATTTTTTCTGCAATTCTTGCAGATTTACCTGTTCTATCTCTCAAATAATATAACTTGGCTCTTCTAACTTTTCCTGACCTTACAACTTTAATTGTATCTACAATCGGACTATATAAAGCAAATGTTCTTTCCACACCCTCACCAAAAGAAATTTTTCTTACAGTAAAAGAAGAATTGATATCTCTATTTTTTTTTGCAATACACACACCTTCAAAATATTGAATACGATCTCTTTTTCCTTCAGTTATTCTAACTCCTACTTTAACAATATCACCTGGGAAAAATTCTGGATGCTTTCTCTCAGAAATAATTTTTTTTACTTTAGATTGATTAATTTCTTCAATTGTCTTCATTTTAATTCTCTTTAGTCTTTTTATATAATTGCCACAAATCCGGTCTTCGGTCGCGTGTTATAGCCTCAGATTGAGATAAACGCCAGTCTTTAATTTTGGCGTGATCGCCTGATAATAGCACATCTGGAACACTTTTTTCCTCCCATATTTGAGGTTTTGTAAATTGAGGATACTCTAAAAGTCCGTTTTCAAAACTTTCTTCTTTAGCTGAATTTGTATTACCAAGAATACCAGGAATAAATCTTAAAATTGCATCAAGAATTACGAACGAAGCTCCTTCACCTCCAGATAAAATAAAGTCTCCTATACTTACTTCCTCAATATTTCTTGTTTTTAACAATCTTTCATCAACTCCTTCAAAGTGTCCACAAATTATATTTATTGTTTTTTCTTGAGATAGTTGTTTTGCTAATTGATGATTGAACAACTTACCCTTTGGACTTAGATAAATAATCTTTTCGCCATCTTTAACATTCTTATCTATTGATTTTGCTAATACATCTGCTTTCATTAACATACCTTCACCTCCTCCATAAGGAGTGTCATCAACAGTTTTATGCTTATCAAATGCATACTCTCTTATATCTACAGTATCTATTTTCCATTTATTCTCTGATAGTGCTTTACCAAAAATACCTTGGCCTAAATAGCCTGGAAAAAAATCTGGATAGAGTGTGAATATACGAGCTTCTAACATTATTTTTTTTCTTCTTCCTTTGGTGCTTCTGCTGGCTTAGCTTCTTCCTTTGGTGCTTCTGCTTGCTTAGCTTCTTCCTTTGGTGCTTCTGCTGGCTTAGCTTCTTCCTTAGGTGCTTCTGCTGGTTTAGATGCATCTCCTTCTGGTTTCGCTTCTCCACCTTCGTCAGCTTTTTTTCTATCTTTTTTAGGAATTGCTTTTTGAGGATTGTTTCCTTTTTCAGGCATTGGCATTATATCGTTTTCTCCCAATAACCTTGCAACTCTTGTTGTTGGCTGAGCTCCTTGACCTAACCAATATTTAATTCGCTCGGAATCTAAGCCAATTCTTTCCTTTTTATCCTTCGGTAATAACGGATTATAAAAACCTAATTTTTCTATAAACCTTCCGTCTCTTGGAAATCTACTATCAGCCACAACAATTTTATATACTGGCCTTTTTTTAGTACCTCCCATTGATAGTCTCATTTTTAACATTACTTATATCTCCTTTATTTTAATTGATTAAATAGTTCAGGCGGGATCCCTTTATCCGCCATTCCTTTCATGTTTCCTTTAGACATTTTTTTCATCATTTCTGACATCATCTTAAATTGTTTTAACAACTTATTGATAGTGGCAATGTCTGTACCTGAGCCATTAGCAATTCTTTTTTTTCTTGATCCATTTATAATTTTAGGATTTTCTCTTTCTTGCTTTGTCATTGATAAAATAACTGCTTCATTTTGAGTTATAATTTTTTCATCTATTCCTGATTGGTCCATTTGTGATTTAATTTTTGAAACTCCAGGGAGAAATGACATTATGCCTTCTATTCCACCCATCTTTTTCATTTGACGTAATTGAGAAAGATAATCTTCCATCGAGAATTGACCTTTTTTAAGTTTCTCTTCTGTTTTCTTTAAATTTTCTTGATCTAAATCTTCTGAAGCTTTTTCAACTAAGGAAACGATATCTCCCATTCCCAAAATTCTATTTGCAATTCGATCAGGATGGAAAACTTCAAAATTCTCAATTTTTTCTCCAACACCAAGAAACTTTATGGGTACTTCAGCAACATATTTCATACTCAATGCTGCTCCACCTCTTCCATCTCCATCTGCTCTTGTAAGTATAATGCCGCTCAAATTTACTGTATTTTTAAATTCCTTGGCTACATTAGCAGCAACTTGACCTGTTAGAGAATCTGCTACTAGTATAGTTTCTGCAGGATTAATAATAGTTTCAATTTGTTTGATTTCATTCATCATTTGAAAATCTATTTGTGTTCTTCCAGCGGTATCAAATAAAACTACTTCACAACCATTTAAATTTGCAGCACTTAAAGCTCTTCTACAAATATCAGCTGGAAGCTGGCCCTCTATAATTGGCAAAGTTTCAATATTATTTTGTTCACCCAAAAGTCTCAATTGCTCTTGCGCGGCAGGTCTGTAAACGTCTAAACTAGCCATCATTACTTTTTTCTTATTATTTTTTTCTAAAAATTTTGCTAATTTTGAGGTTGTTGTGGTTTTTCCTGAACCTTGCAATCCAACTAACATGATTGGAACTGGAGGGACAGCATTAAGGGAGATTTCAGAATTCTTATCACCTAAAAAAGATACTATTTCGTCATAAACGATTTTTACAACCATATCCCCGGGAGAAGTTGATCTTATAATTTCCTGACCTAGCGCTTTGGGCTTAACTCTACTAATAAACTCCTTAACTACGTCTAATGAAACATCGGCTTCTAACAAAGCCAACCTTATACCTTTTAAACCCTCGTCAACTTGCTTTTCATCAAGAGAAGGAGCTTTTTTTAATGAAGAAAAAATTTCTTCAAATTTATTAGTTAAATTTTCAAACATAATTTCGCACAGCAAGTATCTCACCAGTGGGCGAACCCTCGCTGACTGGTGTCGATCTCTTTGTTTCCAAAGACACCGCAAATTGCTGTATTTTGCGGAAGTGCGCGTAAATTATATTAGAGGTTCAAAAAGTCAATAAATAAGTTAAGTATTATTTATATGGAATTTGAAGCATTTAAAATGGATGGATTAGGTAACGACTTTGTTATTATTGATCAGAGGATAAATAGTTTAAACTTATCAAATGACCAAATCTTAAAAATTTGTGACAGAGATTTCATAGGGTGCGATCAGTTAATCTACATAAACAAAAGTCAAAAAGCTGATGCTGATGTTGCTTTTTTTAACTCGGATGGAAGCCGCTCAGATGCATGTGGAAATGGAACTAGATGTGTTGCTTATTTACTAAGTATTGAAAAAAATAAAAAAGAAATTGAAATTTTGGTATCCTCAAAAATATTAAAATCTAAAGTTCTTAATAATAAAGATGTTGAAACGATAATTGGAACTCCAAATTTAGAGTGGAACAAAATTCCTTTAAGTAAAAATCTTGATACTAAAAATCTATCACTTGGTATGATTGATATTGACGGAAATAAAATTAATGGTGGTATTGCAGTGAATGTTGGTAACCCTCATGTAGTATATTTTTGTGAGGATATAAAAAAAATAAATTTAAAAAAATATGGACCATTAATAGAAAATCATGAAGTTTTCCCTGAAAAATGTAATGTCACAATAGCTCAAAAAATTAGTGAACAACATTACAAAATTAAAGTTTGGGAGAGGGGTGCAGGTTTAACAAAAGCTTGCGGGACTGCAGCATGTGCAACAGCAGTCGCAGCTAATTTAAATCAACTACAAAACAGTAATTCAAAAATAGAATTTTCAACAGGAATTTTAAATATTCAAATTGATAATGAATTAAATATAAAAATGAGAGGTCCTGTATCTGAAATTGAAAAGATTAATATCAAAATATAATGGGTATTTTTGAAAAATTTAAAATCGGATTTAAAAGAAGTGCAAGCAATATAGCATCAGGCCTTAAAGAAATAATAGTTAAGAAAGAAATTGACGATGCAACTCTTGATAAAATAGAAGAATTCTTGATCGGCTCAGATGTGGGCATAGATGCAGCATCAGAGATAAAATCTATAATTGCTCAAAAAAAGATTGATCCTAAAAATGATCCAATCAAGGAAGTTTTCGAAATACTAAATAATTATATTTTAGAACTAATGACACCCCTAGAAAAAAAAGATTTTTTTTTAAAAAAGGAAAAGACAAATATAATACTAGTTTCAGGTGTTAATGGAGTTGGTAAGACAACTACTATTGGAAAATTAGGAAAAATATTTATACAAAATAATAATAAAGTTCTTTTTTCAGCATGCGATACATTTAGAGCAGCTGCTATTGATCAATTAGAAGAATGGGCTAACAGGGTTGATGCTAAAATTGTAAAATCAGATCCTGGTTCTGATCCGGCTTCAGTTGCTTTTAAAGCAATGGAAATAGCTCAAAGTCAAAACATAAATCAAGTAATAGTAGACACGGCAGGAAGATTACAAAATAAAAAGAATTTAATGGATGAATTAAAAAAAATAGGGAATGTAATTAAAAAAAGTGATGAAACAGCACCTCACGAGGTTATCTTAGTTTTGGATGCAACATCGGGACAAAATATAATTAATCAACTCGAAGAATTTAATAAATTACTTCCAATCACAGGCATCATAATGACAAAACTTGATGGAACTGCAAAAGGTGGAATATTAATTGCGATTTCAAAGAAATATAAAGTACCTATTGTTGGTCTCGGGCTTGGAGAAAAAGAGGATGACTTACAAATATTTGAAGCTGAGAAGTTTGCAAGTGCATTTACCCAAGTTAATTAAGCAAATTTTTAGAAATTAAAGGTTTATAAATGTTGCACTCAAAATTATTTTTTAGAGATTTATAACCACAGTTTTCAGCATAAGAAGAGATTATAAAATTTAATTTGCCAGAGGTATTAGCAATTTCTAGCTTATTATTTTTTATGTCATATTTTAAATTTTCATAAAAATTTTTTTTTGCACTTATCAAAATTAAAGTGTTGTTGTCATTTAATAAATAGTAAGCAAAATCCTCTGGGAAAAGTGGGTAATTATATTTTTTTGAAATTTTTTTTACTTTTTTTGGAAACCAGTCATATGAAATCAAAGGGTAATCTTTATTTAAATTTTTATCATATAAGTATAAGTCCTGTGGAAAATCATTGATATAATTAGAAAATTCTCCCTTTGCTAAAATAGCTTTCTTCCGTGTTTTAAAATATAGAGTGAACTCGCTATTGTAAGAGTTCATTTTTCCAATATGGAAATAATTGTTATCATAGTACTCATTATTTATTTCTGAACTAAGTTTTGTTGGCAATATTAATAAAAAAAGTAATAAAAGAAATTTAAACATATCTAAAATTATAATTTAAAAGTGATGTGGATTTGTTTAAATTATGTCTTAATTTAAACTTTTTATAAAATTATCGATTGATTGAATTAAACCTTTATTAAATTCCATCATATGATCATCGTTGTCATTAAAATAATTTGACTTAACTCCACCATATTTATTAAATATTTCTTCACCCATATAAAATGGCACAATATTATCCTTTTTCCCGTGCATCACATGCATGGGAAACTTTATTTTGTTAATTTTTTCAATGGATTTGTATTTATCTTTTAAAATAATTTTTGCAGGAAGATATGGGTAATATTTTTGTGCCAAAATCTCCATGGATGTAAATGGGGACTCTAATATTATACCTGCAAATAAATTGTTACTTGCGGTCTCTATTGCTACAGCAGTGCCAAGAGACTCTCCATAGAGAACAATATCTTTATCTTCTATATTGTTTTGATTAAGCCATTCCTTGGCTTTAATTGCATCTTTGTAAAGTCCAATTTCTGTTGGTTTGCCTTTGTTTCCACTAAAGCCTCTATATGCAAAAATTAAATAGTTTAAATCTAAATCTGCAAACTCATTTAGTTTATAAATTCTATTATCTAATTTTCCAGCATTTCCGTGAAAAAAAAGCAAAGTTTTAGAGTTATTATTTTTTTTGTAATACCATCCAACTAGATCATTATCAGATTGAATAGTTACTTTTTCGATTTTGTGAGATAGAGGTCCCTCATCTAAATAATTATTTTCTCCAGGATGGTATAATAATTTTCTTTGATAAAAATAAACTATTAGAGAAACTACAAAGTAAATAATAAAAATATAAAACAGAATTTTTGCAAATAACATTTTAGGCTTTAATTTCATTTTTACTTTTTCTTCTTACCAAATAAATACCAAAAAACACAAATATGGTACCTATTAAATGATAATTTTCCAAAATCTCTGAAAAAAATATTATTCCATAAAAAGCTCCATAAATTGTATAGAGGTATAGCGTGAAACCAGTTGTTGATGGTCCTAAATATTTAATAGTTAATGTGTATAGTGAGAAAGCGATTATACCTGGAGAAATTGCTGCAAACAAAATCCAATAATAAAATTCTTCATTAAATAAAGTTTTTTCAAAATAAAAATGCTCTATAAAATAAAAAGGCAAAATAGATAAAAAACCAAAGAAAGATATAATTGTTAGTCTTGGAAAAAATTTAAGTTCTGAATTCCATTGAAAAAGCATAACTGTATAAATTGCCCAGCCTAATGCTGCTCCTAACATCCAAAAATCTCCAGAAGCAAATTTTAATTCAAGAAGTAAATTGATATCGCCCTTTAAAATTACAGCAAACACTCCAACTAGACAAAAAAGTAAGCCAATAAATTGGAAAATATTTATCTTATCTTTAAAAAGAAAATATGAGATTAAAATTATAAATATTGGTGAAGAAGTATAAAGAATTCCCATATTAACAATGGTTGTAGATGAACCAGCCATATATGGAAATATTCCACAAACACCACATCCCATCAAACCTAGAAAAAAACTTCTTTTACTCTCTTTTTTAATAGTCTGAAAATTATCAACTAAATACTTATAATTTAGGACGAATAAAATAATGAAAAAAATAAACCATCTCCAAAAAGATAAAGATATGGGAGGAACATCATCAACACCACCTCTTGCTACAATTAAATTACTAGCCATAAAAAGTGGCTGAAATAATAATAGAAAATATCCGATAAAATTTTTATTCATTTTTATTTAATATTAAAAAAAATAAGTAACTTAAAATGCATAAAAATAAAAAAATTGAAAAAGAAATTTGATAGCTCATTGTAATAGTAGCACCTAAATTTCTGGAAAAATCTATTATTAAACCAATTATCCATTGTACAAAAAAAGTACCAGAAAATAAAAATACATTGAATGAAGTTAAAGATTTTCCTGCTAGTTTAGTAGGAAAATTTAATGCTATTGCTGGTTGGGTTAAAGAAATTACTATTGATGATAAAATATAAAGAGTGAACATGGTTGCACCAGCTTTGTCTCCCATTATGACTATTAAAAATAAAATTATATAACTTACAGGAAGTGTAAATTTTACAATTCTCATACTGTCAATTCCCTTGGAAAATAGTTTTGGCAAAAAATATCCCCATATTAAAAAAGAAAAAAGCATAGTTACATTTATCCAAAATAAACCTATCGCACTTTGTATTGCATCATAACCTGTTACATTTAGCATCCATGGTCCAGCCCACAATGTTTGTATTGCTTGAACGCCTCCATAATTAAAAAATGCAAGCGGTACTAAGCTAATAAAGAATTTATTTTTCCATATGTGGGAAAGATTTTGAAGATTATTATTTTGGTCTTCATCCCTCTTAGTTTCCCACGAAGGTATTAAAATTGATATTAATATTATGCTTATCAAAATTAAAGAGGCTATAATTAAAAAAATAGATCGCCAACCAATTATTGGTAATAAAATTTGAACTGGTAGAGTTGATGCAACAAATCCAAAATTTGCAACCATCAACATCCATGAATTTGCACGTTGTTGATATTTTTCTTCAAACCATACTCTATAACCAGTTAAAGGACCCATTAAACAAGCAGCAACACCTACACCAATGAAAATTCTAGAAATTAATAAACCTGCAAAACTTTTAGCAAAAGCAAATGAAATAGTTCCAATAAGAGCAATGATTAATAAATATCCGATAACTTTTTTTGGACCAAATCTATCTAATAACATACCGGTAGGAATTTGCATGAGCGAAAACCCTAGAAAATATCCTCCAGCTAAAAGTCCAAGATTTGCGGCACTTAAATTGAATTCAGTTGAAAGAGCAGGTGTTAATGTTGCGGTAATTGATCTCAGTAAATTTGATATAAAAAAGCCAAAGGCAAATACAGAAAAAATTAGAATACTTTTATTTATTTTATTGATCATTTATATTTTTTATGAAATTACAGTTCTATTATGAATAATCATTCAACAAAAGATAAAGATGCCATTTCTTCAAATGGTATGGCCGCAACATCACATCCATTAGCTACAGAAGAAGCTCTTAGAATATTACAAAAAGGTGGAAATGCAGTTGATGCAGCTATTGCAGCTTCTGTTGTTCTGTCTGTTGCAGAGCCTAATGCCACAAGTATAGGTGGAGATTGTTTTGCAATAATAAAAATGAATGGAAAAGGCCCTGTTTCATATAATGGATCAGGTATTGCTCCAGCAAAAGCGAATTTTGATTATTTCAAGGAAAAGAATATAGATAAAATTGGATTAACAAGTCCTCACGCAGTAACTATTCCTGGTGCATTAGATGCTTGGAATTCAATTCATAATGATTTTGGAAAACTCGATTTTGAGGAGTTGTTTCACAAAGGTATAGATATTGCAAAGAATGGTTTTAAAGTGACTAAAGTTGTTGCTAACGCCTGGAGCAACGTATTTAATAAATTAAACGATAACCCATATTCTAGAAAACATATGCTAAATAATGGTAAAAGTTATCAATTTAATGAGGTAAATAAAAATCCTGCACTTGGAGAGACTCTCGAAAAAATTTCAAAAAATGGAGTTAAAGAATTTTATGAAGGATCAATTGCTGAAGATTTAGTTAAAACTTTAAAAGAGTTTGGAGGCTTACATACAATTGAAGATTTCCATAAGCAAAAAACTATTAAATCAGACACTTTATCAGATAGATATAGAGATATTATCATACATCAATGTCCTCCGAGCGGACCTGGAATAACAGTTTTAATAATGATGAAGTTATTAGAAAAGTTAGGTATTGAAAAATATGATGTGAATTCATTTGAAAGATTTCATCTTGAAGCAGAAGTTACAAAGCAGGCATATAAACTTAAAGAGGAAAATATTGGTGATCCAGAATTTGTAGATTTAGATTTGAAAAAAATATTAAGTGAACAAAATATAGATAATATTTCAAAAAATATATCTATTAATGGCTGCGCAGATGTAGGAGATCTAAATATTCCAAACCATCCTGAAACAGTTTATTTAAGCGTGGTAGACAGAGATTTAAATGTAGTTTCAATAATAAATTCTGTTTGCTATGCTTTTGGATCTGGAATAACAGGTGATAAATCTGGAGTGGTTCTTCACAATAGAGGAACTAATTTTAGAGTTGAGGAAGGTCATCCTAATTGTATTCAGGGATTAAAAAGACCACTACATACCATAATTCCTGGAATAGTTATGAACAACAAAGGAGAATGTGAATTATCTTATGGAGTAATGGGGGGACAATATCAACCTGTTGGACAAGTTCATGTTTTAAATAGCATTATTGATTATAACTTAACTCCTCAACAAGCCATTTCATTTCCTAGAGCTTTCCATTTCAATAACATTTATAAATTAGAGAAAAGTATTGATGAAAAAATTTTTAATAATTTAAAAGAAGTCGGTCATAATGTTGAGTATATAGATGGTACTCATGGAGGTGGACAAGCAATTCAAATAGATAGAGAAAAAGGAAATTTAGTTGGCGGTTCAGATCCAAGAAAAGATGGATACGCAAAAGGTTATTAATTTAAATGAACTCTAGAATTGTTAGAAATATTATAGAAACACAAAATGATAATCGAATTGCAATAACATCTGAAAGTAGTTCTCCACTAAAATTTGTTGATTTAAAATCATTAATAGAAAGAATTTCAAAACAATTATCAGGTAATGGTATTAATAATAAAGATCGTGCAGCAATAGTTTTGCCAAACGGTCCTTACATGGCAACTAGTTTTTTGGCGATTTCAAGCTACATGTCTGCTGCACCTTTAAACCCTAACTATAAATCTGAAGAATTCGAATTTTACCTAGAGGATTTAAAACCAAAGATAGTGATTGTAGAGAAAAATTCTAAAAATCCAGTAGTAGAAGTCGCAAATAAATTAAAAATTCCTGTTTGCGAAATAAAATCAGACGGAAATACTTTAAGCGGAGATTTCAATCTTTTTGAAAAAAGCAGTGATTATGTTTTGCCAGGCGAAGATCATGAAGCTCTTGTGCTGCATACTTCGGGCACTACATCAAGACCTAAGATTGTTCCATTAACAAATAAAAATATTTTTTCTTCAGCAGATAATATCTCCAAAAGTCTTAATTTAACTGATAAAGATCATTGTCTAAATATTATGCCATTATTTCATATACATGGCTTAATTGCAGTTCTTGCAGCCTCTATGAAGGTAGGGGCATCTGTATGTGCAAGTAGTGGATTTAATGCATTAAAATTTTTAGATAATGCAAAAAGAGAGAAAATAACTTGGTATTCTGGAGTACCAACAATGCATCAAGCAATATTGATGAGAGCAGATAAAAATCTAGAAACTGCTAAACAATTAAATCTTAGATTTTTAAGATCATCATCAGCATCTCTACCTCCAGCTGTATTTGAAAAACTAAATGAGGTATTTAATTGTCCAGTAATAGAAGCATATGGGATGACGGAAGCTACTCATCAAATGACCTCAAATCCTTTACCGCCTAAGTCCCAAAAACCTGGCTTTGTAGGAATTCCTGCTGGGCCAGAAGTTTGTATTATGGATACTAATAACAAGATTTTAAATCAAGGAGAAGAGGGAGAAGTTTGCATTAGGGGTGAAAATGTTACTTCCGGATATGAAAATAATCCAGATGCAAATAAAAATAGCTTTTCAAATGGTTGGTTTAGAACAGGAGATCAGGGATATTTTGATAAAGATGGTTATCTAAAAATCTCAGGAAGATTGAAGGAAATAATTAATAAAGGTGGTGAAAAGATTTCACCTTTAGAAGTCGATAACATTCTTATGGATCATCCAAATATTGAGCAAGCTGTTTGCTTTGGATATGAAGATAAAATGCTTGGGGAAGATATAGCTACCGCAATAATCATAAAAGAGGGCATGAAGTGTACTGAAGATGATATAAAAATGTATGCAAATGAAAAACTTGCAAAATTTAAAATTCCAAAGAAAATATTTTTTGTAAATGAAATTCCTAAAGGTGCAACAGGTAAACTACAAAGAAATACTTTAGCTAAAAAGTTTGGATTAGTGAACTAATGACTAAAATTTGTATATTTGGAGCTGGGTCTATTGGTGGATTTATTGCTACAAGTTTAAAAAAAACAAACGCACAAGTCTCTTTAATTGCAAGAGGAGAACATAAAAAAGCAATAGAGCAAAATGGATTAACTTTTATAAGAGATGATAATAAAGTTAATTTTAAATTTGATGTAACAGACAATCCTAAAGATTTGGATGAACAAGATTTCATAATTATTTCTGTAAAAGCTAACGCTATTAGTAAAATTTCAGAAAGCTTAAAACCAATTATGGGTAAAAAAACTTCAATTATATGCGCCATTAATGGATTGCCTTGGTGGTACTTTCATAAAGCTAATACGGGTACCAAATTAGACAATCAAATAGTTGAAAGTGTGGATCCAGGTGGAAAAATATGGCAAACTCTAGGACCTGAAAGAGCAATTGGTTGTGTAGTTTATCCAGCTTGTCAGATATTAGAGCCAGGTGTTATTAAACATAATGGTAATGGTGAACGATTTTCTTTAGGTGAACCAGATGGAACCAGATCAGAAAGACTAAAAATAATTTCAAGTTTATTCATAGAAGGCGGTTTAAAAGCTCCTCAGAAGAAAAATTTAAGAGACGAAATTTGGGTGAAACTATGGGGGAATTGTTCATTCAACCCAGTAAGTGCTCTAACAAATAAAACTATGGATGAAATGGGTAATGATCCTGAAACTTACAATTTAATAAAAGTTTTAATGCAGGAGTGCCAACAAGTTGGAGAAAAAATCGGAGTTAAATTCAATATATCAATTGAGGATCGAATTAAGGGTGGAGTCTCAATTATAGGACATAGACCTTCGACCGCTCAAGATTTAAATGCTGGCAAACCACTAGAAATAGATCCAATAATTGGTTCAATTATAGAAATTGCAAATAAGCTTGATTTAAATGTTCCAAAATTAAAAGAGATTAATGAAAAATTAAAGTCCAAGGCAGAAGACTTGGGTCTTTATACAAGATCAGAATTAATTGATAAATTAACAGTTTAAAAATTTAGTGAAATATCTCTATGTATTGAATTACATTTAGATACATAGATAGCTTGCTCTTTTGTTAGTTTAGACTGCAACCTTAGTCCAATTGTTTCTTTGATTGCATTATTATATTCCTCAAGTTTTGGCATTAAGTTTTCTTTAGCATTTGCTCTCCAGCTAACTTCTTTATTGAATAACTCAACAACTTCTTTTGATTTTGTTCTAATCGCCATTGGATCAAGTTCGTCTGAGTCAACCATTGATAATAAATCATCTACACTATTTAAAAATTCATCCATTCCAGAGATCTCACTCAACTTGTCAAACAATCCATCCATAATTGTAACTGATCTTTCATATACTTTTGTATTGCTTTCCATAGCTATAAAATAATCTAACTGTTTAATATCTTTTGATACTTCTTGAAGTTTTACTCCATCGTTTATGAACATTGCGAACTGATCAAGTAGATCGTAGGCTTCATCT
This sequence comes from uncultured Pelagibacteraceae bacterium, assembly GCA_902633125.1. Lineage (GTDB taxonomy): Bacteria > Pseudomonadota > Alphaproteobacteria > Pelagibacterales > Pelagibacteraceae > Pelagibacter. Next base: position 149,193 of record CACPEZ010000001.1, read on the forward strand.
ACATTCTTTCTATATCTTTTTGTTGTTGTATTTTTAGCTTTATTTATTTTGTCGAATTCTGAATTCTTAGCTTGCCAAGTATCTGGAATTGAGTTTTGAATTTCCTCAATTTCAAGTTTTACATCCTCAATTCTTAATTCTATTTTGTTTTTCTCATCTAATTCGTCATCATCTAAATTTCTAATCTCTGCTTTATATTTTTCTATTTTTTTATTTAATTTAAGTATTTTCTTTTGCTTCTTTCTAACAGTGAAATGCAGATCCCTATAATCAACAGCATATGCATTGTATTCGACCTCAACTTTTTTTAATTTATCGACTAGAGCAAAAGTTCCTAGTGCACTATCAAAATGATCTTCTAAAATTTCCATTTTATCATCTGGCAGATTAGTTGGAGCCTCAGATTGGAATTTTAATATTGCATTTTTAATTGTCTCACCGTTTGAATCAAATCTTGCAAATTTGTACTCTTGCAAACAGTACTGTAATTTAGGATTCATTGGTGGAGGAGCAACATTCGAAGTTAAATATACTCTATTTGGTAGATAATTTACTAAGCTAGGGTATGCACCGACTATTCCCAATCCTATAAGCTGAAGAATTATAAAAGGCACAACACCTTTCCAAATATCAAGTGTTTTAACAATTTTAGGAGCTACACCTTTCAAATAAAAGAGTGCAAATCCAAATGGCGGCGTTAAGAAGGAAGTCTGCAAGTTAACACCAATCATAACTCCCAACCAAACGGCTGTGACGTTAGCCCCTGTTTCAGCTAATAATATTGGTGCAATTATTGGAACAACAACAACTGCAATTTCAATAAAGTCTAAGAAAAATCCTAGCAAGAAAATTACAATCATCACAACAACAAATTGTGTCCAAAAACCACCCGGTAAATCTTGTAAAAAGTCTCTTACTAATTCTTCTCCCCCAAAAGCTCTAAATCCTGAAGTAAGCATTGCTGCTCCTAAAAGGATAATAAATACCATTGAAGTAGTCACACAAGTTTCTGTTACAACTTCTTTTAAAACATTTTCTGTTTTAAAAGTTCTCCAAAAACTCCAACCTATTCCGTATACAAGTATGACCACAAAGAAAGCGGTTATAAAGATTGCACTTAAATCTCTTTCCTCCAAATTTTTTACATTTAATTCATAATTTGATGCAAAGAATGTAATTGGAATTAGAGATCCAATAATTAAAATTAAAGGATAGAAAGCACTTTTCTTTCCTTCATATAATCTATAACCAGCCATCAAAGTGGCACCAATTGCTCCAATTGAACCTGCTTGGTTTACAGTAGCAATACCCATTAAAATTGAACCTAATACAGCGAATATTAATGCAAGTGGTGGTATGATAATTACAACTACTCTTAACCAAAATTTTAAATCAAAATTTCCTTTAAATGGAACTGGTGGTGCAACACCTTTCTTTATTCTAGCAAAAATAAACACATAGATCATATAAAGAGCAACTAAAACAAGACCTGGTAAAAGTGCTCCTAAGAACATATCACCTGCACTTGATGAACCTACTCTAAATTCACCTGGCATATTAAATTCACCAGTTAAGGCTTTATAATCATTTTGTCTTAAGTTGTTTGCAACATCAGATGCACTTGCCAACTGGTCAGCAATAATAATTAAAACAATTGATGGAGGAATAATTTGACCTAATGTTCCTGATGAACAAACTATTCCACTAGCAAGTTGTCTGTCATACTTGTTATTTAACATTGTTGGTAACGAAATTAGTCCCATCGCAATTACAGTTGCTCCAACGATACCAGTCGTTGCTGCTAATAGAGCTCCAACAAATATAACTGAAATTCCTAAACCACCAGGAATTGGTCCAAATAATTGGCCCATTGTTATTAATAAGTCTTCAGCAATTTTTGATTTTTGAAGCATAATTCCCATGAATATAAATAAAGGAATTGCTATCAAAGTATCTGTCTCTACATCCCAGTAATTACTCCTAAAATTTGTAATACCAGCAACGAGCCATTCTATGGGTCCATCTACAGCAAAAAAGGCACTGGAGTCTCCCTCGAAGATGTAGCCAAAAAATGCAGCTAAACCAATTGCAATTATAGCTGAACCAGGAAGTGCAAAAGCAACCGGGTAACCCGATGCAAGAGCAACAATCATTATCACAACTAGAACAGCTAAAAAGAATGTTTCCATAATTTAATTTTTGACACCTTTTAAAATTTTGTGACTACTTTCCATAAAATAACTAGTAAATTGAATTAGCATCGTAACAGCAAAAACAGCTAGATAAACAGCCATCAAATATAAAAGATAAAGACCATTAGATCCTTGTTGCGTAACTTCAAAAGCTACAACAGGACCATTTATTATGCTGGCTTTTCCGTTAAGACCTAAAAATATAACTATTAATGTAAGTGGTACTCCTAGAACTGCCGATCCAACCATATTTGTCCATGCCTTCTTTTTTTCACTAAAAGAAGAATAGAGTACATCAACTCTTACGTGCCCTTCATGAATTAAGGCGTATGCACTAGCAAACAAATAAAGTGCAGCATACCAAAATCTAACTAGATCCCCTTGAAATGCTTGTTCGTATGAAAATATAAATCTTGATAATACGATTACGAATTCACTTACTACAACCAATACTGCTAGCCAAATAAAGCCAACTGATTTCGTAAAATATCCAATCACGAAAGAAATTAATATTATTGGAAAGTGAATATAAGTAATTCTGACTGGGGCTTTAACCATCAATGCTTTTACTTCAGGACTGAAGATTGCTTCCCATAATCTTTCAACAACCATAAAAGATATAACAAAGTCAGCTACGCCAACTAAAAATACTGCCCAAAATGATGATCTAACAAGATATGCTGAAAATCTTGATAAAATTTTTGAATCTTGCTCCAAAGTTTGGCTATATGTTTTAAAAACATAAAAAACGACTGCAGCAATACAAATCAAATACAATCCAATTTGCATATAACCATAATTTAAATCAGATCCCTCTAGAGCTTTTTTCTTATATCCAAACATCTCATGATGCGAAAAAATTTTTTTTATTCCTGGCCAATCACTCCAAACTGTTAAAACATTATTAATAAGAAATGCTAAAGTAAAAGCTAAAACTGAATAACTGATTATTCTAAGATATAGAGAAAGATTTGAATTTTTTGTCACCATAGTATTTTAAAATACCTAAGTAATACTCGTTTTTGTTTAAAAAAAAAGGGCCCAATTAAGGGCCCTTTAATAACTAAATTTAGTTAGATTACATTCCTAATGCTCTGTTTCTTTGAGAAATGTAAGGTGAGTCAGACAAGTTGGTCCAAGAACCAATGTCTTTTCTAGCCTGTAAGAAACTAGAGTGGATTCTCTCAGCGAGACCACTGCTTGCTCTTGTTTCCTCAAATACTTCATTAGCAGCTTTAGCAAAACCATCATAAACTTTGTCGCTAAACTTCTCTAGTTTAACACCATGATCGTTTATTAATCTTGCAAGCGCAGCACCATTTTTAGCGTTGTACTCTGACATCATAACGTCATTTTCCATCGCAGCTGCAGCTTCAATTAATAGCTGATCTGATTTTGATAAGCTTGTAAACCAAGATTTGTTAGTACCACATGCTAACATAGATCCTGGCTCGTGCATTCCAGGATAGTAGTAGTATTTAGCAGCTTCTTGGAATTTCATAGCTTCATCATTCCATGGACCTACCCACTCTGTTGCATCAATTGCACCAGAAACAAGGTTTTCGTAAATTTGTCCACCAGGAAGTGAAACTGGAGATCCTCCAAGTTTACCGATAACTTGTCCACCTAATCCAGGCATACGCATTTTAAGACCTTTGAAGTCATTAGGGCTTCTAATTTTCTTGTTAAACCATCCACCCATTTGAACTCCTGTGCTTCCACACATAAAGTTTTTTAGACCGAATTTGTCTGATAGTTCATCCCATAATTGTTGACCACCAGCAAATCTAATCCATGCGTTCATTTCAGTGTAAGTGAAACCGAAAGGTACAGCTGTAAAGTAACCCCAAGCTGGATCTTTTTTAACCCAGTAGTAGTCAGCAGCGTGATACATTTGCGAGTTACCTGAAGCAACTTCATCAAATGAGTCAAACGCTTTAACCCTCTCGTTTGCTGCATAGTAAGTGACTTGAATTCTTCCATCACTCATGTCTGTAATTCTTTGAGCAAATCTTTGCGCACCAGTTCCTAAACCTGGGAAATCTCTTCCCCATGTAGCTACCATAGAAGCTTCAATTCTTTCTTTGGCAACGGCTGGAGCAGCTAAAGATGATGCAGCTACAGCAGCAACTCCAGTCGCAGCAGCAGCCTTAAAGAATTTACGTCTTGAAGGAGTTTTACCCTTCAATAGTTTTTTTTCTTTAATCATTATTTCTCCTCTTTAAGTTAATTAACTGACGCATTTAAAGCACATATGTTTCTTAGAGTCATTTTAAAAAAGTGAGGATTTTTCACTTAATTACAATCTATGATTGTAAATGTTTATGAATTATCTTTAATTATTGAATATTTTGGCATGGTTTAACATGCTTAGATCTTCAAATTGTTTGCCTATAATTTGAACTCCTAAAGGCAAATTTTTTTCGCCTTTTAAAATTGGCAGTGAAATGCAGGGCACATGTGCAAGAGACCAAATCTTATTAAATTCTGGACTCCCAGTTGTCTTAAATCCTTTGTCAGCAATTCCACAACTACTTGGCGTTATAATTGCATCAAACCTTTCAAATATACTATCTAAGTTTTTTGAGTATGTTCTCATCGCATCTAAAGCTAAAGCATAATCTTTTGCCGAATGTTTTAGTCCGTTAATAATTGCTCTCTTAATTTCTATAGAAAGTTTTCCTTTTGAAGTTTTGTAATAATGATGGAAATTTTGAGCCATCTCTGTCTCATATATAATTGTATGACAATCAATCATATCTTCAAAATATTTAGGAGCAGTTTCAACCTTTACTATTTTTTTATTATTTAAAATAAATTTGTTAAATGATTTTTTTGAAATACTGTCAACATTTCTCCAGCGTTTGGTTTTATAAAAAACAAATTTTGATTTTTTTATTTTAATTTTTTTATTAAGAAAATTAATATTTGTTGTTGTTTCATCTGCATCGTCTCTAGCAAACAAAACTTTCGATAATAGTGCTACATCACTAATTGTTTTTCCAAATACTCCGACTTGATCTAAATTATATGATGTTTGCAAAATACCATTTCTAGAAATTAATCCATAGGTAGGTTTATAACCAACAACTCCACAATAAGAAGCTGGCCTGATTACAGATCCACCCGTTTGAGTTCCAATTGATAATGGTGCCATATCAGATGCAATAACAGCTGCAGAACCACTAGATGAACCTCCTGGTGTTCTTGAATAATCATGTGGATTTTTGGTTTTTGATGGCGATAAGAAAGCTAATTCACAAGTTACAGTTTTGCCCATAATTATTGCTCCAGCCTTTTTTAAGAGCTCAACAATTTTAGCATCTGAATTATTCTTTTTTTTTAAATTTATTCTTGCACCATATTTTGTTGGCATTTCAGATGTTGAGATAATATCTTTAAGTGCTACTGGTAGACCATGCAAAACCCCTAAAGATTTTAATTTTTTTCTCTGATTATCAGATTTTTTTGCATCACTTAGGAGTTTTTTTTCATTAAAATATTCCCAAGCTTGAATATTCTTATCATATTTTTTTTTTTGATTGATATATGCTTTACAAAGTTCAACGGAAGTTAATTGTTTATTTTTAAGTTTTTTTAAAAGTTGTTGTGCTGATAAATTTAGGAGTTTCATTTATCTCTTAAACTAATTTTTCGTCAGAATAAACGCAACATTTCTCTGGTGGAAAATATAAATTTAATTCTCCATCTGGAATGGGTTTTTCTCTTTCTACTTTTGACTTAATCACTAAATCACCCATTTTTCCTGTAAGGAGCTTAAAATTACCAAAGTCCTCAACTCTTGTAAGTTTAATTTTAACTGTATTACTTTTTTCTTTTTCAGCCAATTCTATGAACTCGGATCTAATACCCAGTTTAACATTTTTATCTTTTAAATTTCCTAAATTTGAATTTGTCTTAATTGTAGTATCATTAATTTTTACTTCATGATCAGAAGAAACAGTTGAATGAAAGATATTCATTGCAGGGGAGCCAATAAAATAACCTACAAAAGTTGTTTTAGGTTTTTCAAATAAATCTTTTGGCAATCCAACTTGTACGATTTCACCTTGATCCATAACAATTATATTTTCTGCAAAAGTCATAGCTTCGTTTTGATCATGAGTTACATAAACCAATGTTGTTTTATATTGTTCATTGATTTCTTTTAAGTTTCTTCGAAGTCTAAATTTTAAATCTGGGTCTATAACCGTAAGAGGTTCGTCCATTAAAACAGCTGCAACGTCTTCTCGAACCAACCCTCTACCTAAAGAGATAAGTTGTTTTTGATCAGCCGTTAATTTTCTTGCTGGTGAGTTTAAAAATGAGGATAAATTTAAAGTATCTGAAACTGCTTTTACTCTTTCTTCAATTTTTTCTTTTGTAAATTCCCTGCATCTTAGTGGAAACGCTAAATTATCATAAACAGTCATTGTATTGTAAATTACTGGGAACTGGAAAACCTGGGCAATATTTCTATCTTCTGTTTTTAAATCAGTCACAGGTGTTTCATCGAATAATATTTCACCTTTGGATGGCCTCACTAATCCAGACACAATGTTTAACATCGTGGTTTTTCCACACCCAGAAGGTCCCAAAATTGCATACCGCTTGCCATTTTCCCAAGTCATTGAAAACGGATTAAGAGCATATGTTGGTTTTGGATCTAGAGGATTATAAGTATGAGAGATATTTGATAAATCAATTTTAGCCATTTGTTCCTCCATATGGCGACGAAACTAATTTTTCATCTTCTCCAAAAGCATAAAACTTATTTGCATTAAAATTTATTTTTACTTTCTCATGAATTTTAAAATTCATTACTTCCTCGATTAAAGCAATTAATTTTGAATTTCCTCTTTTTAAGTGAAGCAATGTTTCTGAACCACTAATTTCTGCCAATTCTATTTCGAATTCTTCACCATTTTCATCAAGTTTTATCTCTGAAGCTCTAATTCCAAAATTATAATCTTTATCTTCTAAATTCTTAAAATGATTTGGAATTTCTAGAGAAATATTCTCAAAGTTCAGATTTTTTGAATTTTTTGAACCCTTCAGAACATTCATTGGTGGATCATTTGATATTTCTGCAACTTTTAAATTAGATGGATTTTCAAAAATCTCTTTGGCAGGCCCTTTTTGTAATACCCTCCCTTCATCTAAAACAATTACTTCTCCATTTAGTTCCATTACTTCTTGAGGATCTGTTGTTGAGTAAATTAAAATTGTATCTTGGGAAAGTCCTTCTGAGAAAATTCTTTTAAATTCTTCTCTTAATTGCTCTCTAAGTTTATAATCTAAATTAACTAACGGTTCGTCCAGCAATAAAATTTTTGCTTTTTTTGCAAGTGATCTTGCAAGCGCAACTCTTTGTTGCTGTCCGCCAGATAATTCCTGAATTTTTCTATTTTCAAATCCAACTAATCCAACAGTTTTTAGAGCTTCATCTACATCTTTTTTTATTTGCTCAGGACTTAATTTTCTTTGTTCTAATGGAAAAGTTATGTTTTCATAGACATTTAAATGAGGGTAATTAATAAATTGTTGATAGACCATAGCAACATTTCTTTCCCAAACTGGTATTTTAATAAAGTCTTTTTCCTCAAAAGAAATTGAGCCTTGATCTGGATTTAATAATCCTGCAATTGTTTTTAAAAGAGTCGTTTTGCCAGATAAAGTTCTGCCTAAAATGGTATACAAATTACCTTTTTTAAAATTAAACGAGACATCGTTTAAATGAAATTGCTCATCAGGTTTATAAGAAATTTTCTCTCCAATTAAATTCATTATTTTAATGCTCCTGATAAATTTCCTTTTGATAGATATCTCTCAACTATAAATGCAACGATTATTAATGGTGCAACTGAGACTAAAGCTGATGCCGAAAGGCTCCACCATGGTGTTATTGATGAATTAAGTGCAACAACTTTTACAGGTAACAATTGTACTTCAGTAAATGTCAAAATAAATGCAAAAAAGAAATCTATCCATCCAAAAATAATACAAAACATTCCCGCAACAATTAATCCAGGTATTGAATTTGGTAAAACAACTTTATAGAAAGCTTGATAGGGATTACACCCGTCAATTAATGCAGTCTCATCTAATTCTTTTGGAACTCTATTAAAAAAATCTACCATAATCCAAACAGCAATTGGCATCAATAAAACGATATATACGACCACTAGACCTAATAAACTATCAAGCAATCCTATTGTGCTTAGAAAAATAAAGAAAGGAATTGATAATACAATTGGAGGCATGATTCTTTGTGAAATGAAGAAAAAAGTAATATCGTTGTTTCTTACAAATCCGGCTTTAAAGGTAAATCTTGATAGTGCATAGGCAGCAAGAGTACCAAGAACAATACTTATTAAACTAGCAGTACAGGTTACAAAAATACTATTAAAATAAGGCTCAACAATATCTACTCCACCTTTAGCAGGAGACTTAATTAAAACTCTCCAACCCTCCAGTGTTGGTTCGAAATCTAACCAAGGTATATAAGTTACTTTACTATTTACAGATTGGAAGTCTTTAAAAGATGTTGATACAGCCCACAGAAATGGTGCAACGACAAATACAGTCCAAAATGTAATAAAGAAATATTTAAGAAAAGTGTAAAGTTTGCTCATAGAGTTATTCTTTGATCATTAATTTGGTTAAAACTTTAGCTATTATCGTTAAACTGATAATCATTATGACAAGATAAGTAAAAGATAAGGTTGCTGCATAACCCATCTGAAATTCTCTTAATCCTTTAATATAAATATAAAAACTTGACGTCTCAGTTGCAGTACCTGGCCCTCCTGAAGTCAAAACAAATACTGTATCCATTATTTTTGATGCCTCGATAAGTCTTATTATTATTGCTCCAATTGATATTGGAGCCATCAAAGGAAAAGTTACATAAACAAATTTTCTAAATGGACTTGCTCCATCTATAGCGGCTGCTAAGAAGGGTTCTTTTGGAAGTGATAAAAGTCCAGCTAGTAATAGCAAAAACATAAACGGTGTCCATTGCCAAACCTCAACAATTATAACAGTAAACTTTGCAATAACTGGATCACTCAACCATAAAATAGGTTTTACTCCTAATCCACCTAACAAATCATTTACAGGGCCGAGGGACTCATGAAAAAATGTTCTCCAAATAACTGTCATTATTACTGGAGTTGTCATCATGGGTACTAGAAAAATTACTCTAAAAAATCTTTTAAATTTTATTTCTCTCCAAACCATCATCGCTAGAGCAAATCCGATAACATATTGAAGAATAACTGTGGTAACAGATAAAAAACTTAACCTAAAAAAGGACTCCCAAAACCTCGGGTCATCAGTAAATAACCTTATATAATTCGTAATACCTATGAAGTTCATTTCTGGGGTATAACTATTCCATCCAGAAAGACTTAATCTAATAGTAAAAATAATTGGAAAGATTAGAATCCCAATAAGTACAAACAATCCTGGGAATAAAAAAACAAACTTGTGTTTAAAATTCATAATTTTTTTTTGGATTATTTTAAAATGTGGCCGTTAAAAAACGGCCACAAGTTTTACAAAATTATTGCTTATTATCTTCCATTGCTACACCAACAGCATAGGCTTTTCTTACGTTATCTTTTCCTACTCTGTTAAGTATATCTTCCCACTGTTTAGCAGCTTCGTCTAAAGCAGCTTGTGGAGATAATTGACCAGCTAATGCTTTTGCAGCAGCAGTAGCCAATGCAGCATTAAACTCAAAAGTTCCAGGAACTCTTAATGGAAATACTCTATTTTTACTTTGTTCCATTTGTGCAAGAGTATCAACATATGATTGAGCAATATCTTTATCCCAACCAATTTGTGTCCATACATCAACTTTAAAGTCATCATTTCTAAATGGGTTTACACCAAATCTACCAATTCCAATATCTGCTTGGTGGTTAGCTTCGTTAGCAAAGAAACATAGGTAATCGAAAGCCATTTCTTTCTCTTTACTTTTCTTAGCTACTCCAACTGCCCATCCCCATACGAAGAAAGGAGCTTGGTTAAAGCCTTCATCCCAAGAGTTAGTTTTTCTATTCCAAACTTTCATTGCTCCTGGTAACTGTGCAGCACCAACTTTATTGTTTATTGGACTATCTGGTTGCATAGCAGCAACAAATGCATCATCCCATGAAAAACTAAACAAAGTTTGTCCTCCACCAAATGATCCAATTTCATCACCTAAACCAAAATTTATTCCTCCTGGAGGAACATATTTAGTTGCCTCAACCCAGTCAGTTAAAGCTTCAACAAAACCTGGATTGTTAATTAGTGGTTTCATAGTTTCTAAATCAAAGAAAAAACCACCAGGTGTTTTAGGATTTTTTGAGTAAGCAGCAGATCTTGAATAGAAAGCAGCATACATTAGATCGTCTTTTTTCATTACTTCAGCGGATCCGTATTCTTTCTCGCCATCTCCATCCCAGTCCCAATTATTAAAGTAAGCTGCCATTTCTCCATACTCTTTCCAAGTTTGAGGAACTCTTAGTTCTTTACCAGTAGCTTCCTTATATTGTTTTTGGTACTCAGGATTATCAATTACATCTTTTCTATATTTTAGATAATGTCTGTCTCCATCAACCGGAAACTGATACATAACACCATCCCAAGATGCTACACCGATGTGAGACGGAGTAACGTCTTTCATTTGTTTCATCTCAACATATTTCTTTGGAACTGGCTCTAAGTATCTTCTCCAATCGTTAATGAAGTTTGAAAATCCAAAAACGATGTCATATGGAGCTTGTCCAGCTTGAAATGGTACCATTGCTTTCGCATATAAGTCACCTGCTGGTGTATGAGTAACATCAACTTTTGCTCCAGTAAGTTTAGCGAACTGCTCAGCATGTAGAGCTGTTGGCTCTCCCATGACTGGTACAGCATGTGTATTAATCTTAAGCGTCTTGCCTTTATAGTTTTTCTTAGACATAGACTCGTAAGAACAATCACCAGGAATATCCCCAGTTGCTTTGATATGTGGAAACTGATCACTCCACTTATCAGCATACGCAACAGGACTAAATACCAACAAAGCTGATATTAGAGCGGTTACGCAAGTTTTTATTGTCTTCATCTTTTTTCCTCTCTTTGTTGTTAATTATGGAACTAACACTGCACGACCTTTAATCTTACCATCATTTAAATCATGTAGTGCTTTATTAGCTTCTTCAAGTTTGTATTCTTTCATTGAAAGTTTTACTAAACCTTTATCTGCTAGTTCCATTAATTCATATAATTCAGCCCATGTACCTACTAAGCTTCCAACTATACTTTTTTCTTGATCGATCATATCAATCGCCAAAACTCTTATTTCTTCTCCGTAACCTACAATATAGAAAGTCCCAGTTGCTTTGGTCATTTTAATTCCCATTGGCGTAGAACCTTTTTCACCAACAAAATCTATAACAGCCTCTGCACCTTTTCCTTTTGTAAGTTCTTTTACTTTTTCAATTTCATTACCATCTATTAAAACCCCATGGTCAGCTCCTAGTTCCATTGCATGTTCTAAAGGTGCTTTTGCTTTTTCAACAACAATAATATTTGCAGCACACATTGCTTTCATACATTGAATTGCTATATGTCCTAATCCACCAGCACCTATGATTACACAATTTTCACCTGGCAGAAGGTGTCTAGTAGCTTTTTTTACAACTCTGTAAGCAGTCAAACCTGCGTCTGAAAATGGCGCAACGTCTATTGGACCTAAAACTTTTGGAATTTTTATTAGATTTCTTACGCTAGTTTGAAGTAATTCTGAATATCCCCCGTGTTTTACATTCAAACCTGCAAAAATTGGATCTTCAGCATGCATATCGTTTCCTCTTCTACAATCTAAGCATGTTCCTCCTGTGCCAGAAACTTTAGGGTGTAAAATAACTGCATCACCTTTTTTAAATCCTGTAACATCTTTACCAACTTCCTCTATCCATCCAGCGTTCTCATGTCCCATTACCATCGGCAACAGATCGTTATTTTGATCTGTAATGTGCTTCCAAACTCCTTCAATTATATGCAAATCAGTTCTACAAACACCTGCAGCTCCAATTTTAACAATCACATCGCTTGCTTTCTCAATTTTAGGATTTGGTAACTCTTCACCTGTGACCCAAACATCTGCTTTCATTTCTGGGTCATACTTATGTAAAACCTGTGCTTTCATTATTTCCTCTCTAAATTTATTTTTTATAAATAAATTTTAAATTGAAATAAAAAATATGTCTAGAAAGTTAGAATAATTTTAATTACCAATTACAACTTCAGATTGTTAATTTACTTTGTTTTTGCAGTCTCCTGTTTTGAAAAACTCATCCATATTATCTATGGCCAGATTGGCCATTGCAGTTCTAGTTTCTTTAGTTGCGCTACCCAAATGAGGAAGAATAAAAGCACTTTTGTGTTTAAGATATCCTGGATTTAAATTTGGTTCATTTTTGTATACATCTAGCCCGACTGCATAAACTTTTCTTCTTTCCAAAGCATCTATTAAAGCTTCATCTTCAATAATATCTCCTCTTGCAACATTGGTCACGACTGCACCTTTTGGTAATAGTTCTAGTGTATCTTTATTGATTAAATTTATTGTCTCTTTAGATGCAGGACAACATACCGAAAGGACATCAGAGACTTTCATCAAATCATTTAAGTTATCGTGGTAAGTTGCGCCTTGTTCTTTTTCTTCGCTTAATTTTGAACGATTGTGATAATGAATTATCATACCTAAAGATTTAGCTATTTTAGCTATTTTTTGACCAATTCTACCCATGCCAAGTATTCCAAGTCTAGTGCCCGTTAATTGTTTACCAATCAACATATCTGCTGACCAAACCCAGCCACCTTCTCTAGCTTTTTCAATTCCTTCAGATGCTCTTCTGCATGCACCTAATATCAACAAAACCCCAATTTCTGCAGTAGCATCAGTTAAAACATCTGGTGTATTTGTAACTGCAATGCCTCTTTTCTTTGCAGCCTCTAAATCTATATTTCCAAAACCTACAGCAAAATTTGATATAATTTTTACACTCTCAGGTAATTGATTAATTGTTTCTGCATCTAGCTTATCTGTTAAAGCCGATAAAATACCATCACAGCCTGTACTCATCTCTATTAGCTTCTTTTGAGAGTAGAGTTCATCATTTAAATTAAAGTTAGCATCAAATAATTCTTTAGCTTTATCCTCACAAGATCTTAAAAGCCTTCTCGTGATTAAAATTTTTTTCATTTTAATTTGGATTAATTTAGATCAAAAACCTTACCAGGATTCATGATATTGTTTACATCAATGCTTCTTTTAATAGCTTTCATTACTGGCAAATTGTCTGGGTGCTCTCTTAATAAGTAATGTTTTTTTTGAAGACCAATTCCATGTTCTCCTGTAATTGTTCCCTCTAACTCTAAAGCTTTGTTAATTAGATCATCGCTATACTGTCTAATTTTTTTTTGTTTTTCTTCATCATCAGGATCATACAATATTATGGAATGAAAATTTCCATCTCCAACATGACCAACCATTGGTGCAGTTAGACCTAATTTTTTTACTTCTTTTTCCGCCCATGAAATGCACTCTACTAACTTTGAAATTGGTACACAAACATCTGTAGAATACACTTTCATATCATGACCTAAGGCTTTTACTGAATAATAAACATCATGTCTTGCTTTCCAAAGTATTTTTTGTTCTTCCGGAGAAGATGCCCATTGAAAATCACTTCCACCATTATTTTTTGATAATTCTTCTACAATTTTAATAGACTCATTATTCGATAGCTCACTTCCATGAAATTCAAAGAATAAAGTTGGTGATGCTTTGATGTTTTCTAACTTTGAATATTTTATGCTAATTTCCATTTGGTCTTTGTTTAACATTTCAATTCTTGCAATTGGAACACCGTACTGAATAACTTCTTGCGCTGTCTTTACTGCTGAGTCTAAATCTGGAAAATAGCAAACTGCACTCATTATGCTTTCAGGTATTGGTGATAGTCTTAATTGAACTTCTGTAATAATTCCTAATGTTCCCTCAGATCCAATAAACAAATTAGTTAAGTTATATCCCGCGGAAGTTTTTTTAGTTCTTGCACCGGTTTTAATTATGTCTCCATTTGGTAAAACAACTGTTAAGCCAGAAATAACTGTTCTCATTGTTCCATATTTCACTGCCATTGTTCCTGAAGCTGAAGTAGATGCCATCCCACCGAGTGCAGCATCCGCACCAGGATCTATTGGAAAAAATACTCCATCTTCTCTTAAATATTCATTTAATTGCTTTCTTGTTACATTTGCTTGCACTCTGCAGTCAAAATCCTCAGCATTTACACTTAAAACTTTATTCATTTTTTCTAAAGAAATCGTAATACCATTTTGATTTCCAACAACATGGCCTTCAAGAGATGTGCCGGTTCCAAACGGGACAACAGGGATTTTATGCTCGTTACAAATTTTTAGAATTTTTGAAACTTCTTCATTAGTTTCTGGAAATACAACTGCCTTCGATAATATTGGATTATAAGTATCTTCTCCTCTTGCATAATTTGCACGAGTAGACTCAGAAGTAGAAAATCTCCCGTTAAATATCTTTTTTAATTCTGCTTGGACAGTTTCGTTCATTCTTTAATAATACAAAAATATTAGTTAAAAATACAGTTTATTTAGAAAGCATCTTGCCTATATTTTCTAAGGCTTGCATTATATTATCTCTAGATGCGGCAAAACTAAATCTAACGTAATCATTACAAGTTTTACCGAATGCAGTACCAGGAACAATTGCAACTCCTGCTTCATGCATAGCTTTTTTGCAAAACTCAGATCCATTCATGCCAGTCCCTTTTATATTCGGAAAAGCATAAAAAGCTCCTCCTGGCAAACTACACTCAACTCCTGGTAAATCATTTAATCCTTTATGAATTAAATTTCTTCTTAAAGTAAACTTGTCTAACATATCTTTAATAGAATCTTCTGGACCATCTAATGCAGCAATACCCGCATATTGAGCTGCAGCATTTACACATGATACACTATTAATCAAAAGTTTGTTTACATGCTCAACTAAATGTTCTGGCCAAAAACTCCATCCAAGTCTCCATCCGGTCATGGAATATGCTTTACTCCAACCCTCAAGAACAATTAATCTATCTCTTAAGTTTGGGTAATTAAAAAAAGTTGGCATTTCTTTATAGTCAAAAACTTGTCTACTATAAATTTCATCACTTAAAATTGTTACGTGAGGATGTTTTTCTAATTCTTTCGCTAAGTAATCTATCGCAGGTTTTTCAACAAAACTTCCAGTTGGGTTGTTTGGATTTATTAGAATTAAAAGTCTAGTTTTATCAGTTATTAAAGATAAAAGTTTATCTGGATCAAATTTTAAATCTTTGTCCTCAGTTAAGTCATAAGGAACTGCTTTTGCTCCAGAATAATTAATCATTGACTCATAAATTGGAAAAGCTGGAGTTGGATGAATTATTTCAACACCTGGTTCACCATAACAAGTAATTGCAAAATACATTGTTGGTTTACCACCTGGCATTATTAAAACTCTATTTGGATCAATATCAGCATTGTAAAGTCTCTTTACCCATCTTGCGACAGCTTCTCGACATTCTGGAATTCCATTTGATAAAACATAACCATGATGACCGTCATCTAGAGCTTTTTTTGCAGCTTCAACAACATGTTTTGGAGTTTTAAAGTCAGGTTGTCCTAGACCTAAATGGATCATAGGTTTGCCTTGTGCTTCTAATTTTTTTGCTTCTGCTAGAACAGAAAATGCACTTTCAGTTCCTAAACGATCTAATGCTTTTGCTAATTCAATCATAATTTTTCGTCGACAAACTAACTGAAAAGCAACTTCATGTCTATTTATTTAAAGTGAAAATAATAATAAAAATTATTTATAAAAAATATTTAATTTCGGTAAATTATCTTTGATCTATCTAACTCTTTTACACTTTTGCAGCCCATAAGGATCATATTTCTTCTAATTTCATCGTGCATATTTTGAAGCAGCCTCTCTACTCCTTGCTGACCACCTGCTCCTAAACTGAACAAAAAAGCTTTACCAAAACTGCAAGCAGTAGCACCTGCAGCTAAAGCCTTGAGAACATGAGTTCCCCGTCTAACACCTCCATCTAAAATTATCTCAAGTTTATCACCCACTGCATCTGAAATAGCCTTTAGTTGATCAAAAGGAGTTCTAGATCCATCAAGTTGTCTTCCTCCATGATTTGATATTATTATTGCTGTACAACCAATATCAACTGCTCTCTTTGCATCCTCTACAGACATTACACCCTTCAAAGCAAAAGGTCCGTCCCACTTTTTTATACAGTATTCTGCATCTTCCCAATTCATTTGTGGATCATACTGTTCATTAACATAATCTATTACGGATTTTGTAATGTTAGTTCCCTTGTCAGTTTTGTGTTTAATATTTGCAAGTTCAAATTTCTTATTCGTAAAATATCTGAATAACCATCCTGGTCTCATCGCGAAATTCATTATACTTTCTAATGTGAATTTAGGAGGAGTTGTAAAACCAGTTCTGTGATCCCTTTCTCTATTTCCTGCAACCAAAGTATCAACAGTTAAGCATAAACCGTCAAAGTTTGCTCTTTTACACCTATCAATCAAATCATCAGTAAATGATTTATCTTTATGGATATAAAGTTGAAATAATTTTGGTCCACTTGATATATTAGCAATTTCTTCAATCGAAAATGAAGCCATTGTCGACATGCTATACATGGTACCAAATTTTTCTGCAGCTCTAGCTGAAGCTTTATCTCCATCAGGATGATATAAACTTTGCATAGCAGTAGGTGATAAAAAAATTGGCATATCTATTTTTCTACCAAAAACTGTGGTTGATAAATCTGGTTCTCCTACGCTTCTAAGAATATTAGGGATTAAGTCACAATCATCAAATGAATTTGTATTTCTTTTTAAAGTAGTTTCATCATCTGCACCACCATCAATGTAATGAAAAATTGGAGCTGGAAGTTTTTTTTTGGCTAGCTTTCTAAAATCTTCAAAATTATAACAATTCTTTAAGCTCATGCATTTCGGAATCTTAAATTATTTCGATTAAGATCGCTGATCTTCGTGCAGCCCATTAATTTCATGTCTCTTACTAATTCAGTTTTATATAAGTTAAGTGCTCTCTCAACACCTTCTTGACCTGCTGCAGCTAAAGCATAAAGATATAATCTTCCACCAGCACATGCTTTTGCACCCATAGATAAAGCTTTTAACATATGAGTTCCTCTTTGAAATCCACCTTCACAAATAACATCTAACTTATCACCAACTGCATCAACAATTTCAGCTAATTGATCGAAAGGTGATCTAGATCCATCAAGTTGTCTTCCTCCATGATTTGATACCATTATACCAGTGCATCCGATATCAACCGCTCTTTTAGCATCTTCAACACTCATAACTCCCTTAAGCGCAAAATGGCCACCCCACTGAGAACACAATTTTTCAGCGTCATCCCAGTTCATAGATTGATCCAACATAGTAGAAAAATAATTACCAATTGAAGTATTTGTGTCAGTTCCTTCTTTAACGAAATCTTGAAGATGTGGTAGTTCAAATTTTCCTTTGGTTAAATAATTTATTCCCCACATTGGTTTTGTGGCAAAACTAAACAAACTCGAAAGTGTTAATTTTGGAGGTGATGTAAATCCAGTTCTTAAATCTCTTTCACGATTTCCTCCTGTTATCGTATCAACAGTTAAAGCCATCACATCAAATTTTGCTGCTTTTGCTCGTTCTAAACAAGAGTCATTTAATCCTCTGTCTTTATGGAAATAAAATTGAAACATTTTTGGTGTGTCTATTAAAGATGAAATTTCCTCAACACTAACTGTAGCCAATGCCGAAACACCAAACATCGTATTATACTTCTTTGCAGCTTTTCCAACCGCTCTTTCTCCTTCGTAATGGAATAACCTTTGCAAAGCTGTTGGAGAACAATAAAAAGGCAAATCTAATTTTTTTCCAAAAATAGTTGTCGACAAATCCACATTTTCAACACCTCTTAAGACATTTGGAACTAAGTCAACATCATTAAATGCACTACTATTTCTTGCATAAGTTATTTCATCATCCGCAGCCCCATCAATATAATGAAATATTGGAGATGGAAGCTTTTGTTTTGCCAATTTTCTAAAGTCATAAAAGTTATGACAATCTTTTAATCTCATATCTTAAGTTAAAATTTTTTTGTAAAATTAAACATATAACTATTTGCCCCAGGATTTTTATCTCCAAGACTCGCATTAGAAATATGATTATAAGAAATACCTAATTCAGAATTAGATGAGATATCAAATAATATCTGTATTTGTGTCTTAAATTCAATTTCGTGACCTAAGTCCTTGCCATCTCCTTCGTCATAATATCCAATTGCAAAACTAGGAGAGAAAGTAGTTGAATTAGATTTTTGATTTAATTGATAACCTGTATAAATATATAATGCATCATCAGCTGTTATCATTGCACCTGTCACAGGCTGAACATTTCCTAAGAAAATATCTTTGCTAGCATTAAAATTTATATATTCGGCACCAAATAGATTTGCTCTCTTACCATCATCGCTGAAATCGAACATGCCAGTGTAAAAACTCCATTTATTTTCTGCGTTAGAAAATGAGACAGTAAGAAATGAAATTATCAAAGTTTTAATTAAAATCTTCATATTAAAAATCCTGGTTACTTTATAGATACTTTTCTAATAATTAAAAGGCCGCCAAAAGCGAACAAAATCAAAGGTATTGACCAGAGTAAAAATGTATTTTGGTTTAATTCTGGTTCATATACAATCCACTCTCCATATTTATTTTTTAAATAATCATATATTTCTTCTTCTTCTTTACCTTCATCAATCTTATTTTTTACAACAAGCTTCATACTAACAGCAAAATCGGACTGAGAGTCGTAAACAGATTGACCTTGACATATCAAACACCTTAAGTTTTTTGTAATTTGATCTACTTTGGTATTTATTTCATTCGCATAGGAAAAATTAAAACTAAAATATAGCAGCAATATTAATTTTAAAATTTTAAGCATTTTTTTCTAATAAATTTTTTATTTCTATTAAATTTTCGCTTGTCAATGGACCAATATACTTTTTTATTATCTCATTTGTTTTACCACTTATAATAAAAGTTTCAGGAACACCAATAGCTCCGAATTCTATTGATTTTGTTCCATCATTATCGGTAATAACTTCTGAATAAGGATTTCCAAGTGAGCTTAAAAAATTTTTCGCATTTTTTGGACTGTCTTTATAATTAATTCCAATTATATTTATGTTCATATCTTTTAATTTCATTAAAAACTGATGCTCTTCTCTACATGGTGCACACCAAGATGCCCAAATATTTACTACAGAAGGACTATTTTTATCAAATAAGTCTGAAATATTAATTATTTCATCAGAAAATAGTTTTTTTGCATTAAGTGAAAAATCTATTTTACTTTTTAATTTCTCGTTAGAGTAATCTTTCGATACGTTCAATCCCTTGAACAAGATTATAAAAATTATTATTAATGTTAGTAGTAATCCTAAAAATTTAATATTTTTGCTCATTTTTTCTAATAACACTTAATAAACCACCAAAACCAATAAATATAGTTGAGATCCATATCCAAATCATTAAGGGTTTATATTGATATCTTACGTTATAATAGCCATCGTCTTTTAAAATATTAAATACTAAAAAATTATCTGAAAATAATGTTGTCTTAATATCTGCTTCACTCGTAATAGTTAAAGGCTGCTGGTAAATCCTAACTTCCGGGTATAAAGCAAAAGAGGAATTTTTATTCGTAACTTCAAAACTAGCTTTAAGAGATTTATAATTGTCTACATCTTTAACATTAACTTCTTTTAATTTTACAACTTTGTCGTTGAATATTCTTTCTTCTCCTACTTTCATATTTGAATTGAATTCATTAGAAAAAAGTCCATTCAATAAGATACTTGTAATTAATAAGCTAAAACCAAAATGTGAAATTTTTTGGCTAATCGAGGATTTGCTAACAAAAAAATCCTTAATTGTTACTAATAAAAGATAGATGCTCAAAACTATCAGAGGAATAGACAACAGAAATGAATTTTCGGTTTTTGTTAAAATGACATATGAAATAAGTAGTGAAACTAAAAAAATAATTAAAATATTATAGTTAAACTTTTTTAATTTATCTTTAATCCATTTCAAACTTGGGCCAAAGCTCATGAATATTAAAAAAGGAATTAAGAAGGGTATTAAAAGATTATGATAAAAAGGCGGACCAACAGAAATTTTTGAACCATTTAAAACTTCAAGAAAAATTGGATAAATTGTACCAACAAGAACAACAGATAAAAAAAACATCATAAACCAGTTATTCACTAATATTGCAGTCTCTTTACTTAAAATAAAATTCTCTTTAGCTGTGTTTGATATTTTATTTTGATTAAAAAAGAAAATTAATATAGACATCAAAATTAGGATAAAGAGAAAACTTAATATATATAGCCCTCTTGACGGATCGTTTGCAAAAGTGTGAATTGAATTTAAAATTCCAGACCTAACAAGAAAAGTGCCACTCATACTCAGTGAAAAAGTTGTAATTGACAAAATAATAGTCCACTCTTTAAACGAATTTCTTTTCTGTAATACAATTACAGTATGCAGTAGCGCTGTTAAGCAAAACCATGGCATTAATGAAACATTTTCTACAGGATCCCAAAACCAAAAACCTCCCCAGCCCAGCTCATAATATGCCCATATAGATCCAAGCAAAATACCAATTGTTAAAAATACCCAAGATACCAAAACCCATTTTTTAATGTGCCTTGCCCACTTATCTCCAATATTTCCGCTAATCATTGAGGCAAGTGAAGCTGAAAAGATAATAGATGTTCCAACATAACCTAAATATAAAATTGGAGGATGAATAGCTAAAGCAGGGTCTTGTAAAATAGGGTTCAAACCTAATCCCTCGCTAGGAATTGGATATAGCATTTTGAATGGGTTGGAAGTTAATAAAATAAAAACTAGAAAACCTGAAATAATAATTTGTTGAAATAGTATCGTTAAAAGTTTGTATTTAGTATCTTGTGATCTTGAATTTAATAAAAAAATAAATAGGAAAATTGAAAGAACTAATAACCACAATAATAAACTTCCCTCGTGATTTCCCCATGTGCCTGATACTTTATAAAATAAAGGTTTTAAAGTATGAGAATTGTTGAAAACAGTTTCATTACTAAAATCTGAAATTACAAAAGCTGCAACTAGACTAAAAAAACTTACCGTAATCATTATAGTTTGTATTGAAGTAATTAAAATAAAGTTTTTATCTAAATATTTATTTTCTGAATTTGCATCCAAGTATGACTTAAAAATTAAATAAACAGATGCTATTAAAGCAATATATAAAGAATAATTTCCTAAATAATTAGACATACAAATTAATTGTTTTTCATAGCTTCGCTGACTTCAGGAGGCATATAATTTTCATCATGTTTTGCTAAAATCTTGTCAGCATTTAGAAAACTTTTATCCTTTAAGAAACCTTCAGCAACTACACCCTTACCCTCTTCAAACAGATTAGGTACAGATCCATTAAAGTTGACTAATAATTCATTTTTGAAATCCGTAATTACGAAAAAAATTTCTTTATCGTTTATTTTAATAGAATTTTTTTTCACCATTCCACCAACTCTAATTTTTTGAGCATTTTTGATTTCATTAAGGTTTTTAATGTCTGTTGGAGACTTAAAATATACTACGTTTTGCTCAAGAGATTTAACCACCAAAAAAATTGTAAGAACTAATGAAATTAAAATTAAAAAAATAAAAAGGGCTCTAAATTTAACTTTTTTTCCGTACATGTGAATTTTAGTTAAACTTTAGATGTGGAAGTATTTGCTAATATCTCTCTGTACGTTTTTTGCTTAGCTACTGATGCAAGTTTCTTTTCATCTAGTGATTTATAATTTTCCTCAAATTTCTTTTTCTCTTTAATTAAATTTAATTTTACTAACGCGTACAAGAAGCTAAAAGAAAATAGAGTAAATATAAATGATGACCAAACGTATACACCGTATCCATTCATATTTAGTAGTTCACTAATCATAATCTATTAAGGCCTTTATTTTTAATCTTTAACAGTTCTGTATTATATTTCATTAAAAATATCAAAAGTGAAAATAGAGCAAATGCCGCAGTCATTATAGCTAATGGTGTCAACATTGAAGAATGAATTGTTGTTTCTTCCAAAATTTTTACTGACGCAGGTTGGTGTAAAGTATTCCACCATTCTACTGAAAATTTTATAACTGGAATATTTATAAGACCAATAATTGCTATTATTGAGCTAATTTTTTCTGCTTTACTAGTGTCTGTCGTAATCTTCCAAGAAGTAATGAACAATAAATAAAAAATTGAAAGTAAAAGCATTGAAGTTATTCTTGCATCCCAAGCCCACCAAGTTCCCCAGGTTGGTTTTCCCCAAATTGATCCTGTAACTAAAGCTATTATGCTAAAAACAAAACCAGAAGGTGCTAAACTTTTTGTTATTAAAGAGAAATTTTTATTTTTAAAAACAAAAACTCCAAAAGAAAGAATGGAAATAAATGAAAATATTCCGAGTGATATCCAAGCTGATGGAACATGGACATACATAATCCTAACTGAGTCACTCTGCTTATAATCCTCAGGAGAAAGAACTAAAGCTTCAACTAATCCAAGTAACAATACAATTATAAATAGAGCAAATACAAACTTTTGTATTTTATTAATTATCTTCAAAGTATTATTCGGATTGAAATAATTAATCATAATTTTTTATAACACATAAATTTTAGATTAAAATTGTTCAAAATTTTCTGACCAAGAATACAGAGGGAGATAGAGGAAAAACAGTACTCTTGATCAGAATTAAATATTTTATAACAAACAGATATGACAGAGATTTGGGACAATTGTGTTTAAATATTGGCTATTAGTTAATTTGAAGGCTTGAAGTAGCTTGATCCACGCTTACCTGAAAAAATTTCATTAATTAGAGGGTGTTTTATTGGCTCTTCAGAGTCATCAAATAATAGATTTTGCTCAGACACATAAGCCTCGTAAGTAATTTCGTCATTCTCTGCTAGTAAATGATAAAATGGCTGATCCTTTCTAGGTCTCACGTTTTTTGGAATCGATTGATACCACTCCTCTGAGTTATTAAATTCAAAGTCAACATCGTAAATCACACCTCTAAAATCGAAGTGCCTATGTTTCACAACGTCTCCAATTGAAAATTTAGCTTTTTGAGTACTCACGATATTAAATATGGATATTTGATGAAAAAAATCAATAAAAAAAATATAAATGTTTTATTAATCTGTTAATATGTAGCAGTGAATAAATCACTTCTAAAATTCATTACAGACGTTGGGCCTTTAGCTATTTTTTTCTTCTTTTATTATAACAGTGATAAAAATTTAAAAGTTGCAATACCACCTCTAATTGTCGCAACAATAATTTCTGTTCTCTTGGTTTGGATAATGGAAAAAAAAGTTCCGATGGTTCCTTTGTTAGGAGGAATTTTAATTACTCTATTTGGAGGTTTAACAATTTATTTTGATAATCCAATTTTTATTTATATGAAACCCACTATTATAAATATTTTATTTGCCTTAGCTTTATTCTTTGGAAAATACTTTACCAATGAACCAGTTTTAAAATTAATACTTGGAAAAACACTACCAATGTCTGATGAAGGTTGGAAAATTTTGAATAACAGATGGACTTATTTTTTTATTTTTTTAGCTATATTAAATGAAATTGTTTGGAGAACTCAAACAGAAGAATTTTGGGTTAACTTTAAAGTTTGGGGAATGCTACCAATTACATTCATTTTTACAGCATCACAGGTTGGGTTGATTAATAAACACAAATTAAATGAGTAATTTAAAATTAGTAATAAATAATTCAAATAAAGAACAAAACCAAAGGTATTTTTTTGAAAAAAAAGAACTTAAAATTATATTAGACCTATATGCTAAAATGGTATCTGAAGGATCTTGGAAAGACTATGGCCTCTCAATATCAAGTAAAAGAGTAAGTTTTAGTATTTTTAAAAATGCAGCAGAAAAAGCTATTTACAATATTTGTAAAAATTTTAAACCTTCTAATAAGAATTTGAAATATTTAATAACTGATAGAAATGGTAAAATTTTAAATAATGCTTATGATTTAGAAATACTTCTAAAAAAAACAAATTGGAAAAAACTATAGTTTTTGATTATCTTCTTTGACCAAACAATCTTAAAAGCATTATAAATAAATTTATAAAATCTAAGTATAATGTTAAAGCTCCCATGACAGCTTTCTTGCCGATTACTTCACCTGAATCTGATGCTGCGTACATATTCTTAATTTTTTGTGTATCGTATGCAGTTAATCCAACAAATATTAGAACTCCAATGATTGAAATAGCAAAGTACATCATGGATGATTTTAAGAAAATATTTACTAAAGATGCTATTATAATGCCGATCAAACCCATCATTAAGAATGATCCAAATTTTGTGAGGTCTCTTTTAGTTGTGTAACCATATATACTCATAGCTCCAAATGTAGCTGAAGATATGAAAAATACTCTCGTCACACTAAGTCCTGTGTAAACTAATAAAATTGATGATAGTGATAAACCCATCAAGGCTGCAAAAATCCAAAAAGTAGTTTGAGCTTTTGAAGAACTCATTTTATTTATCCCAAAACTCATATAAAAAACGATCCCAAGAGGAGCTAACATGACCACCCATTTCAATCCTGATAGATAAATTGCATTTCCGAACTCAGTTAAAGCAATTATTGATCCGCTTGCATCTGTAACTACTGACATTTTAAAAGATAGCAATGCAATTATTCCTGTTAGTAAAACTCCAGTTGCCATGTAGTTATAAACTTTAAGCATGTAGGCTCTAAGGCCTTCATCCATCACAACAGCTTTTTTTGCTGTCGTTGATCTATTAAGGATATTGTCTCTATTGAATTCCATAATTAAATATATAGTAATAAATTTTAAATTTTTCAAGCAGTCAAAATATAGGTAACTAATACTTAATATTTAATGAATTATAAAAAATTAGGAACAACTGATATAGATATTAGCACAATTTGTCTCGGCACCATGACTTGGGGTGAACAAAATAGCCAAGATGAGGCCTTCGAACAAATGGATTTCTCACTAGAAAATGGGGTTAATTTTTGGGATACAGCAGAACTTTATGCGGTACCTCCTAAAGCTGAAACTTTTGGTCATACAGAGACGATCATTGGAAATTGGTTTGAAAAAACAAAAAAAAGAAAAGATGTGATACTTGCAACTAAAGTGTGTGGTCCTGCAAGAGATTATATTAGAAATGGTGAAAATAGTTTTGTAGGGAAGAATCTCGAAACTGCACTTCATAACAGTCTTAAAAGACTTAAAACTGATTATATAGATTTATATCAGCTTCATTGGCCAGAAAGAAATGTAAACAATTTTGGAAGACTTGGTTATGTGCATAAAGAAAATGAGTGGAATAAATTCGAAGACGTGTTGGTTGAATTACAAAAGTATATTGAGCAAGGTAAAATTAGACATGTAGGTTTATCTAATGAAACTCCTTGGGGTGTTATGAATTATCTCAAACTCTCAAAGGAAAAGAGTTTGCCAAGAATGATGTCCATACAAAATCCCTATAGTTTATTAAATAGGTCATATGAAGTTGGATTGGCTGAGGTATCTATTAGAGAAAATATTGGCTGTTTATCTTATTCTCCTTTAGCCAGTGGTTTTTTAAGTGGTAAATATAGAAATAAGCAATTTCCAAAAGGATCTCGGATGGAAAGAGATTGGGATTTTTGGACAAGATATCGAAAACCAAATACTAACGAAGCTGTTGATGAGTATTTTAATATTAGTGAAAAATACAACATTGATATGAGTCAAATGTGTATAAAATTTTGTGAGATACAGGATTTCATGTCTAGCGTTATTATTGGTGCAACAACAATGGAGCAGTTGAAAACAAATATAGAAAGTGTAAAAGTGAATCTTGATAAAGAAATAATTAATGAAATTAATGAAATTCAAAAAAAATATCCAAATCCATGTCCATAATTTTTAAAATAATTTTTTTTATTCTCTTATTAGGATCAACTTCTTATTCAGAAAAATTAAATAAAATAGGAACATTTAAAGACTGGGATGCAATTGTTGTTACTAGTGGGGACAGTAAAGTATGTTTTGCTCAATCTAAACCTGTTCTTCAATCTCCTAAAAAAAATGATAGAGATGCAAGATTATTTGTAACTTTTAGACCATCTGAAAAAATTAAAGACGAAGTAAGCACAACCTCAGGCTATGAATACAACAGTCAAAATTCAATTACAGCTAGCTCTGGTAAATCAAAATATAAATTTGATATAGCTCAAGATAATTTTGCATGGATTTCAAGTAATAAAATTGAAAAAAAAGTTGTTAGCAGAATGAAAAAGGCCTCAAGATTAATGGTTACTGGATATAATAAATCTGGATCTCAAACAATTGATCATTATTCTTTGATGGGCTTCACAAAAGCATATAACGCAGCTAAAAAAAGCTGTAGTTAAATAATGAAATCAAAGAAAAAGATAGTTCTTGCCTATTCTGGAGGTTTGGACACATCAATCATATTAAAATGGTTACAGGAAAATTATGATGCAGAAGTAATTTGTTATACTGCAGACATTGGTCAAGAAATAGATAGAAATAAAATTTTCAGAAACGCAAAAAAACTTGGCGTAAAAAATATTATTATTCAAGATCTAAAAGATATTTTTGTAAAAGATTATGTTTATCCAATGATTAGGGGCCATGCAATATATGAAGGTGTTTATTTGCTTGGAACCTCAATTGCTAGACCTTTAATAGCCAAAGATCAAATTAGAATTGCTAAAAAATTTAATGCCTATGCTGTATCTCATGGATCAACAGGAAAAGGAAATGATCAAGTAAGATTTGAGTTAGGTTATCATTATTTTGGTCCTAAAATAAAAGTTATTGCGCCTTGGAGAATTTGGAAGCTGAAATCTAGATCAGATCTAATTAATTATGCAAAAAAAAATAAAATTGAAATACCTAAAGACAAGAAAGGAGCGCCACCTTTTTCAGTAGACGATAATATTTTTCATACATCAACAGAAGGAAAGTTGTTAGAAAATCCAAAAAACTCTGCACCTGACTTTATCTTTCAAAGAACGGTATCTCCAGAAAAAGCACCTAATAAATCTTCAATTGTAAAAATAGATTTTAGAAGTGGAGATCCGATTGCAGTGAATGGGAAAAAATTATCTCCATCTAAATTGCTTGGAAAATTAAACGATATAGCTGGAAAAAATGCTATTGGAAGAGTTGATCTAGTAGAAAATAGATTTATCGGTATAAAATCAAGAGGTGTATACGAAACACCAGGCGGAACTTTATTAATGCACGCTCATAGGGCTATAGAGTCTGTTACACTTGATAAAGATACAATGCATAAAAAAGAAAAAATTATGCCTAGATATGCGGAACTGATTTACAATGGATATTGGTTTTCTAAAGAGAGATTTAAATTACAAAGAATTGTTGATCTTAAGAGAAGTAAAGTTAATGGATCAGTTAAATTGAGGTTATATAAAGGGAATGTTATTATTCATTCAAGAATAACTAAAAGTTCAGCTTATTCTATGAAAAAAGTTTCATTTGAGGAAAATAAAACTTTTAATAAATCAAATATTGAAAGATTTATTAATTTTCACAAGAAAAAATTAAAATAAAATATCATGAATTTTGAACCAAGTCGGGCGCAAGCCACTAATAAACTAGATAATTTTATTGAAAATAATCTTTCTGAATATTCAAGATTGAGAAATTTTGATTTTGGTCCGGATAAAAGATCAAATATATCTTGTATTTCTCCATATATATCTCATGGAATATTAAATGAGTTAGAAGTTATAGATAAAGCCTTAAAGAAATTTTCATTTTCTAAAAATGAAAAATTTATTCAGGAGGTTTTGTGGCGTACTTATTGGAAAGGATGGTTAGAATTAAGACCTAGTGTATGGACAGATTACATAATAGAAATAAAAATTATAAGAGAAAAATACAAAGATAATAAAGATTATTTAAATGCCATTGATGGAAATACAAATATAGAATGTTTTAATGAATGGGTTAAAGAATTAAAAGAATTTAATTACCTTCATAATCATACAAGAATGTGGTTTGCCAGTATCTGGATTTTTACTTTAAATTTACCTTGGCAATTAGGAGCTGAATTTTTTATGAAACATCTCTATGATGGAGATGCAGCATCTAATACATTGGGATGGAGATGGGTTGCTGGGATACAAACACAAGGTAAGCATTATTTGGCAAGTGAATGGAATATAAAAAAATTTACTAATAACAGATTTAATAACATTAATTTAAATGAAAATGCACCACCTAAAGTTAGCGAGAAAATATACAAGGCTGTCTTAAAAGATTTTAGTAATCCAGTAAGTTTGGATGAGCAAAATTTAATTATTTTTGATAATAATCTTTCTTTTGAGTTGACTGATTTCAAAGACCATAAATTTAAAAAGATTTATTTAGTTAATAATAATAACGATAGTAGAAATATTAAACTTAGTGAAAAAACAATGAAATTTAAGACTAATTTAATTCAGGATCAAAAAAGAAGGTTGGATGAAAAATCTTTGGATTGTGAAATTATTGATATTGGTAACCTTAAAACAATTGAGAATAGTTATTTTTTTTATCCTTGTGTTGGAGAAAACTTAGATTATTTAACTTCTCAAGGAATAAATAATATAAAATTTCTTTATCGTAATTTAGACCGAAGTTCTTGGAAATATTGCAATAAAGGTTTTTTTAATTTCAAAAAGTACATACCAACTATAATTAAAGAATTTTTTTAAAGAACTATTGTAAATTATCAAAATTATGAGATAACAATAGTATGAATAACCCGCAAGTTCTTGAAATTATTGAAAATCTTAAAGGCAGAAGGAATTATGAAGAAAAAAAAGCTTCAAAATTAGGTTTCAACTCTCTTTACGCATACATTGAAAATAAAATATTAAAAGAGAAAGAAGCTGAAGCAGCAAAAATTCTTGAACAATCAGCCCCTAAAGAAGAAGTGATTGAAGCAAAAAAACCAGAGAAAAAGAAAAGCTGCTCTTGTTGTTAATTAGTTATTTTTTGAACATTTCTTAGAACAATATTTCACTTTATCCCAGTTTAATTTCCATTTTTTTCTCCAAGTAAAAGGTCTCTTACATACAGGGCAAATTTTTGTGGGTAAATTTTCTTTTCTCACTATGCAGTATTTTGTTTAATAAATTTTTCTGCCTCAGCTAAAATTAATTTTTTTCTATCAGGTTTCATTTTATCGAAAATTCTAACCATCATAGAAAGTCTAGGATTTTTTAAAAAGAAGGCTCTATTTCTATTAATGAATCTCCAATAAAGACCATCCATGGTATTGCACCATTCTCCTTTTTTAAAATCCATCATTTTCATGAAATAAGCGGAGCCGCAAATATATGGTTTTGTTGCAAATATTCCTCCATCACTGAAAAGCCCCATTCCATAAACATTCGGGACCATTACCCAGTCTGAGGAATCCACAAACATTTCCATAAACCATTTGTAAACATATGTTGGCTTAACTTCACATAAATTCATTATGTTTGATAAGATCATTAACCTTTCAATATGATGTGACCAACCATAATTCACTGCATTTTTAATAGCATAATCTAAAGGTGGTAATCCTGTTGTTCCTTCATACCATGAGTTTTTCATTTTTCTATTTTGTTTAAAAAAATTTCTAGTCTCCATTTCTTTTGAATAGTTTTGATATATTCCCCTCATAAATTCTCTCCATCCGATTACTTGACGAATATAACCTTCTAAGGAATTTAATCTTATTTTATTTTTGTTGTGAAAATCTAAAACTTTTTTAATGATAAATTCTGGAGTGATAAGACCTAAATTGATGTAAGGACTTAAAGCACTATGAAATAATATATTGTCTTTCTGATCAACTGCATCTTCATAATCCCCAAATAAATTTGATTTCTCTTTAATAAAAAAATTTAATAATTTAATTACATCATCATATTCCGTAGCAAACCAAAAATCTTTCGTATTACCTGGGTGACTTTTAAAGTTTTTATCAATTAAAATTTTTAGTTTTTTCGTATGAACAGTCTCAGTAATTTTAGGAAATTTGGGTATAGATATATTTTTTGGAAGTTTATTTCGATTTTCTTCGTCAAAACTCCATTTGCCTCCTTCTGGATTACCATCTTTTTTCATGAGTATATCCAAATCTCTTCTAGTATCTTTATAAAAAACTGCCATAAAAGGTTTTTTTGATTTTGATAAATAGTTTTTAAATTTTTCTCTAGAATTTAAAAACATTGGTGTTTGAATAATATTCCATTTAATTTTTTCCCTTTTTAAAAAATTGTTAATTTTATTTTCAAAAAACTTATCCTCAATTTCGAAACTTGAAATTTCTTTAATTTTTTTTGCTTTAATTATTTTTTTTAATTTTTCTGTGTAATCCAGCTTGAAAGGTTTATCCTCGATCGAAGAATATTCTAATTTAAATTTATTTTTTTTTAGTCTATCTGCGTGAGATCGCATGCAAGATAAGAACAATAATATCTTTTGTTTATGATGCTTTTCGTACGTACAGAGCTGATAATCTTCAGCCATAAAGAAAAAGTGGTCTTTTCTGTACTTTTCTAGATATTTCTCTGAGAAAAGCTGATTTCCAAGTAGAAAAAATAATTTCATTAACTATATATAACTCTTTAAAAATTTATGTCAGAAAAATATTTAGTAGTAGGTGCGACAGGATCTATCGGATCTAATTTAGCCGAACAGTTATACGCAGCCGGGAAAGAAGTACATTTAATCGGTAGGGATGAAGAAAGAACAAAATCTTTGTCTGAAAAATTAAATTGTAAATATACAGTCTCTGATGTTTTAGAAAATGGTTTTGTTGAAAAGATTAAGTCCGAAATAGATGATATCAAAGGTATAGCTTATTGTGTTGGTTCAATTGATTTAAAGCCTTTGAGAATGGTTTCAGAACAAGATTTTACAAAATGTATGAAACTAAATTTATATTCTGCAGTAGATTTAATTAAAGGTTATCAAGAAAGTTTAAAAAAAAATAAAGGATCGATTGTTTTGTTTTCAACTGTTGCTGCTCAAAGGGGTTTTACAAATCATGCAATTATAGCTTCAACTAAAGCAGCTGTTGAAGGATTAACTGTTTCTTTAGCAGCAGAATTTGCTCCTAATATAAGAGTAAATTGCATTGCTCCAAGTTTAACTAATTCAAAAATTGCAGAGCCAATGCTTAAAAATAAAGTTTTAGCTGATGGTATAGCAAAAGCCCATCCATTAAAAAGACTTGGAGAAGGTAAAGACTCGGCTTCGCTTGCAAAATTTCTAATAACTGAAGACAGTTCTTGGGTTACAGGACAAATTATTGCTGTCGATGGTGGTAGATCAAAACTTTCATAGAGTGAAGAAATTATTATTTCTTTTATCATTAATACTATTCTCAACTAATTCATTTAGTAAAAATTTTAATTTTAATAAAATTATTGAATTAGAAGCACCTTGGGGTTCTTCGTTCGTTAATGAAAATGAAATGATTGTTACCGAGAAAGGTGGAAAAATTAAATTTGTAAACATTTCTACAAGGGAGATAAATGAAATTGGTCATAACTTAAATTTTGTAGAATATGGACAGGGAGGATTATTGGATATTCTGTATCATGAAGATTACATTTACATCTCATACACAGAAAATAGAAATAATTGGAAGACTAGTACTTCAATTGCACGTGCAAAATTTAATAAAAACAAATTAAATTTTAAAAATATTTTTCAAGCCAATCCACCAATTGACTCGCCCTATCATTTTGGTTCAAGACTTGCAATTAAAGACAACTATTTATTTGCTTCTGCAGGCGAAAGAGGCGGGGGGATGATTGCTCAAGATGGAAATAAACATCCAGGAAGTATAATTAGAATTTATCTAGATGGTGGCATTCCAAAAGACAATCCTCGTTTTGAGGGGAAATCAGACTGGCTACCTGAAATATATCAAATTGGTGTAAGAAATCCTCAAGGTTTAGCTTTATCACCTTTTGATGGAAAAATTTATATGAGCAATCATGGTGCAAAAGGAGGCGATTGGTTTGGTGAAGCAAAGAAAGGTGAAAATTATGGTTGGAAAATTCTTGGATGGGGTGGCACAAATTATTCAGGTATACCAATAGGGCCAAAATGGAAACCTGGCTTTACAAAAGCCATTCAATATTGGGTTCCATCAATAGCCACAAGTGCAATCACAATTTATAAAGGTAATGAATTTAAAGATTGGAATGGTCATGCATTAATTACTTCTCTTAAAGATAAGTCTTTAAGAAAATTAGAGTTTAATGATTTATCAAACGTAAAAGAGGAAATAATATTTAAAGATAAAATTGGAAGAATCAGAGACATACAAATTCATCCTATAAATGGTAAACTATATTTTTTAAATCAAGATGGATTGTGGTTGATGGAAAATTCTAGTTAGTATCAAAAAGCTCTTTAAATAATTTAAATTCACCAATTTTAAAAATAATTGCATCATCTTTTTTAAATCCAAATTTTTCTGCATTTTGCTTAAACCTTAAAGGGGGCTCTAATATTGGTTCAAGTGATAAGACAAAAGTTCCCCAATGCATTCCAATTACTTTTTGACTTTTTAAATCTTTAGCAAGTCCAAGGGCTTCTTCAGGGTTAGTGTGGTAAGCAGAAGAATCTTTAATTGAAGCCATAGGATAAAAATTATATGCACCAATGTTAATAAATGTTAAATTAATTGGACCATACTTATCTCCCAATTCTTTATATATTTTTCCAACACCAGTATCACATGAAAATAATATTTTTTTTCCTTTGTATTCAATCAAATAGCTGCCCCATAAAGTTTTGTTAGTATCCGTTAAACTCCTTTTTGACCAGTGTACTGATGGCAAAAAAGTAATATTTAAATTCTGATTTATTCTTATTTGATCATACCAATCCATTTCATTTACATCTTTAAATCTATTAATTTTAAAATATTTTTTTAGTCCTAAAGGTAACAGGACTTTAGATTCTTTATAAGGAAATCTCATTATTGTTTTCATATCTTGATGATCGTAGTGATTGTGAGTTAGTAGAAAAATATCTGTTCTTGGTATCTCATTAAGTTTTAATGCTGGTTCGGTAAATCTCTTTGGCCCAAAAAATAAAGGTCCTGCATTTTTTGAAAAAACTGGATCTGTTATTATTGTTGTTCCCCCTAATTTTAATAAAAATGTTGCATGACCTATCCACGCTACATAATCTTCTTTTTGGAAATTATTTAAATCCAATAAAACTTTTTCTTTTTTAATGATATTACTTTCAGGAAAAGTCATATCTAATTTTTTTTTTTCTTGGTTAAAGACCTTAAACGACCAATTGAAATTCATATCAATGACCTTTGATCCTTCAGGATTACGAAATGTGCCATTTGCTAAATGATGATATTTTTTTTTCATATCCGATTAATAATTTTTTGAAATAATATCTTGAATTGTATTACTTATAACTATTGTTCCAGCTTTGTTAGGATGTATGCCATCCTGTTGATTTAGATTTGGATCAAGAGCAACACCCTCTAGCAAAAATGGAATTAAGGGTAAATTATATTTTTTTGACAATTTAGGATAAATAGCATCAAAATTTTTTTTATACTTAGTTCCATGAGTTGTTGGCGCAACCATCCCAGCTATTATAATTTTTATTTTTTTACTGTTAGCGATTTTAATTATTTCTTCTAAATTTCTCTCGGTTTCATCTGGTTTAATTCCTCTAAGCATATCATTTGCCCCAAGACCAAGGATGATTAGATCAATACCGGGTTCTGATAAACTCCATTCTGCTCTATTCAATCCACCAGAAGAAGTACTACCTGACACACTTCCATTTATTACCTTAATATTTAAACCACTCCTAACGAGATTACTTTCTAAAACCAAAGATAAGTGTTGCTCTTTAGGTAGACCATAACCCGCCATTAAACTATCGCCGAATAATATAACCTTTTCTATTGCACTTGCATTTATGTGCACTAGAAAGAATAACAATATTTTTATAAATAAACTTTTATTCATGAACACACTTCTTAAATTAAAAAAAATAAATCTCAAATACCAAACTGGGAAGGACAATATCAATGTTTTAAAAAATATTGATTTAACTATAAAAAAAAAAGAAACTGTATCTGTGGTTGGAGAAAGTGGGTCAGGAAAAACAAGCTTGATTATGCTTATTGGTGGACTAGAACGTCCAACCTCAGGGAAAATTATATTTCAAGACAGGGAAATAACAAATCTTAATGAAGACGAAGTATCTGAAATTAGAAAGCAAAATATAGGAATTATATTTCAATCTTTCTATTTAATTCCAAATTATACAGCTGTTGAAAATGTAGCTTTAACACTTGAACTTAATGAATTTAAAAATCCAGAGAAAGAAGCAAAAAGTTTATTAGATCGATTTGGTCTAAAACATAGATTCAATAATCTTCCAAGTCAATTATCTGGCGGAGAGCAACAACGTGTGGCGATTGCAAGAGCTATTGCAATGAAACCAGATTTGATTTTAGCTGATGAACCAACTGGTAATCTAGATACCGAAAACTCAATAATGATCTCTGAAATTTTATTTAAATACGTCAAAGAAGAAGGGTCTTCTTTAATAATGGTCACACATGATCCAAAATTAGCAGACAAAGCAAAACGAAAAATTAAAATCAAAGATGGAAAAATTAAATAATTCTTCGGAGTTAAGTTTAATATTCAAGTATGCTTTAAAGGATTTAAGCAGAAATTATAAAAAAATTTCAAGCATTATTGTAACACTGTTTATCAGTCTTTTTATTTTAAGTGCCATCTTCACAATCGAAGATAGTTTAAAAAAAGAGCTTAATGATAATGCAAAAGTTCTTTTGGGTGGAGATCTCGAAATCGATTATAACCGTAATCAGGGGGATCTTAATTTAGTCAATAAAGTAAAGGAATTTTCAACTGTCTCACAAATGATAGAGTTCAGTACAATGCTTTCTACGACAGGCAGAGAAAAAAATAAGTCATTATTTACAAGGATTAAAACAGTTGATGAAAAATATCCACTTTACGGTGAAGTTGTTTATGAGCCAGAAGATGCTTATGAAAGAATGCAAAAGGAACCAAAGACAATTTTGATTAATGAAAGTTTATCAAAAACTTTAAAGATAAAAATAAATGACAAAGTTAAGGTACAAGATCAAAGTTTCATAGTTGTTGGAATTATAAAATCTGTACCTGATGTCAGTGGGTTTGTAGCTTTTGGAGATTGGGCATTGGCAGGAAAACAAACTTTGGAGATACTAAAACTAAATGGAATAGGTAGTTTTTTAAATTATGAATATAAAGTAAAATTTAATCCAAGTGATGATCCAGAAAAAATAGAAAGTAAGATCAAAGATATTTTTAAAGATGACCAAAAAGTAAAACTTAGATTTCCAGAAAATTCAGCAAGTGGCTTAAAAAGGATAATTAATAATTTTTCCCAATTTCTCTCTTTAGTTTCAATTAGTGCAATGTTAATTGCTGGAATAGGTATCGCTAATACATTGTTGTCTTTTATAAACCAGAACAATATGTCTATAGCTGTAAGAAAAGCTGTAGGATTTTATTCAGGGAATATAAAAACACTTTATTATCTTCAATTATTTATATTATTATTTATTATTACTGTAATTTCTTATGGCTCAAGTTTTTTAATTGTACCAATTGCAGACAAATATTTATCTGATGGGTTGGGATTAAATGTTTATCCAAAATTCTCTTTAATTAATTTTATAAAAATATTTATTGTAGGTTTGTTAGTTCTTATAATTTTTTCAATACCAACAATAAGTTCAATTGATCAAGTTAAAGCATCAAACCTATTTAGAAATGTATTCCAAAACCTACAATTTTATTACTCAAAAAAGTCAGTTATTTTAAGTTTTATCTTATTATCATTTTTAGTTTTATTGTTTACAATGGGATCTGAAAGACCTTCTTATAGCTTGGGTTATTTTCTGGCTTTTTTTATATGTTTAATTGTATTTTTTTTACTTTCAAAGATTATAATTTATTTACTAAAAAAGTTTAATTTTATTTCAAATATCTCTTTAAAAGTATCGATTAAAAATATAACTCAAACAAAAAGTATCACTCCTATCACAATCATGTCTTTAGGCTTAGGTGTAACTTTATTATTAACTTTAGCTTTGGTTGGAACAAATTTTAAGAGAGAAATTGCAAGATCTATTCCAGATATTGCACCTGATTATTTTTTTGTTGGAATTCAAAAGGGTGAAAAGAAAAAATTTGAACAAGGTGTTTACAAAATGGACCCTGATGCGGACATTGAAATAGTACCTATGGTTTCTTCCGGAATAGTAAAAATTAATGGTGTGAATCCAAATAGCTATATTAAACCAGATAATGATAGTTATTGGGTAATTGGAAGTGAAAGAAGATCTTCTTGGGTTGAAAATATTCCTAAAGATAACCCAATTTTAAAAGGAGAATGGTGGGATTTATCTAAACCTAACCAACTTCAGATATCACTTGATGCAAAAGTGGCTAAAGATTTTAATATTGAGTTGGGAGATATTTTTACTTTAAACATTTATGGTCGAGAAATTGATGGAGAAATAGTTAATTTTAGAGAAGTTGATTATCGTGATCTAAGTATTAATTTTGCCATGCTATTTAATCCACAATTTGCAAAAAAAATTCCTCATGAATATTTAGCAACTGCTAAGTTTAAACATCCAGATAATTTTGATGAAACCAAAATGTTAGAAGTATTACCTAGTTTATCTATGATAAAAATTGCTGATTACTTAAACAAAGTAACATCAGTTTTAAATAAAGTTTTCATAGCTGTAACCTTAATTTCTGGTGTAACAATTGTCATTGGATTGATTGTTATTTCAAGTGCTATAATGGTCCAAGGAAAAGTAAAAGAGTACCAAAATCTTGTATTTAAAATTTTAGGTTTTTCAAAAAAAGAAATTATATTTTCGTCTTTGATAGAATTTATAATAATTTTTATGTCGGTAATATTAATTGCAATTTTTTTTGCAGTAATTGGATCAAAATTTATTATGGAGAATATTTTTGAATTAGTTTGGCAATTTGATTTTAAAGTTTTAATTTATCTTGGTGCCTCTATAGGAACTGTGACCTTGATTTTAATTATGCTAACTAATCTTAAATACTTAAGTCCTAAAGTTTATCCTTTAATTAGAAATCAGTAATAAATTTTATTTATTTGCTCTCTTAAAACACTCAATTGTATTTTTAAGTAAACATGCAATAGTCATAGGTCCGACTCCACCTGGAACTGGAGTTAAAGCTTTTGCAACTTTTGATACTTCATCAAATGCCACATCGCCAACTAGGCCGTTTTCAGTTTTATTAATACCAACGTCAATCACAATTGCATCTTTTTTTACCCAATCACCTTTTATAAGCTCAGGGATCCCAACAGCAGCGACTATAATGTCTCCTTTTAAACATTCTCCTTTAAGATCATTTGTTTTTGAATGAGTAATTGTGACTGTACAATTTTCTTTCAACAACAACTGTGTCATTGGCTTACCATTTAAATTTGATCTTCCAACAATTACAGCCTTTTTTCCATTAAGGTTTGGTTCAATTTTTTTTATTAATAAATAACAACCTAAAGGAGTGCACGGAATAGAACTTTCATAACCTGACGACAGATTACCAACATTCATGGGATGAAATCCATCTACATCCTTCTCTGGCAAAATTGCCTCTATAACTTTTTGTTTATCAATATGTTTAGGAAGTGGGAGCTGAACTAAAATTCCTGAAACGGAATCGTCATTATTAAGTTCATCGATTTTTTTTAAAACTTCACTTTCTTCAACACTGTCAGGGTATCTAATCACCTCTGATTTAAGGCCCACTTCATTGGCAGATTTCTCTTTATTTCTAACATAAATTTGACTAGGTGCTAAATCACCAATCAATATGACTGTTAAACCTGGTACTTTATTATGCTTATCTTTTAAAGATAAGACTTCTTTCTTGAGCTCTTCTCTTAAATCAGCAGCAGCTTTTTTTCCATCAATTAAAATCATTTATTAAAATATTAGTGGTGCAATGTAGAGTTTCATACACATTTCTATGAACCATATCAACAAAAGAAGTACGATAGGAGAAATATCAAAAGCACCAAGGTTAGGTAAAAATCTTCTTATTCTCATTAAAATCGGTTCTGTCATTTTATAAGTGAAATCTAATATTAAATATACAAACCGATTGCTTGTATTTAGTACATTAAAAGCGACCAACCAACTTATAACAACATTGGCAATTACAACATATGAATAAAGTTTTAAAATTTGAAGAGCTAAATAAAATATAGCAATCATTTTTTTTCAACATAGATGGACTGACTTGGGAATGCAAAGGCAGCTCCCTTACCTTCAACAATTTTTTTTATTTCAAGTGCCAGATTTTCTTTAACTTGTAAATAATTAGTCCAACTATTTGTTTTTGTAAAACATCTTACATACATATCAATTGAGCTATCTGAAAACTTATCTATTCTTACAGCAACTCCAACAGATTGATCATAATCATCACCTTTATTTATGTGATCTTCAATCTCATCTCTTATGGTTTTTAA
Organism: uncultured Pelagibacteraceae bacterium; assembly: GCA_902633125.1. Lineage (GTDB taxonomy): Bacteria > Pseudomonadota > Alphaproteobacteria > Pelagibacterales > Pelagibacteraceae > Pelagibacter. The sequence continues at coordinate 188,288 of CACPEZ010000001.1, forward strand.
TTGATCAATTGTAGTGTCATATTGAAGAGTTATTATCCAACTAATAGCCCAGTTAGTCTTCCTTGTATTATTAATCACTGCATTTTCTGCAAATTGAAAATTGGGAATAATTGCTAGTGACTTATCAAATTTTCTTATAACGGTTGACCTAAATCCAATATTCTCAACAACTCCTTCAATAACTCCCTCGACTTTAATCCAATCACCAATTCTAAATCTTTTTTCAACTAATACTAAAATTCCAGATATTAAATTTTTAAATAAATCCTGTGCACCTAATGCTACTGCAACACCAAACAAGCCTAATCCTGCAATTATTGGTCCAATTTTAATTCCCCATAACTCAAGAACAGCAGCTGCGCCTAAAATAAAAATTAAAATTTTAAGAGACTTTATAATCCAGCCTATTAATTCTTTTGTCAGGACTTTATCTAATCCACTTAAAATATATGATATAGGCTCAATTATCTGATGTATTATCCAAAATATTAAAATTGTTATTAATGTTCTGTTAACGTTATCTATGAAACCCCTTGTCTCATTATCAAATGACATATAGTAACTGGCAAAGAAGACACCAAGAACAATTGGAAGAAACCTAGCAGGACCTTCCATAGATTTTACAAAAGTATCATCTAATTTATTAGTTGTTCTTTTTGAAATTAATTCTAATTTTTTTATAACAAGTTTGCTAATTAGGCCTCTAAATATTAAAAATAATACAAATATTCCAAGACCTACTATTATCTGAAAGAAATCTACCCCAAGAATTCCCTGCTTCCATACAGATAAAAATAACTCATTTAGTTTATTTAAAACTTCCATTTTTAAATTTTATATAGCAAAAACTCTTCTTCACCAGGGTTAAAAAGAAAAATTTTTTTCCATTTTATGTCATTCAATGCTGAAGATGCTTTTTCACCCATACACATTAGGTTAGTTTCCATCCAAATATTATCTAAATTATATTTTTTTATTAACGTAAAAAATGCCTTCGCACTATTTTCAGAATATATGTAAACAATCTCTGGCACAGAAGATTTAATATCTTTTAAAAAATCGTTACTTAAATTTTCATTGGGTATTGTAGTATAATTTATAATTCTCTTGATGACATAGTTTTCTGAAGTTAAGTCTTGATCAAGATTATAAGAAACAATTTCTCCACTAATATACGCCATTGGACCAATCTTTGGGTCAAAATTTTGTAAAATTAATTCTTTAAGATTATTTACGTTACCTTCGGCGCAGAAAATATTTTGGAAGCCTAATTCTTTTGCCTTTCTTTCTGTTGCAAGACCAACACAAAAACAAATTATTTTTTTATCTATTTTTGAAATATTTAGATTTTTTAAAGAATTAGCGCTCGTGAAAATGACGCCTTTGAATTGGCTAAAATCTATTTCTTGTGTTTCTATTTTTTTTATTTGTAATAAAGGTAAATGAGAAACTTTATGTTTCATAGAAGTAAATTTTAAAATTAATTCTTTGCTATCATCTAATGGTCTGGTTAATAAAATATGCATTTTAATTTTTATAAGAACCTTTTGATTTTAATTTAAGCTCTTCTCCCACCATTCTACTAGTAGACTCAATATTATCTTTTTGAAGACTTTTTTTTATGAAATATCTATATTTTCCATCGACAGAAAACAATTCAGTCAATAGGTCTACTTTTTTACCATTTAATTTTGCAAATACACCGACTGCAGTGTCACAATCTCCTTCAAGAACTTTTAAGACCTCTCTTTCTGCTTTTGCGACAATTCTTGTTTCTTGATCATTAATGTTTTCAAGTAATTTTTTAATTTCATTATCATCTTCTCTGCATTGAATTGCTATAATTCCTTGGCCCGCACAAGGTATGAGTTCATCAACATTGAATTCTTGTGAAATTTTATGTTGTAAATTCAAAGCAACTAATCCTGCTTTTGAGAGAATTATTGCATCATATTCGCCTTTTTCTAACTTTTGAACTCTAGTGTCTACATTTCCTCTGATAAGTTTATATTTTAAGTTGGGTCTTTTTTTCTTAAGTTGATATTCTCGTCTATATGATGATGTACCAATAATTGAGTTTGGCTCTAAATCTTCAAATTTTATATTATTTTTACTTATTAAAATTTCATTAGGAGAATTTCTTTTTAAAAAATTATTAGTTAAAAGATTTTCAGTTTCTTCAGTAGGCATATCTTTGAAGGCATGTACTGCTATATCTATATTTTTATTCAATAAATCTTTTTCAATTTGTTTTGAAAATAATCCTTTGCCTCCTATTTCAGATAATCTCTCATCTTGCTTTTGATCTCCTGTTGTTACTATTTTTTTTAATTCAATCTCTTTAGGAAAATACTTTTTTAGTTCTTTTTTCACATTTTCTGCGTAAATCATTGCCAACTTACTTCCACGTGTCCCAATTACAAGATTAGCTCTTTTCATAAAAGTTATTTTTATTACATTCTTATAGATTAATTGTATTAATTATAAAAAATAATTTATGAATAAAAGCCCAATAATATTAGGAATTGAGACAAGTTGTGATGAAACAGCGGTTTCAATTATTCAAGATAACGAAAGTGGTACACCAAAAATTTTATCAAATATAATTTCAAGTCAATTTGACATTCATAAAGAATTTGGAGGAGTTGTTCCAGAATTAGCTGCAAGGTCACATGTTGAAAAAATTAATTTAATTGCAAAAAAAGCTTTGGATGAAAGCGGTATAACTCTTGATAAAGTATCTGCTGTTGCCGCAACATCTGGACCTGGTTTAATAATTTGTCTTAGTGTTGGTTTAAATTTTGCAAAATCACTCGCATCATCTTTAAAGGTTCCATTTATTGGTGTTAATCATCTAGAGGGTCATGCTTTAAGTCCAAAACTTCAAACTAATATTAATTATCCTTATTTACTTTTGTTGATTTCAGGTGGACACAGTCAATTTTTAAGTGTGAATGGATTAGGCAGTTACAAAAGATTAGGAACTACAATTGATGATGCTTTAGGAGAAGCATTTGACAAAACTGCAAAACTTTTGGGAATAGAATTTCCAGGTGGTCCAAAGTTAGAAAAATTTGCAGAAAAGGGTGATCCAAATAAATATAAATTACCCAAACCAATAATTAATAAAGGTGGATGCAATTTATCTTTTGCAGGACTTAAAACTGCGATACTAAGAATAACAAAATATATAAATTCAGAACAAGAAAAATATGATTTAGCAGCGTCTTTTCAAAAAACTATCGAAGAAATATTGTATATTAAATCTAGAATTGCTTTTAAGGAATTTTTAAAAAACTCATTTAAAGAAAAATCTTTTATAGTTGCAGGAGGAGTTGCCGCAAACAAAGGTATACGAAAAAAACTAATCGAAGTAAGCAATGAGAATGGCTTTAAAGCAATTTTTCCAGATATTAAACTATGTGGAGACAACGCAGCAATGATCGCATTGGTAGGTCTAGAAAAATATAAAATAAAGAAATTTGATAATATGGATTTAGAAGCCAGTCCAAGATTAGCCCTAGATGCTAGTGCTAAATTTTTAAAAGGAGCTGGTGTAGTTTTGTAATGAATTATTGGTTGCTCAAATCGGAGCCTAATGTTTGGTCGATAGATCAGCAATTTAAGGTTGGTCCAAAAGGTGCTGACTGGGATGGTGTAAGAAATTATCAAGCAGCAAATAATTTGAAAAAAATGGAGAAGGGTGATCTTTGTTTTTTTTACCATTCAAATATTGGTAAAGAAATCGTTGGAATTGTTGAAGTAATTAAAACAGCATTTATCGACCCAACAGATAAAGAGAAGCGATTTGTAGCAGTAAAAGTTAAGTATAAAAGCAAACTAAAAGCACCAGTTTCTCTTGAAAATATTAAAAAAAATAAAGATTTAAAAGATATTGCACTAATAAAACAAAGCAGACTGTCTGTAATGCCAATCGACACTAAATGCTGGAAAATTATTTTGAAGATGAGTAGTATCTGAAAAATTTATAATCGATGCCAAAAAAAAAAGTTAAAAAAAGAAAAAAAAAAATAATTACTAAAAGAAAAACTAAGGCAAAATCTTTAGCTCCAAAGCAAGAAAAAGAACTCATATATAGAACAAAGAAAGACTGGATTAGCAAAGCCTTAGTAAATAAATCTCAGTACGAAAAAAAATATAAATCTTCAATAAAAGATAATGATGGCTTCTGGAAAAAAGAAGGAAAGAGAATTAATTGGATAAAACCGTATACAAAAATTAAAGATGTTAAATATAGTAAATCAGACGTTAAGATAAAATGGTTTTACGACGGTACTCTTAATGCATCAGCAAATTGTATTGATAGACACTTAAAGAAGAATAAAGATAAAACTGCGATTATATGGGTTGGAGATGATCCAAAAGTTCAAAAGAAAATTTCCTACAAAGAATTACACAAAGAAGTTTCTAAAGCTGCAAATGGTCTTAAAGAATTAGGGGTTAAAAAAGGTGATAGAGTAACAATCTATTTAACTATGATACCAGAACTTGCATATACAATGTTGGCGTGTGCAAGAATAGGAGCGGTGCATTCAATAATCTTTGGAGGATTTTCTCCAGATAGTATTTCTGGTAGAATAAACGATTGCGAGTCTGATTATCTAATTACAGCTGATGAAGGTGTAAGAGGTGGAAAAATAATCCCATTAAAATCAATAGCTGATGAGGCTTTAGTAAATTGCCCAAACGTAAAAAAATGTGTTGTTGTAAAAAGAACAGGCAATAGAATAAATTGGGATGAACGAAGAGATGTTTGGTACCACGAGTTAACAAAAAAAGTTTCAAATAAATGTGAACCCGAAGAAATGAATGCAGAAGATCCTTTATTTATTTTATATACTTCGGGATCAACAGGAAAACCGAAAGGGGTGATGCATACAACTGGAGGGTATATGGTTTACGCATCAATGACTCATCAGTATATATTCAATTATAAACCTAAAGATATTTATTGGTGTACAGCTGACATTGGTTGGGTAACTGGTCATAGCTATATTATTTATGGACCATTATCAAATGGAGCAACAACAATAATGTTTGAGGGAATTCCAACTTATCCTGATAGTTCAAGATGGTGGCAGATCGTTGATAAATATAAAGTGAATATTTTTTATACAGCACCAACAGCAATTAGAGCTTTAATGAGAGAAGGTGATAAGCCTGTTAAAAAAACATCAAGAAAATCACTGAAATTATTAGGAACCGTGGGCGAACCAATCAATCCAGAAGCATGGGAGTGGTATTATAAAACTGTTGGAGATTCAAACTGCCCAATTGTTGATACTTGGTGGCAAACGGAAACGGGTGGAATATTAATCAGTCCTCAAACAGGTGCTATAAATTTAAAACCAGGTTCAGCAACAAAACCATTTTATGGAATTAAACCAGTAATAGTTAGTAAAGATGGAAAAGTTTTAAAAGGAGAAGCTGAAGGTCGATTATGTATTGCACAATCTTGGCCCGGTCAGATGCGGACAGTTTACGGTGATCATCAAAGATTTATTGATACTTATTTTTCTCAATTTGACGGAAAATATTTTACAGGAGATGGATGCAGAAGAGATAAAGATGGATATTACTGGATTACTGGAAGAGTTGATGATGTAATTATTGTTTCAGGACATAATCTTGGAACTGCCGAAATAGAAAGTGCTTTTGTAGCTCATCCAAAAGTTGCTGAGGCTGCTGTGGTTGGATATCCACATGATATTAAAGGTAATGGTTTGTATTGTTACGTTACTTTGAATGTGGGAGAAAAATCAACTTTAGATTTAGAGAGAGATTTAAAGCTGTGGGTTAGAAAACAAATTGGTCCAATAGCTACTCCGGATCTAATTCAATTTTCTCCTGGTCTTCCAAAAACTAGGTCAGGTAAGATCATGAGAAGAATACTTAGAAAAATTGCCGCAAATGAACATGATCAATTAGGTGATACAACTACCTTGGCAGATCCAAGTGTTGTAAAAAGTTTAGTTGAAAATAGAAAAAATACTTAAAAATTTATTAATTCAATAAATTCCTTTTTAACATTATCCCATTTCAGAATCATAGAATTTAAAACTATTTTTTTGTCTAAAGATTTTAACTCTTCAGCTATTGGTGACCATTCATATAAAGATAAAGCACTAGTATTAAAAGGTAATGACTCATGGTACTCATTCCAATTAATATTTTGATATCTCTCAAGAAATTTTTTTTTTGCATTTTCATATATTTCATTTGGCATTTTGTTTTTTTGAAGTTCATTATCTAAAATTTCAAAATAAATTTCATTTGCTTTTTCAGTATCATGTTGATTTCTAATATTTTTTAAAAAAGAAATCGCATAAAATGTAAGATCTTGTAAAGCAACTGAGTAGATGTTCCATTTAGCTTTGTTAATAGATCCTAAAAATATCTCATCTTCAAACATCAATACATATTTTGCTCCCATTCTTGTTTTAAGATATCCATATAGAGTTACTTGGCTTACCCATGCAGATTTTTTTTGGATGAATTCTTTTAAATCAGAATAATTTTCGATTTTTTTTGTTTTTTTGAAATATTTTAAGAATGGAATGAAATATTCCTTTAAATACTCAAATTTCAAATCTTTGAGCTTTAATTTGTATTTAATGCCCATTTAGAACCGATATTACTACTTTTGCTATAAATATATGCCATTTTTTACCCTTTAATTATCACATTAAATGAGTATGAATTATATCTTTAACCTATAGGGAGGATTAAAATAATGTCAAACAAAGAAAAGCACTGGGAAAAAACCAAAGGATTAATGATAATTACATTAATTATTTGGTTTGTTTTCGGTTATCTGATCTTCATGTTTGGTTCTGACCTAAACACTTCAAGTTTTATGGGATATCCATTAGCGTATTACATGTGTGCGCAAGGTTCCATCATTGCATTTGTGGTCCTAATTTTTTGGTTTGCAAATAGACAGGAAAAAATCGATGAAGAGTTTGGTTTTACCGAAAAGGAGGATGATTAATGTTTAAAGGCAATTTTATTGACAACCTACCAAAAATTTACGGAACATATACTGGGGGCTTCTTCATATTCATCATTTTGATGGCAATAGCAGAGCAAGCAGGTATGACCGCAAAAACAATTGGTATTTTGTTTGTCGCCTTTACAGTTTGTATATATGCCATAATTGGATATCTATCTAGAACTGTACAGGTCGATGCTTATTATGTTGCTGGAAGACAGGTACCAACAGTATTTAACGGAATGGCAACTGCAGCTGACTGGATGTCAGGTGCTTCATTCGTTGCAATGGCTGGTGGTATTTACTTTGGTGGTTATACTTATATGGCTTTCTTAGTCGGATGGACTGGGGGATACGTTTTAGTATCATCACTTTTAGCACCATACTTAAGAAAATTTGGATGTTATACTGTGCCAGATTTCATTGGAACAAGATATGGCGGAAACTTCGCAAGGTTCTGTGCCGTAGTTGTTTTAACATTGGCATCTTTCACTTATGTAACAGCTCAAATTAACGCAACAGGAACAATCGCATCAAGAGCACTAAGTATTCCATTTGAATTAGGAGTTTGGGTTGGACTAGTAAGTATTTTACTTTGTTCAATGCTAGGCGGAATGAGAGCGGTAACTTGGACACAGGTTGCTCAATACATAGTATTGATTATTGCTTATCTAATTCCAGTATTCTGGATTAGTAACAAATCAGGATTTGGTTTCTTTCCACACTTTATGTTAGGTGAGGAAGTAGCTAGATTAGGTGCACTTGAATCGCAATTTGGATTAGTTAAAAATGCTGCTGCAGATATTAAAGCTGCAGGTGTACCAGGTGGTCTAAAATCTATCGCTGTGTCACACGCAGGTGTGCCAGAAGGTGGAATGGCTGCATGGAAATTTATTTCATTAGCACTATGTATGATGGTAGGAACAGCTTCTTTACCACACATTTTGATGAGATACTTCACTACTCCAAGTGTTAAAGCTGCAAGAAAATCAGTGGCATGGTCACTATTCTTTATTGCATTGCTTTATACTTCAGCGCCAATGCTTGCAACATTATCCAAAATCTCACTAATTGATCCAAACTTACCAACAGGTATTATTGGAAAACCAATTGCTGAAATTATGCAAATTGAGTGGGTAAATGCTTGGATTAATGTAAAACAAGCCTTCATAGCAGACTTTAACGGAGATGGTATTCTTCAGTTAAATGAATGGTTTATGAGAGGTGACGTGGTTGTACTAGCAACTCCTGAAGTTGCTGGATTACCATACGTAATCTCTGGACTAGTTGCTGCAGGAGGAATGGCTGCTGCGATGTCAACAGCTGATGGTCTAATTCTTGCTATTGCAAACGCTTTATCACATGATATCTATTACAAAATCATTGATCCAAAAGCTGATGTAAGAAAAAGATTGTTAGTTGCTAGAGCACTTCTAATAGTTATTGGTGCTGCTGGAGCATACATTGCATCGATGAGAATCACTAGTATTCTTGGTGCAGTTGCTTGGGCATTTGACTTTGCAATGTCAGGATTGTTCTTCCCATTAATACTTGGTGTATGGTGGAAAAGAGCAACGAGACAAGGAGCGATAGCAGGTATGATAGCAGGTCTTGCATCAGGAACAGCTTATCTAATTTATGTGTATCCTAAGTTTATGGGTAATGCACCTTGGTTAGGTATTGACCATTTACGTTTTGGTATAATCGGAGCGTCGGTCTGTTTAGTTGTAATGGTTGTAGTAAGTTTAATGACTGAAGAACCAGATAAAGCTACACAGCAAATGGTAGACGAAGTTCGTGTTCCATCAGGTAAGACAATACTTGGTAAGCAACACTAAATTAAACTTTTTGGGGGCGGATACCGCCCCCATTTTTTTCAGATAAATGCCTTTATATATTTTAGTAATAGACTACATTTTAGGTATCATTATGTGGACTTTAATTGGAAGATCTGCAATGAATATTTTTCAAAAAGAAGATTCTGAATTCTTTTTTATGAAAGTATTTGTAAAATACACAAATCCAATTATTAAAATTTTTAAATTCATAACTCCTACTTTCATTATAGGACCCTTAGTTCCACTTTATGTGGCATGGTTTTTTTATATGTTTAGATTTTATTTAATGCCTTATTTAATGGGTTATTCTGTTATGGGTATGTTATCGTTTCCATTAGAAAGTGAAATAGCTGCGGAAATTTATAAAATATTTGGTAAATAATAATTCAAATATATTCAAAAATTGATAGTACTAGTTTTTATTTATTAATGAAAAATATACAAATTTCGCCTTCAATACTTTCTGCAGATTTTAGCCAATTAGGTGAGGAAATTAAAAGGTTAGAAAATGGTGGCGCTGACTTAATTCATGTCGATGTAATGGATGGACATTTTGTTCCCAATATTACAATTGGTCCCCCAGTGATAAAAACACTAAGAAATTATACAAAATTACCTTTTGATGTACATTTAATGATCTCACCAGTTCATAAATATATAAAAAATTTTGCTGAAGCAGGATCTGATATAATAACAATTCACCCTGAAGCAACCGACAATTTGATTGAGTCGATTAAACTTATAAAACAATTAAAGAAAAAAGTAGGCATATCTTTAAATCCAAATACGGAAGTAAGTATCATTGAAAAATTATTAAAAGAAATAGATTTAGTTTTAATTATGAGTGTACATCCAGGATTTGGTGGCCAAAAATTTATGCCAGAGGTAATTGAAAAAATTAAAAAACTTTATCAAATAAAAAAAGATAATAACTTAAAATTTGATATTGAAGTTGATGGTGGAATAAATTTCTCTAATTCAAAAGAGGTTATATCTGCGGGAGCAAATATATTAGTTTCTGGAACAACAATATTCAAAGAAAACAATGGCGATATTAAAAAAAATATAGAAACTCTAAAATCAATGTAAGATGTATTTAAAAAATTCTTTAATTTTAATAAATGAATTTTTTAACTACACTAAAAATCAGATAAGAAATTTATACTTAAAATCAAGGTTTTATAATAATAAAATTTCAAAAATTGAGATAAGCAACATTTCTTATAGACCAAGTCTAAGTATTTTAAGCTGCTTAATTAAATATGATAAAAAAAAAATTAAAATTGATGAATTGGATAAAGATAATATTTGGGAAAGTGAATTATTAAGTGGTAATAACCTCAATAAACTAAATAATTTTTATTGGTTATTTAGTATTGATTTAAAATCTTCCCCAAGTATTACGCAATCAATAATTATTAAATGGATTGAAAAAAATCAAAGTTATAATTCATTAACATGGCAAATAGATATTTTATCAAAGAGAATAATATCTTGGATTGCAAACTCTAAATTATCTTATGATGAAAGTGATACTAAATATAAAAATAAATTTAACTTTTCTATAAATAAACAAATTAATCATTTAATAAATGAAATAAGCAAATCTCGATCTGTTAATGATAAATTATTAGGCTGTATAGCAATAATAATTACAGGATTATCATACGCAAATGAAAAATTTTTAAATTATGGATTAGAATTACTCAGAAAAATTATTATTAATTCTTTTGACGACGAGTATTTTCCAAAAACGAGAAGTATCAGACAATTAAATTTTTATTTAAAATATTTTGTTCTTGTTAGAGAATTATTAAAGGAGTCTTTTAATGATATACCTGAGTACCTTGATGAAATAATTTTCTATCTGGGAAAATCTTATTCTGTTTTTTCTAAGATCGAACAAAGTTTACTATTCAATGGGAATCATCAAAATGATTTAAAGGAATTTAATAAATATCTTTCGCTTTATAAATATAAGTTTGAAAATTCAAATAATGAAGTAGGAGGATATGCCATTTTAAAAAACAAAAATTGTATTCTTGCAATGGATGTTGGAAATTCACCCCAAAAAACTTTTTCTCATAACTATCAAAGCGGAGCTCTTTCATTTGAGTTCTTCTACAAAGATAAAAAACTTATTTCAAATTCTGGTTACTTTCAGGATTATAAAAATAAATTAAATCTAATTTCAAAATCTACTGCTGCTCACTCAGCACTTATAATTGATAATCATTCAAGTTGTTCATTTAGAAACAATGGAAACTATAAAATATTAGAAAATGGTTTGAAAATTTTTGATAAAAATATTGTTAATGAAAAGAACTATTGGTTAATCAAAGCATCTCATAATGGCTTTTTAAAAAAATTTGGAATTTTATATGAAAGATCTTTGGAATATTTTGTTGAAAAAAATAAATTGATAGGAACTGATAAAATAATTTCAAAAAAGAAGTTAGAAACAAAAAAATATGATATCAGATTTCATATGGAACCAGGTGTTAAATTAACAAAAACGCTAGATAACAAAACTATACTAATTGAAATTGAAAATTCTGGATGGAAATTTTCAACTAACTGTGAGATTATAAATATTGAATCGGGTATATATTTCGGTAATAAAAATGTAACTAGTGAGAACCAAAATATATGTTTATCAGGCAAAATAAAAGATATAACTCAGGAAATTAAATGGGCATTCGAAAAAATACAATAAAAATTAAGACTGCTTTAATTTCTTTGTCAGATAAATCTAATTTAAGGCCATTATTAAATCTACTAAAAAAATATAAAATTAAAATAATAAGCTCAGGTGGCACATACAAAAAAATTAAGAGTATGGGTTTTAAATGCTTAGAAGTATCTAAATTTACAAATTCAAAAGAGTTGCTAGATGGAAGAGTAAAAACATTACATCCAAAAATTCATTCTGGGATTTTGAATGTTAGGCAGAATAAAAAACATCAAAAAGAAATGAAAATAAACAATTATGAAAATATAGATCTAGTTATTATAAATTTTTATCCATTTGAAAAAGTTTTATTAAGTAATTCTGGTCATGAAAATATAATTGAAAATATAGATATTGGAGGACCAACAATGGTTAGAGCAGCTGCAAAAAATTATAATGATGTAGTTATACTAAGTAATGCAAAACAGTATGAAGATTTAATTATTGAATTAAATAAAAATAAAGGTTCAACGAACTTAAAATTTAGAGAAAAATTGTCTGAAGAAGCATTTATGGAAACAGCATATTATGAATCAAAAATTTTTAGTTATTTCAATCAGAAGTCCAAAAACTTTTTCCCAACAAAGAATATAATTTCTGGAAAATTAGTTGAGAAGACAAGATATGGGGAAAACCCTCATCAAAAAGGAGCAATATATTCACAAAATAATAAACAGGAAATTATTCAAATCAGTGGAAAACAACTAAGTTACAACAACTATAGTGATCTTTATTCTGCCCTAAGTATATCTGAAACTTTACCAGAAAATAAGGGTGTAGCAATAATTAAGCATGGTAATCCTTGTGGAGTTTCAATTAATCCAAACAAAATAAAATCTTTTAAAGAGGCTTTAGAAAGTGACCCAATTAGTGCCTATGGTGGTATTGTATCATGTAACTTTAAATTGAATATTAATTTAGCTAAAGAGATTAATAAAATATTTTTTGAGGTAATAGTTGCAAATGGATTTGACAAAAAATCAGTCAAACTTTTAAAAAAGAAAAAAAATCTAAGGTTAATTGATTCTAGTAAAGTAGAAAAAAATTTTAAATTTAATTTTATCAATAAATTTAATTCTATTTTAATTCAAGATCCAGATACTCAACATTTTTCTAAGAAAGATTTTAAAGTTGTATCAAAATTAAAACCTACAAATAAAACTTTAAACAAACTTATTTTTGCATTTAATATATGCAGAATTGTAAAATCGAATGCAATAGTCGTTACAAAAGATTACAGGACAATAGGCATAGGTTCTGGTCAACCAAGTAGGTTAGATAGTTGCAAAATAGCAATTGATAAAATGAAAAAGTTTCAGAAAATAAGCGACAGTGATGAAATCTTAGCGGCATCTGATGCGTTTTTCCCGTTTGTTGATGGTATAGAAAAATTGGTGCAAGCGGGAATTTCAGCAGTCATTCAACCGTCGGGTTCAAAAAATGATAAAGAAATTATTAAATTTGCTGACCAAACAAATACTATTTTAGTATTTTCCAAAACTAGACATTTTAATCACTAATCAATTTATCTTATCTATTTTAGCAGCTAAAATAAAATCACTCTCAGCAAGACCTTTAATTGCATGAGTAAATATTTTAATTCTTGCATAGCCCCATCCAAACCACAGATCAGGGTGATGTCCCTCTGTTTCAGCAATTTCTCCAACTTTATTCACGAATTCTTGACTTTGTAAAAAATCATCAAATTTAAAATTTTTTATTAAATGAAATCCATCTATTTCATCTTTTATAACTTCCCATCCATCAACTTGTTTTAAATATTTATGAATTTCTTCTGTGTTAAATGGAGGGATATTGCCTTCGCACGGGATACATTTTTTATTTGCTAAATCACTCATAATATAATTCCTTTACTGGAGCGGGCAATGGGACTTGAACCCACGACCTTCTCGTTGGCAACGAGACGCTCTACCACTGAGCTATGCCCGCTTATTCTTACATAACAAAACTAAAAGCTTTTTTTGAAATTAGCAAGTGATTAAATAGTTAAATGCGACTACGAATCATTTCTGTATAGTTGTAACCTTGAAAAGAATTATTATAATTAAATTATGAAACTTGAAGAATTACCGAAAACTATACCAATTTTCCCTTTATCAAATTTTATAATGTTTCCTGGAACAACTGTTCCTCTCAATATTTTTGAGCCTCGATATTTACAAATGGTAAATGATAGTATGAAAAAACATAGGATGATTGGAATGATACAGCCAAAAAAAACAGGGTCTTTGAAAAAACCTGATTTATATGAAATAGGTTGTATTGGAAAAATCACAAGTTTCAATGAAACTGAAGACGGTAGAATACTTATTATTTTAAACGGGATTTGTCGATACAAAATTAATTCAGAGTTAAATACTGACAAAATGTACCGTGAGTGCAACGTTCAATATGATAATTTTTCAAAAGATATAATGCAAAAAAGTAACGAAGTTAACTTTTCAGACTTAAGTTTAATTATGAAAAACATGAGAACGTTTTTCAAAAAACAAGGGTATATTGTAAACTTAAAAGACTTAGAAAAGAAGGATCTTAGCCAAACTCTTAATGATCTGTCAATGGCATCACCTTTTTCATTAGAGGAAAAACAAATATTATTAGAAAGTCTTGATATAAATGTTAGAAAAGAAAAAATGGAACAAATTTTAAATAATTATATTAAAGACGAGTTTGAAAATACTACTCTCCAATAATTTATAGGTTTAACCCTTTATCCGATAAAATATTAGAATACTTTTTAAAAATAGAATTTTTATTTAAAATACTAAAAACCGGTTTTGAAATTGAATTATTAATACTGCTATCCAATCTAAAAAATTCATAAATACCGTCGATTGCTTTTCCATAAAGATAATTTAGATGTTTAGTAGAACTCTGGAAATCTTCAGCAACAGAGATATCTATTGGTAGACCTAAAGATATTCTATCATTTACTATATTTGAAATTATCTTAATATCCCTAATTGTCATATTAAATCCTTGCCCTGCTAGGGGGTGTATACGATGTATTAAATCACCAAAAGCAAGAATATTATTATAAGTATAATCTCTAAGCATTTCAAAACTCAGACTAAAATTTTCGATTTTGTTAATTTTAGTAAATGCATAAAAAGAATTGTATTTTTTAAATATATCAAGAATTTTCTTATCATCTATTTTCACTCCCTTATAAGAAAAAACTACTGAAGTTTTAGTATTAGATAATGGCAGAAATGCTAAAGGTCCAAATTTTGTAAAGACTTGAATGGCAGTATTATTATCTTTTCGACGATGATTTATTAAAAATGTATATGCTCTACTTCTGTAATCTTTTTTTATTTTATTTGTAAAAAATTTATTTGAAATGAAATTTTTGTTTTCACTATTAATAACTAAATCATATTTTTTAATTTTATTTAGAATAAGTGAACTAGAAGTGTCTGAACGATGTATTTTTATAAATTTTGATTTTTTTATTTTTTTAAAAAAAATTTCGTTTAATTTTGAGTAAGATACTAAATTAAAAACCTCTTTATTTTTTTTATTAAAGTTAATTATCTCTTTAGATTGTGAACTTTCTGTAAATATTTTAATTTCACTGCTTTTCCACGATATAATACTGGATTTTGCTAGAAATTTTAAATAATCAAAATTTTCGCTTGATAAAGCGATTGTTCTATTTGTCTTTATGTCTTGAAACTTTTTATTTAAATATATGTCAACATTGAGTTTTTTTTCCTCAAAAACATTCGCAAGAATCAAATTTGTTAAATTTTGGCCTATAAGACAAATTTTCATAACAAAATAATTTTAACAATAAAAATTAAATGATACAAAGTGACAAAAGCAGTTTTGATTCATGATAATTAAAAATTATATCAATAAAATAAGCGATTTTATTATAAAAAGATTGGCCGAATTAGTTGGTATTTTTCTAGTAGTTGCCTCTATATTACTTTTTATATCATTAATTAGCTATTCACCAGATGATCCAAATTTTATATTTCCAGAAAATCAGGAGATAAAAAATTTGCTTGGATTTAGGGGAAGCTTCATCGCTGATATATTTTTTCAATCAATTGGTTTAATTTCACTTTTAATTCCTTTTTCTCTTCTATTTACTGGAGTATCAATAACGATTAACAAAAACTTTATTATTATTATAGAAAATTTATTTTTCATTATACTTTACATTATTGTTGCGACATTTTTCTTTAGTATTTTCCATAAAGAAACCTATTGGTTAATAATAAATGGAAACAACGGTTTTGTTGGTAATTTAATGTCAGAAACTATAATTGTAGATTTTTTGAAAATTAATCAAACAGTTAGTTACTACTTATTAATATTTTTTATTTTATTATTTTTTTTGCTAAGCAGTAATTTCAAAATTTCTCATATTTTAAGTTTTTTTAATATGATAAGAAAAATGTTTTCATCAAAAAAGGAAAATTTAATTTCTCAAGAAAATACTTTTAAAGAAAATACTATAATTGAAGGATCTAAGGAAACTCCAGTTCAAGAAGATTTGTTTTCTAATAACAAATTAATTTTAAGTGATGTAAAAATTAAATTACCTTTGATTGATTTTCTAAAAAAACCGGAAAAAGGCTCTAATAAAAAAGATGATATTAAAATTGATGCAGAAGGTTTAGAAAAAATACTTCTAGATTTTGGTGTTGAAGGAAAAATAAAAAAAATAAGTCATGGACCAGTTGTTTCGCTTAATGAATTTGAACCTGCTGCAGGAGTTAAGGTTTCAAAAATTATTAATTTAGCAGAGGATATTGCTAGAAATACAAGTTCTGAGTCTGCAAGAATAGCTACGATCCCTGGAAGTAATACTATTGGCATTGAACTACCTAAGATATCCAGAGAAAATGTTTTTTTAAGAGAAATAATTTCAGACAAGAATTTTAAAAAAAAAGATATAAAATTACCAATAGCGCTTGGAAAAAGTATATCTGGTGAACCAATAACAAGTGATTTGAGTATTATGCCTCACTTATTGATAGCAGGAACAACCGGATCTGGTAAATCTGTATGTATTAATACAATTATTCTATCTTTGATTTACAAACACACACCAGAAATTTGTAAATTCATTTTGATAGACCCTAAAATGTTAGAACTTTCAACTTACGAAGGTATACCGCATTTATTATGCCCAGTTATAACTGAAGCAAAAAAAGCTGCATCTGTTTTAGGTTGGGTTGTTAAAGAAATGGAGAGTAGATACAGATTAATGACGAAAGTGGGTGTAAGGAACATTGATGGTTATAATGAAAAGCACAAAGTTAAAATGCCTTATATTGTTGTAATTGTTGACGAGATGTCGGACCTTATGTTGGTAGCTGGTAAGGAGATTGAAAACTACATTCAAAAATTATCACAAATGGCTAGAGCGGCTGGAATTCATATAATAATGGCTACTCAAAGACCAAGTGTAGACGTAATAACTGGAACAATAAAGGCTAATTTTCCTACTCGTATTTCATTCCAAGTAACTTCTAAAATTGATAGCAGAACAATTTTAGGTGAACAAGGTGCAGAGCAACTTCTAGGAAAAGGAGACATGTTATATATGTCCTCAGCAAACAGAATCACAAGGATACATGCACCTTATGTATCAGAGGTAGAAATAGACAAAGTAAATAACTTCCTTAGAAATCAAGCTGAACCTGACTATGTGGATGAAATTTTAAACTTTGCTGACGAAAAAGAAATTAATGAGAAAAATAAAGATAATTCAGAAACAGATGAATTATATGATGAGGCTTTAGAAATTATTAAGTCAGAGAGGAAAGCGTCTACCTCATTTTTGCAAAGAAAGTTGCAAATTGGATATAATAGAGCTGCTAGGATCATTGATCAAATGGAATTAAATGGTGAGGTGAGTAAGGCTAATCATGTAGGCAAAAGAGAAGTTTTAAAATAATGAAATATATAATTTTTATTTTAATTTTTTTTTATCCATTAAATATTTTTGCATCTTCAAAGCAACTAATAAAAGATAAATTAGAAAATACTGATAATATATCT
Organism: uncultured Pelagibacteraceae bacterium; assembly: GCA_902633125.1. Taxonomy (GTDB): domain Bacteria; phylum Pseudomonadota; class Alphaproteobacteria; order Pelagibacterales; family Pelagibacteraceae; genus Pelagibacter. The sequence goes on from CACPEZ010000001.1 coordinate 205,911, forward strand.
TTTAAATTCATACAAAAAATTGGAAAAGTGACTGAGAAAGGAGAATGTATAATTTCGTATCCAAAAAAAATTTTATGTAGATATGATGATAAATATAATAAAATTTTAGTATCTAACGGAAAATCACTAGTAATTAACAGTAAAAAAATTACAAATTACTTAAGGTACCAACTCAAAGATACACCTCTTAATTTAATTTTAGATAAAAGATTTCTCCTTAATAAATTAGAAAATGTAGAATTAATTCGAGAAAATGACGAGACATTTTCTTTTAAAATCATTCACAATGACAATTTATTAAATATTTTTTTTGATAAAGAAAGTTATGATATTATAGGGTGGACGACAACTGACGTTTATTTAAATACTGTTGAAACGAAATTATTCGATATTAACACAAATAAGATTATTGATAAAAAATTATTTAGAGTTCAAAATTATATTAACTAATATCTAAATTAATCGTTTCAGATTTAAAAATTTTCATCCCCCGTCCTAGATAGTTTTTTAAGGCATGTTTGTGATCTAAAGAACAAGTATGCAACCAAACTTTCTGAGTATTTTTTCTAAATCCTAGTTTCAAAGCTTCCGATAAAAGATAGCCGCCATATTTTTTTCCTATAAATTCGTCTAGAATACCAAAATAAGCTACTTCACATTTTCTTGTCTCTGGATGAAACAAAAGTTCGAAAAAACCAATTAAGTCGTCATTTTCTCTGAGTATATAAGTTTCCAAATTTGAATTGTTAGTATATTCCATCCATTTGGTGTCATTCCAAATTAGTCTGTCAATCCAACGATAACTTTTACCTATTTGCTTATAAAAAAATTTATTGATTTGAAAATCTGGCGGATTTTTTTTTTCCACTTTACAATTACTTTTTGGTTTTTTAGATAAATTAATTTCATCAATTGAATTAATTTCTAAGTATTTTCTGTCTACTTTGGTGATCACGAGACCATTTTTCCAACTTTTTCACCACCAAATAAATGAAAATGAAGATGAGGCACCTCTTGGCCTCCATAATCACTAATATTTGCAAGAGCTCTATAGCCTTTGCCATCAATGGATGAAATCCCTAATTTTTTCGCAACTGTAGTAATACCTTTCATTAAACCAATAATTTCTTCGTTTGAGGCGTAAGTATTAAAATCATCTAAATCTATATACTTTCCTTTGGGTATTACTAAGGCGTGAATCTTTTTTTGTGGATTAATATCGTAAAAAGATAATACAAATTCATCTTCATATATTTTATCACAAGGAATTTCCCCTCTTAATATTTTAGCGAATATATTACTATCGTTATATTTCATAAATTTTTTTTATCTAAAATCACAAAAATTAATTTCTTCTGACATGAAATCATCTGATCCATCTCCATCGGTATCTCCTAAATTAACTTTAACACAAGACATATTGCCAGCCATTCCACATGTGTTATTTTTATGTGCGTATCCCATAACTATTTGACCTTGAATAACATTCTGCGGTGGACATTTTCCATTACTCCAATTTATTCCAAGCTGAGAGCTACTAATCGGATTTTTTAGCCCATAATTTTCTAAATACAGCTTATATGTAATCGAGTCGGCATTTAACATGTTGCTTGAAAAGCCAGAGGTATTACAAGTATGCATATTTGGCGATCTTCCATCTAAATATGGACCAAATTTTATTTCAATACCACTAAAACAACCTGTTGCAGATAATTTAATTTTTTTTTTTATATTTTCAAAATTAGATTTTAATACGTTTTGTTTTGCGCTTGTGGTATAGCCGCTGTAAGCAACAACACCAACAGCCGCTAAAATACCTATAATTGCTACTACAACAAGTAATTCGATTAGAGTGAAACCATTGCCCTTCATTTTGAAAGAGTATTTTATTAAATTTTTTAAAATTTTGCATTGTTAAAATATATGCAACTAATAAGATATTGCTTAAAAAAAAGAGAGGGAAAATGAATAAATTTAAATCAATTAGTAAAGCTATTATTAGCGTAACATTTATTTTTTCATTTGTTCTTACTTCAACAGCTGCTTTTTCAGAGATAGTTGGAAGATTATCTGTCCACTGGAGTCCGAAACACCATAGTGCAAAACATGCACAAATTTTTGCAGATGAAGTTAATAAAAGAGCAAAAGGAAAGTTAAAAATAGAAGTTTATCCATCTAAACAATTATTCGGAATTAGAGAAGTGATGGGAGCGGTAACTTCTGGTGCAGTTGAACTTGGAGGAATCGTTGGTGTAGTAAGTTTTCCACCAATTAATAAAAACTTTAATGTTGCTTCATTTCCAGGGTTATTTAATTCATGGGAACAACAAAGAGGTTTTTTTCAAAACTCACCTAAAGGAAAAGAAATTTGGGGTGAATTAACAAAAAAAACTAATTCAACATTAGTAATGTATAACCCTGTTGGACCTGTAATGACTTTTTCAAGTGCTAAAGAGTTAACAGGTATTGATGCTATGAAAGGTCTAAAAGCTAGAAGACTTTTAAAAAGTGAAGAGCCAATGTGGGATGCTTTAGGAGCAAATAGAGTATCTTTGCCTACTGGTGAAGTTTATACTTCATTACAAACTGGAATGATTGATACAATCAACAGCCCTCCAGGAAGTATTGAGGCGTATAGCTGGTGGGAGTTTTTAAAATACGCTCAAAAGCCTTATCAATATTATGCTGATGCATATATTATGGCAAACTCAACTTGGTTTAATAGTCTGTCTCCAGACTTACAAAAAATCATAATGGATGTTGGTAAAGAAATAGGAAAAAGATCAACTGACTTAATTATGGACACTGGAGAAAGCACTCTTAAAAAATTCCAAGAAAGAGGTGGAGTTGTTACTACACTTTCAGGGGCTGAAAAAGCTAAGTTTGATAAGCTTATGAAAGATGAAGTAATGCCAGCAATGGCTAAAATGATTGATGCTGATGCTTTAGAGGCAGCACAAGCATATGCTAAGAGTAATTAGAAGAAGTTAAACTTTTTCTATAAAGATTATGAGGGCATTGCGAGCTATTAATAATTTGCTAGCAAAAGCTGCAATTTCGCTCGCAATGTTCATCGTCTTTTTAATGGTGGCAGCTTTAGCATTAAGCGCCACAACAAGATTTATCACAGGTACAGGATTTGCGTGGTTTATTGAATTACCACCCGTAATGGTGAGTTGGTTAGTATTTCCATTACTTGGTCCTTTATTAAAACAAGGACAACATATTAAAGTAGATTTTCTAAGTCATTATTTATCAGAAAAATCAAAAAATATAATTGGAACAATCGTAAATCTAATAGCTTTAATCTCTGCATGTGTTTTCTTTAAAGCAGGAGTTGATGCAACAACAATGTATTATAATTTAGGCCAGATGATGGAATTAGAAATTAATATTCCTATCTGGTGGATGTTTTTAGCTTTTCCAGTTGGTTTTTTAATTTTAGCCTTAACTTCATTAGAGCTAATTATAGATAATTTAAAAAAACTTTTAGGGAAAGAGTAAATGTTTGGATTGGCTTTTATTATTTCTCTTATAACATTAGTAATCTCAGTCCCGATTTTTTTAGTTTTTGGTTTAGGAAGTTCATTAGCTGCTATCGCTGGATTAAATTTACCATGGTCAGTTCTAATTCAAGTTTCATTTGGTGCACTAACAAAACATGTTCTTATCGCTGTTCCACTATTTATTTTTACTGGGATGGCAATGTTAAAAGGAGGGGCTGCTTCAAGATTAGTAAAATTTACAACAACTCTAGTTGGACATTGGCCGGGTGGATTAGGTGTTGCTATGGTTATCGCAATGGGTTTCTTTGCAGCTTTTTGCGGTTCAATCTTAGCCGCTATTACTGCAGTTGGAACAATTATGATGCCAAAGATGATTGAACAAGGTTATCCAACTCCATTCGTTGTTGTCTTAGCAGCCTCTGCAGCTCTATTAGAGGCATTGATACCTCCATCTAATGCAGCAATATTATTCAGTGCTCTAACTAATGTTCCAGTCTCTAAAACATTTGCTGCAGGTGTTATTCCAGGCCTTGTTCTCTTAGTTTTGATGGTCCTTCTAGTTTTGTTTAAATGCAGGCATATTAGAACGGATGAGAAAGCGTCATTTAAAGAGAGAGTGAGTTCTTTCGTTGCTGCTCTACCAGCATTGATCACTCCAGTCATAATTTTAGGTGGAATTTATGCTGGTATACTAACTCCATCTGAGTCTGCAGCTGTTGCAGGAGTGTATGCAGTTCTAATTGGATTTTTAATTTACCGTGAACTTACTTTTTCATCTTTGATGAGCTGTTTAAGAGAAACAGCTATCATAACAGCTGTAATTTTTGCAATTATAGCTACTGCTACATTCTTAAGTGTAGTTTTAACTTACACTCAAGCTCCTCAAAAAATTATTACATTCTTCACAGATAAGGGAGTTAGTGTAAATCTATTTTGGATAATGCTTGGAGCAATCTGTTTAATTCTAGGAACGTTTATAGAAATCGTTCCTGTATTTTATTTAACGGTACCAATTTTTGCAGCAATCACATTATCATTTAATCAAAGCTTACTTCATCTTTACGTGGTGTTTGTTGCATTTGCGGGAATAGGAATGATAACACCCCCCGTATGCGTTGGGATTTATACAGCTGCAGGTGTTATCAAAGAAAATCCAGCGAAAGCTTTTAAAGAAGTTCCTCTATTTACAATCGTTGGAATAATTTACGGAATACTAATGATACTATTTCCAATATTCTCAACCTGGTTACCTGGTAAATTGTAAGTTATTTCTTTATTGTCCAACCATTCTTTTCTAATGCTTTAATTAAATTTTTACGCATCTGATCTCTTGATGTTTTTTGATCACCTATTTTTTCAAAGAATACAGGTTCTAATCCTCTATCCTTTTTGGATTTAAAGTAGTTTTTGATTGATTGTATTATTAGTTTCATTTGCCTCCTTTAGCGTTGTGTTTAAAGTCCCAGCAAGTAGAGTTATTTCTAAATCAGGACTCCTATATCTTATTCTTTAATTTTTGTTTTTCAATTAATTCTTTTTGAAAAGAATAAATTTGTTTTTCTACGCTAATACTTTCAGATATAATTTCACAGGTAAAGCTTTTACTTAGCAAATTTAAATTCAAATTTTCTCGATCAATTGATCCACCAAAAAAAATTTCTGTTCCACTAATATTCTTTACAAATTTTATTCTTCTTGGTTCTAATTCGTAAGATAAAGTCCATTTTTTTATCTTAAAGTTATCTAATACAAATAGAATGACTTCTTTTTGATTTAAAAAGTGAATGGTAGCAAAACTTGTTAATGACAAACTATTCATCCAATTATTATCCCCTTTACATGACAATTTTTTATTGAGTATGCTCGCTGAAGCTGAAGAAATATTGATTATGAAAATTGATATTAGAAGAATATGCTTAATCATTACAATTTAAATTGGCCAAATAATCTTCTGTATTTTTTGAGTCCTGAGCTGCTCTTAAAAAATAATATAATATAGTATTAGAAATTTTACCCTTTATATTTCCAAGAGTTCTGTTTGGATCCACTTTTATCTCTCCACCAAGACCATAATTAGTCATAAATTTATTCATTATCAATTTTTGAAGTTTTTTAGTTTGATCATCAGTTTCTAACAAACAAATTGTATTTAATGGATCTAAAAGTTTTCCTTCAACGATCCAAATACCTCTATAAGGACCTGATCCAGCGAAACTTAAAGTAAATACATCTTTTTTTGAATATTCAAAAGTAAACCATGCTTCAAGTCCATCATCAGCATAACTAGTTACTCTATTTTCTAAAGAGTATGTATTTGTAACAAATAACAAATACAAAATTAAAGTACCTAAAAATTTTCTCATTTATATTAAGTTAAAAAAAAATGATAAACCAATAATCCTACTAAAATTCCTTTGATGAAAGATACCCATGCAAGTCCGTGTTCAGAAACACCGAGTTTTTTCTTCCACCATTGAATTTGTCTTTTTTCCCAATTTATATAAGTTTGGATCATGTTTTTTTAACAATATCATCAAATTTCTTAATGTATTTTAAATATTGTTCATTTAAAACAGAATTTTCTTTTTTAGCTTTTTTTTCGTCGTAGTCCATTGTGGCAAGTTTCTTAATTAATTTCTCTTGATTTTGTTCACCCATAACCAAATCAGTTATTTTACTTGTGCTTGTTTTATACTTAGTCTTGACACTCTCGTCAAAATTAGCAAAATACATATAACAGGTTCTTACGTTTTCAATTAAATTTTTATCTTTAGTACTTTTTGCAGCCATTATACTAGATAACTCTAAGTATCTTTTTTCATATCTAAGTAATTTAGGATTGTAAATAATATGACTATCAAATTTAGTTCCATCTTCCAACATTTCGTCACCTGCAATAATTGCTCCCCAATATGGAACTAATTTTCTCCAATTGTTTTTGATATAATCAGCATCATCATTACTTTTACTGACTTTTTTTTTCTTTTTTAAAAAATCTAAAAGTCCCATATTTTTATTTTTTTCTTCTGTTTAACTCTTCCATTACTTCTTCAATTTTTATTCCACTTTTTTCTAGATACATAATTAAGTGATATAAAACATCTGCAGCTTCATGGATTTTATTTGAGTCTTGCTCTACAGCTTCTATTAGTTCATTTATTTCCTCTAAAACCTTTTCTTTTGCTAAAGTTTTATCTTCTAAAAGCTTATTCGTGTATGAGCCTTCAACAGGATTGCTTTTTCTTTCTCTTGCAAGGTTAACGAGATCTTCTAAAATCTTTAACATACTAAATCCTAACAGGTATATCTTTTGATGCCAAATATTGCTTGGCTTCATTTACTGAATAAGTCCCGTAATGGAATATAGATGCAGCTAAAACAGCACTGGCGCCTGATTTTATTCCATCTACTAAATGATCTAGTGTTCCAACCCCACCTGATGCAATAACTGGAATATTGACGATAGATGATATCTTTTGCATCAATTCAATATCATATCCTGACTGAGTTCCATCTTTATCCATTGAAGTAACTAAAAGCTCTCCAGCGCCACAATTCTCCATTTTAGATGCAAATTCTATAGCATTTATACCCGTTGGATTTCTGCCCCCATGTGTAAAGATTTCCCATCCGTCATCTTTTCTTTTTGCGTCAATTGCAACAACAATGCACTGTGATCCAAACTTTCTAGAACTATCTTCAATAACTTTTGAATTTTGAACAGCAGCTGTATTTATAGATACTTTATCAGCCCCACAATTGAGCAATTTATTAATGTCATCAATACTTCTAACACCTCCACCTACAGTTAGTGGTACGAAACATTTTTTAGAAGTTTTCTCTACAACCTCATAAATAGTATCTCTATTTTCATTAGAAGCTGTAATATCTAAAAAGCAAATCTCATCAGCACCACCATCACTGTAGATTTTTGCTTGTTCAACAGGATCTCCTGCATCTTGTAGATCAACAAAGTTAATACCTTTTACAACACGACCATTTTTAACATCTAAACAAGGTATAATTCTATTTTTAAGCATCTATTTCTTTTGCGAGTTCATCTAATTTTATATCTCCATCGTATATAGCTTTTCCAACTATAACACCTTCAATATTATTTAATTTTTTTGCTCTTTTAATGTCATCAATTGATGAAACACCACCTGATATAACTACTGGACAATTAGAAATATTTGCCACTTTTTGTGTTTCTTCAAAATTTGGACTTTGCTTTGTTCCATCTCTATTAATATCTGTGTAAATAATTCTGCTTACTCCATAATTATTTACTTTTTTTAAATATTCTGTTGTTAATTTATCCGACTCTTCGGTCCAGCCTGAAATTGCGAGATGACCATCCTTTGCATCTAAACCTAATGCAATTTGGTTTGAAAATTTTTTACAAGCTTCTTCTAAAAATCTTCTATCTTTAATGGCAGCACTTCCCAAGATTACTTTTTCAACACCAGCATCAATATATTTTTGAATAGTCTCAAAATTTCTTACACCACCTCCTATTTCTATTTTAAGGTCAAATTTACCAACAATATTATCAATAATATCAATATTAATCGGCTCCCCGGTTAATGCACCATCCAAATCGACTATATGTAAATTTTTAAATCCATTATCTTTATATTTTCCAGCTTGCTCTACAGGAGAAATTTCATATTCAGTTTTATTTTCAAAGTCTCCTTTAATCAATCTTACACATTTTTTATCTTTAATATCTATGGCGGGAAAAATTTTCATTTTAGTTTAATTTAAAAAATTTATTGTTATAAAAAATCTCATCTTGACCAACTCTATCGAAAAACGAAAAATTATTTTCTTTTAAAAATGAGTTAAAATTTATTTCTTCAGGATTATTATTCTCAACAGAAATAACTTTTATAATGTATTCTTGAAAATTTATTGATTTTAGGACATCCAGCTCTGCACCCTCAATATCAATTGATAAGTAATCAATTTCTTTAGTTAAAATACTTTTCTCAAAAGTAGAAGTCTTCATTTTATTTTTGTTAAATTTGTTTTTTTTATTATTCTCAATTATTAATTTTGCTGAATAATTATCATCATCAATTCCACTCATTTGTGTAAGACCTTCAATAACTTCGATGAACTCCACATCTTTTTCAGTTGAGCTAATAGCTGCATTCAAAACTTTACAATTTCTATTTTTTGAAAGTTTTTCAAATTGTATCTTTGACGGTTCGATCGCTATTCCTTCCCAGTTCATTGATTTTTCAAAATGTATGCAGTTACTTCCAAGAACACCGTCAAATGCACCAATTTCAACAAAATAACCATTTTTTTTTGATCTAAAAAAAGAATTTTTTATTATTTTGTCTTGACCCGACTGAGATGCAAAATTTTCATTCCAAAAAAAACTTCTTTCACAATTCCAAATCTTTTGTCTTAAAATTCCTCTCAATTCACGCAATTTTATATTTTCATAATCAATAGGAATCTGTTCCAATAAATTATTATAGATTTTGTGAGAGTGAATTTTTTCTTCTAAATTACCAATAAATAACTCATCAGCTTTTTTTAACAGAACTAGAATATCTTTACCTCTGAACTCTCTTAGATCTATATTTTTCATATTTAAATGCTTATAAAATTATTTATTATTTTTAACCCAGTTTTATCACTTTTCTCAGGGTGAAACTGAGTTCCAAATATATTCTCCTTTTCAACGGCACAAACAATATTTGATGAGTAATCTGTAGTAGCAGCTGTAACTGTTTTATCTTTAGGAACAAATTCATAACTATGAACAAAATACATATGGGAGTTATTTTCTATATTTTTAAAAATTTTACTCTCTTTAATAATATTTACTTGATTCCAGCCAATATGAGGTAGTTTATATTTTCCATTTTGATTATCAATTTTAGATACTTTGCCAGAAATCCATCCTAATCCTTTAGTCTCAACTTCTTCATAGCCAACATCTGCGAACATTTGAAGACCTACACAAATTCCTAGAAGAGGTTTTTTATTATCTAACACAAATTCATTTAAAGTATCAATTAAGCCATTTATACTATTTAAACCATCTATACAGCCTTTAAAAGATCCCTGACCTGGTAAAACAACTTTATCGCTCGATTTAATTTTATTTAAATCTGAGGTTACCTCGATGTTAACTTTATCTCTAGCTACTTCATTAAAGGAGTTTATTACGGAGCTTATATTGCCAGATTTATAGTCAACAATTGTGACTCTCATTAATTTTATAAAGAGCCTTTTGTCGAAGGAATTGTGCTTTTATTCCTTGGATCCAATTCTAACGCAGCTCTTAAAGTTCTTGCTAAGCCTTTATAACAAGACTCAACAATGTGGTGACTATTATCACCATAAATGTTTTCAACGTGCAGTGTAATTCCTGCAGCTTGAGAAAATGCTTGAAACCATTCTTTAAATAGTTCTGTGTCCATCTCACCAAGTTTTTCAACTTTTAATTTTACATTCCATATCAAATAAGGTCTGTTTGAAACATCTATCGCAACTCTTGTTAATGTTTCATCCATTGGTAGTAAAATATGTGCATATCTTTTAATGCCTACAAATTTTTTTGAAGCTTTCTTCAAGCATTCTCCAATAGCAATTCCTGTATCTTCAGTTGTGTGGTGAAGATCTATGTGTGTGTCACCTTTAGCTTTAACGGTTAAATCCATTGACGAGTGCTTTGATAGTTGCTCAAGCATATGGTCTAAAAAACCTATACCTGTGTCAACTTTGTATTTACCTTTGCCATCAATATTAAGGTCGACACTAATACTGGTTTCTTTTGTTTTTCTAGCTATTTTTGCTTTTCTTTTCATAATCTAAATTAGGTATATAGGTATTTTTGATTATATCAATAATACTAAACCTAGGCTTGAACTATTTAAATTCATATCCATCTATAGTCCATGACAACAATTGTACTTGTAAGAAAAAATAATGACGTAGTTGTGGCCAGTGATGGTCAAGTTAGTATGGGTAATACTGTAATTAAGAAAACTGCTAACAAAGTTCGTAAAATTGAGAAAAGAAATGTGATCGCGGGATTTGCTGGATCTACTTCAGATGCATTAACTTTATTTGAAAGATTAGAGTCTAAACTTGAAAAACATGCAGGTAATTTAACAAGAGCTGCTGTTGAATTAGCAAAAGATTGGCGGACTGATAAATATTTAAGAAGATTAGAAGCATTAATGGCAATTGGAGATAAAGAAAAAAGTTTTATAATTTCAGGAACTGGTGATGTTTTAGAGCCCGAAGGTGATGTAATTGGAATTGGTTCCGGTGGAAATTATGCTTTAGCTGCTGCGAAAGTATTGATGGATACAGATATGTCCGCAGAAGATATTGCAAAAAAATCAATTAAAATTGCTTCAGATATATGTGTGTTCACTAATGACAACTTAAGTATGGAGAAAATATAATGGAAAAATCAAATGTAACATCATTTCCAAAAGGCAAAGTTGCAAAAGAGAAAGCTACAATAGCAAATTCATTATCACCTAGAGAGATTGTTTCTGAATTGGACAGATTTGTTGTTGGACAAAACAAAGCTAAAAGAGCTGTTGCGATTGCTCTAAGAAACAGGTGGAGAAGACAGGCATTAGAAGATGACATGAAAGATGAAGTTCTTCCAAAAAATATTTTAATGATAGGGCCAACTGGTGTTGGTAAAACTGAAATCTCTAGAAGACTTTCAAAATTAGCAGAAGCTCCATTCGTAAAAGTTGAAGCTACAAGATTTACAGAAGTAGGATATGTGGGCCGTGATGTTGAGCAAATTGTAAGAGATTTATTAGAAATTGCGATTGCAATGGAAAAAGTAAAGAAAAGAAAAGAAGTTCATGCTCAAGCGCAAAAATTAGCTGAGGATAGAGTTTTGGATGCTTTAGTTGGAAATAAAGCAAGCGTAGCAACTAGAGAAAGTTTTAGAAAAAGATTAAGAGATGGAGATTTAGATGATAATGAAATTGAAATAGCCGTTAGCGAATCTAATCAGATGCCATCATTTGAAATACCAGGAATGCCAGGTGCAAATGTTGGAATGATAAATATTTCTGACATGCTTGGAAAATCTATGGGCCAAAAACCAAAGAAAAAAAAGATGTCAGTAAAAGAGTCTCATGATATTTTAATAAATGAAGAATCAGATAAACTTATTGAACAAGATAAAATTATAAAATCTGCGAAAGACTCAACAGAAAATAATGGGATAGTTTTTTTGGATGAGATTGATAAAATTTCTGCAAGAACAGACAGAGTTGGTGGAGATGTATCAAGAGAGGGAGTTCAAAGAGATTTGTTGCCATTAATAGAGGGTACTACTGTCAGCACTAAATATGGGCCTGTTAAAACAGATCATATTTTATTCATAGCCTCTGGTGCTTTTCAATTAGCAAAACCATCAGATCTTTTACCTGAATTACAGGGCAGACTTCCAATAAGAGTTGAGCTTGATGCCCTAAATAGTGACGATTTTATTAGAATATTAAAGGAGCCAGATAACAGTTTAATTAAACAGTATAAGGCACTATTAAAAACTGAGAATGTAGATTTAGAATTTACAGAAGATGGAATTAATACCATTGCTCATATTGCAAGTGAAGTCAATTCATCTGTTGAAAATATAGGAGCAAGAAGATTACATACTATAATTGAACGAGTCCTAGATGAAATAAGTTTTACAGCAACAGATAGAGCTGGGGAGAAAATAACTGTTGATGGCAAATATATTAAAGACAACATCGGTGAACTAGTAAAAGATACAGATCTATCTAAGTTTATTTTATAGATTTAAGAATAATATCGAAATTTCCTTTTGATGGACTGTTGACAGATTCAAAATCAATTTTAATTATTTTTTTCATTAATTCAGAGTTATTTTTAATGTACTCTGGCACTGAATTTTTTAGAATACTGAGTTCTGAAGACTGGTAAGGATCATTTATATTTTTTGACCTCATCCCTTTACCTGTAATAACATTAATTTTTTTTACCTTATTTAAATAACAGTTCTCAATAAATTTTGAAATTTCTTTATTTGCTTCTTCCAACGTAAAGCCATGTAAATCAATCGATCTTTCTAAAATTGCTCGATCGTTTGACTGTTCTAAGTCTTTACTCTGAAGTTTTTCAGAACTATTTATAAAATTTATCCAGTCTTTTTTGTCTTTATCTGATAACTTATTTGTCAAGCTTGGGTGTCAATTAGAAGCCAGTTAGGATTTGAAGATCGACTATCTTTAGAAAATTTCCAAGTATCTAGAACTTTTTTTATTTTTTCAGGATCTCCTGAAACTATTTTATTATCCTTGTCTTTAACACAAGAAATAATCTCGCTCACAAATTCAATTGTAACTTCTAACATATTTTTGTTTTGCTGATGATTTTTGACTTCTGCTGAATTGATACCAATAAATGTTGTTTCGGATAAATAATTTTTTGCGTCCCTATCTTTTATTGCTTCTTCAAACTGTTGGTAAACATTTTTGTCTAACAGTGATTTAACATCTTTTAATTTTCCTTTTGCAAAATTTGTGATAATTGTTTCGTAAGCTATTTTTGCACCCTTCACGAATTCTTTCTTGGCATTTTCATCAAAAGTGTTTGCATTTAAATCTACTCTTGGTTTAACTGGTGGCGCTTCATGAGCAAAACTAGAGTCAATATCTTCCTCAAACCCTGTTTTTTTTCCTAATATTCCTCTTAATCTAAGAAAAATAAAACCTGCAATCATTGCAAGAAGTATTATATCGATGTATTCAAAGCTATAATTCATACTGATATAATATTTACTATGTTGATAATTTCAACCTGCTAATTAAATAATAGACAAATGAACACAGCATTACTTTTAATTATAGGTATTCCACTTTTGGAGATATACTTATTCATTAAAATTGGATCACAAATTGGGGCATTTAATACAGTTTTATTGATATTAACAACAGCAATTTTAGGGGTTGCCTATGCTCGATACGAAGGATTTAACACTCTAAAATCAGGTATGAGTCAGCTAATCAAAAATGAATTGCCAATCTATGAAATTGTTTCAGGAGCAACTCTTGCATTTGCTGCATTCCTTTTAATTCTTCCTGGTTTTGCAACAGACATTATTGGAATACTACTTGTTATACCTTTTACTAGAAAAATCATTCTGAATAAATTTGTGAAAAAAGAAAAACAAAAAACCACTGTAAATAAAGATTTTATTGAGGGAGACTATGAGGATATAAATGAGGATGATGACAAAAAAATTTGAAATTATTTTAAACTATATTCAAGATTTATCAGTGGAAATACCTAGCCCAGATATTTATTTGTTTAGTAGAGAGTATATAACAAAATACTCCCTAGGGATAAATATCACTACTAAGCCTATGAAAAATGAAATGATCGAAATAATAACAAAATTACATTACAAAGATCCAAGCGATAATAAAAGAAAATCTTATTTTGAAATTGCATATGCCACAGTTATTAAAATTAAAGATAAAAATTTAATTAAGGAAGATTTAGAAAAAATAATACTAATTGAAGTTCAAAAAGAAATCTATCCTGAATTAGAGAAAATTTTTTTGACTGTTATAAAAGATGCAGGATTTCCAGATTTAAAATTAGAAAAAAAAGTAGACTTTGAGCAGTTATATAACCAGAAATTAAATTAATAAAAATTTTTTTTTAATTCCTTTTTTAAAAAATTTTTGTGATTTTCAATTTCATCTAAAGTGGGAGTAATTACTTTTTTAAAATAATCAATATTTTTAATTAATTCTTTACTATTTTTTTCCACTTCATTTTGAAACTGGAATACAGGCTCTTTTTGTCCGATTAAATTTATATATACTTTAGATAATAATTCACAATCAATCAAAGCAGTATGTTTATCCCTTTTTGAATTATCTATTTTAAATCTTTTGCATAATGCATCTAAACTGATTCCTGAGCCTGGAAATTTATTTCTAGCTATTTCCAATGTATCTATAACAAAATCTCTAGTAATTTTTTTTTTATTAATTAATGAAAGCTCATTGTTTAAGTGTGAAATATCAAAATCTGCATTATGTATTATTATTTTTTTACCATTAATAAATTGTAAAAATTCATCAGCAACTTCTGCAAATTTTCTTTTATCTGATAAAAATTTATCGGTATATCCATGAACTTCAAGCGCACTCTTAGAAACTTCTCTTTCAGGATTTAAGTAACAATGAAAAATATTTTTAGTTGGAATTAAATTATCTAATTCAATGCACCCTATTTCTACGATTCTATGTCCATCTTTAACAGACAAACCAGTTGTTTCAGTGTCTAATACTATTTCTTTCATTTAAAATTGTTTTTTTTAATAAATTAATTTTTTTTTTCATTATATTTGGTGAGTAATTATTATCTATAATATAGTTTGCTATTCTTCTTTTTTTTGAGAGATTTAACTGATTTTCTTTCAGACTTCGAAAGGTTTTCATATTAAAATTAGGTCTTTTTTTTAATCTTTCTATAATTTTTTTTCTATTTGTTTTTACAAATAGCAACACATCTTTTTTTTTATTCAATTTATTTTCAATCAATAATGGAATATCTAAAATAATTATTTTTGAATTTTTTTTTTTATTTAAAAAAATTTTCATTTTTTCTCTGATAATTGGATGAACTATGGAGGAAATTTTTTTTAAATTTTTTTTATTTTCATTTATTGCAATTATAAGTTCCTTTTTTCTTACCGGAAATGACCTTACATGCTTTGGTAAAATTTTATTTAATTTTCTATAACATTCTCTACTATTCTTATATAAATATCTAACTTCTTTATCAGCATCAAATACTGGATATTTGAATAATTTTGCTATAAATGATTTCCCCGATCCTATACTTCCAATTATTCCAATTCTAATCATTTAAGCTAAATGCACCTACCTCCATCAACTTCTAAAATAGCTCCTGTTATCATACTTGCTTCGTCTGAGCATAGAAAGCAAGCTGCATTCCCCATATCTTGTGGAGTTGAAAATCTGCCTATAGGTATTGTGGATAAAAATGCGTTTTTTTTCTTTAGTGTGTTACCTCCCATAAATGATTTCAATAACGGAGTAACACCCGCAACGGGCGCTATAGCATTTACTCTTACTTTGTGGGGCGCTAACTCAATTGCCATTGCTTTTGTTGCTGTTATCATCCATCCTTTACTTGCATTATACCAGTTTAGTTTTGGTCTTGGAGATAAGCCTGCCGTAGATGCAATGTTTAGTATAATTCCTCTTTTTAATTTTTTCATTTTTGGAACAAAATATTTAGCACAGTAATATACTGATTTTGCATTTACTTTAAATACGTTGTTGAATTCGTTCTCAGTTACTTTTTCCATTGGTTTTGGTTTATGAGTTATTCCAGCATTGTTAACAACAATATCTAACTTATGGTAATTTTTTTTAACATACTTGGCTAATGATTTAAAATTTGAGTCTTTGGAAACATCTGCAACAAAATAATCTTGAGAATAATTTTTAGATATCTTTTTCAGTAATTTAGTGTTTATATCTACCATTATTATTCTTGCACCTTCCTCAGTAAATTTTTTAGCGATACCCTTTCCAAATCCAGATGCAGACCCCGTTATAATTGCTACTTTGTTTTTTAATCTCATTTATTTTAATCTCTTAAAAATTTTATTAACTCCTCGTTTACGGTTGGTTCTATGTTATGCCAAATACTAAAGGCTTTTTGTGCTTGATATACAAACATATTCAAACCATTTTCAAATTTATTATTTGGTAGATTTGCTGCTTTAGAAAATTCAGTTTGAAAAGGTTCATATATAACATCATAAAACAATTTATTTTGACCTACATTTGAAAAATCTATTCCGAACTTATCATTTTGTTTTAAGCCTAAGCTTGTTGCGTTGATGATCATATCAAATTCAATTAAAGCTCCCCAATCTATTATTTCTATTTCGTTAAATATACTTTTTAGTTTCTCTGCTTTTTCTTTAGTTCTATTGCACAAAATTATTTTTGAAACGTTCATTTTTTTTAATGCATAGATTATAGAAGGCACTACACCGCCTGCACCCAAGATTAAAATAGTTTTGTTAAAAACATCATAATGAATTTTTTTAAGGCTGAGCTGAAATCCATCTATATCTGTATTATCTCCAATTAGCTTTCCCTCTTTTACAGAGATTGTATTTACAGATTGTGTTCTTAAAGCATTTCCACTTAATATATCTAAGTGCGGAATGATTTTATTTTTAAAAGGTATCGTTACATTTAACCCATCTAGCTTGCCTTCTCTTAAATTGGCACATAGCTCGATTAAATCTTTTTCGTATGTTTCCAATTTACCATAGACTGCATCTAATTTGTTATTTTTAATCCAATAGTTTTGGAGTTTTGGAGACAAGGAATGTTCAATTGGATTGCCTATTACTAAATACTTTTTCATTCAGAAGCCTCTAAATACTCTAGTATTTTTTTTATTGGTAGACCCATGACTGTATCTTCATCACCCTCTATTTTTAAAAAAAGAGATCTTCCCTCTCCTTCAATTTGATAAACATTATAGGAATATAAAGCTTCGTCTGGTATTTTATTTAAATATATTTGTAATTCGTCATTCGAAAATTTTTTCATTTTTAAAAATGCTTTGTCTGTGTAATTCCATATCATCGAACCATTTTTAGAAATACAAACAGAGCTAATGAGTAAATGCGTTTTTCCATTTAATTTTTTCAAAATATTAAGAGCTTCTTCTCTATTTGTAGGTTTTGAAATTAACTCTCCATCAATATCTATTACGCTGTCTGCCCCCAAAACAAGCATATCCTGATTTTGTTGGCTAATTTTATTAGCTTTTAACTCAGCTAAATTTTTTGAAACTATTTCTGGAGTAGCACCTATTCCAAGTAGACTTTTTTTAACAGGCTCCTCGTCTACATTGGATGGTTTAATTATACATTCTACTCCATTTTTTTTTAGAATTTCTTCTCTAACTTTGCTCTTTGATGCTAATATAATACTACGCATTTTTATTCTTTATCTCAAAAATTTTAATTATTGATGCAGCAGTTTCCTCAACTGATTTTCTTGTCACATCAATAATAGGCCATTTATTTTGTTTAAATATTTTCCTAGATTGGTCGATCTCATCTCTTATTTTTTCCAAACTAGTATAATCAGACGCTTCGTTTTCTTTTAGTGAATTTAGTCGGTTTCTCCTTATATCATATAATCTTTCTGCCTCTGTTGTTAAACCAATAATACAAATGGTGCTCGATTTTATCACTTCTTTTGGTATGCTCATATCGTTAACTAATGGAATGTTTGAAGTTTTTAAGCCTTTATTTGCCAAATATATCGATGTTGGAGTTTTGCTTGTTCGACTCACACCAATTAAAATTATATCCGACTCTAAAATATTCTCAGTATTGTTTCCATCATCATGGTTCATTGTAAATTGAATTGCTTCAATTCTTTTATAATAATCCTCGTCTAGGACGTGTTGAGCGCTCGGTTGATGAGTGGCTCTTTGATTTAAGATTTTTGAGAAGTTTAAAATTAAATCACCCAACACTCCGAAGCATGGAATTTGTTTCTTATTTGCTTCCTCAGATAAAAACTTAGCAAGCTTACTATTTACTACTGTGTATAAAATTATAGGGCTATCCTTGTTTTTGGCATCTTTGAGTATTGTGGATATTTGGTTTTCTGTTCTAGTAAATGAAAACTGATTTAACTCATAATTGAAATTGCTAAATTGAGCTTTTAAAGCCATAAATATTCTGTCTAAAGTTTCCCCTGTGGAGTCTGATATTAAATAAACTTGATGTGTATTTTTCATGTATAAATAGTATATAAACTTTTAATTAAATAAGAATTATACTTAAAACTTAAATAAATTTTTAATTTTATAATTTATTACCAATTAATTAACATTTTTATATTTGTGGATACTTTATTAACAATTTTGCAATTTAATAAAATCGTTAAATAATCTAAGTTTTAAAAGATTTTTTTATAAATAGTATGTATAAAAAATGTATAAACTGTTGAAATTGAGTAATTTACGTTATCTACAATTCATACTAATAATAAAATAAGAATATATATATTTTATTATAAATGACACCTATTCAAGAATGCTTAATAAATAAAAGGACTGATGTAAATCCCATTTGGTTGATGAGACAAGCAGGCAGATATTTGCCTGAGTTTAGGGAGATTAGAAAAAAGAACACGAATTTTATAGAATTATGCTTAAACGAAGAACTCTCAGAGATAATAACACTACAGCCATTAGATAGATTCAAATTTGATGCTGCTATAATCTTTTCAGATATTTTAATGATACCTTTTGGTATGGGGCAAAAAGTAGAATTTCAAAAGAATTTTGGACCTAGGCTTGGAGAGATTAACAAAGAAGAAATGTTTAACTTAAAGGAAACTTATTTTTCAGATAAATTACAACCAATATATAAACTAATAAATAACGTAAAAAGAAATGAAAAATTAAAAAATAAAGATGTAATCGGATTTGTAGGAGCACCATGGACTTTGCTTGTTTATATGATTAATAAAGTTTCCCCAAAAAATGGGTTATCAAAATTCTTCTTTAAAGACACAAGTTTGATAATAGATATTTTAGAAATATTAGACAAATTCATTAAATTACATATCAAAAATCAAGTAGAGGCAGGGGCAACAATAATTCAAATTTTTGATAGTTGGGCAGGATTAATTGAAAATGATTTTGACAAATATTTATATAAACCAACTTCTTCACTAGTTGATTATACCAAAAAACTTGGTGTACCTGTTATTTGTTTTCCTAGAGGTATCTCTGATTACAAAGTCTTTTGTAAGGTTGTAAAACCTAGCATGGTTAATATAGATTATAATGTTAATTTAAAAAATATTATTAGTGATGTAGAGATACCCATCCAAGGAGGACTTGACCCACAAATCTTATTAACAAATAAGGATATGCTTAATCTAGAGGTAAACAAGTACTTAGAAGCATTTAGAGATCGCCCTTACGTATTTAATTTAGGCCATGGTATCCTTCCAGAAACAAAAATCGAAATGGTAGAAGAGTTAGTAAAAATTGTAAGGAATTTTAAATAATGGAGAAACACCCCGAAGTTAAATTTGGAAAAACTGGAGTACTTATAGTAAATTTGGGAACACCAGACTCAACAAATTGGTTTGATATTAGAAAATATTTAAAAGAATTTTTATCTGATAAAAGAGTGATCGAGGTAAATCCTTTGTTGTGGCAAATAATTTTAAATGTTTTTATTCTAAATTTTAGGCCTTCCAAAACTGCAAAAGCTTATAAAGAAATCTGGATGAAAGAACAAAATATGTCCCCATTATTATATTATACTCAAAAACAAGCAGAAAAAGTTTCAAATTCTATCTCAAATGAAAACCTAATGATAGATTTTGCAATGAGATATGGCAATCCAAGTATAAAAAGTAAAATAAAAAATTTACATGAAAAAGGTTGTGAAAACCTTATAATTCTGCCTTTATATCCTCAATATGCTGCTGCGACCACGGCAACAGTTTGTGATGAAGTTTACAGAACGCTTATGAACATGAGGTGGCAACCTTCATTAAAGATTATACCTCATTATGAATCAGACCCTTTGTATATCGAAGCTTTAGTGAATTCTATTAATAAAAAACTTGGAAGTATAAATTGGAAACCAGATTTAATTTTGGCTTCGTATCACGGAATACCAAAAAAGTATTTTGATAAAGGAGATCCATATCACTGCTATTGTCACAAAACTACAAGATTAATTTCAGAAAAGTTCAAATCAATTGAAATTAAAACTACTTTTCAATCAAGGTTTGGGCCTCAGGAATGGTTACAACCTTATACAGATAAAACTCTAGAAAATTTACCTAAAGAAGGAAAAAAAAATGTCCTTGCAATATGTCCTGGCTTTTCATCAGATTGCGTAGAAACATTGGAAGAGATATTGATACAAGGAAAGGAAAGTTTTATGGAGTCTGGAGGTGAAAATTTTGACATGATACCATGCCTAAATGATAACAAAGATCATATAAATTTGTTGAATGATTTAATTAAACGCAACATTTGAAAGATGAATTATTATTTACTGTTTAAATCGTTCCATTTAATTTCTGTTATTTCTTGGATGGCTGGTCTTTTATATCTCCCAAGAATTTTTGTTTATCACTCACAAAATAAAGATGTACTTAAAACTTCCGAAGTATTTAAGGTAATGGAAAGAAAGCTATATTATTATATTATGACACCAGCTATGATACTTTCATGGATTTTTGGATTGCTATTAATTCATAGCATAGGATTTCAGCAGTTGAGTCAAACTTGGATGTTGATTAAATTAGTTTTGGTTACATTCCTGACGATTTATCATTTTTATTTAGGAAAAATTCTAAACAAATTCAAAATAGATCAAAACAGTCACTCTCATAAATTTTACAGATTTATTAATGAAATACCGACAATATTGCTTATTTTGATTGTTTTTGTTGTGATATTTAAGCCTTTATAGGGTTGAAATATTTTAACACATAACTATATTATACCTATCTAAACAATAACCCCCCAACAATATGAATATTCAAGAATTGAAAGAAAAAAGCTCAGAAAAGCTTATTACTGAAGCTGAGAACTTAGGAATTGAAAACGCTAGCACATTAAGAAGACAAGAAATTTATTTTGCTATACTAAAAAAATTAGCAGAAAAAGGTGAAGAAATAACTGGTGGAGGAGTTCTTCAGTTGTTGCAAGATGGTTTTGGTTTTCTCAGAGCAATAGAGTCAAATTATCTACCTGGTGCAGATGATATTTACGTCAGCCCAAATCAAATTAGAAGATTTGGACTTAGAACGGGTGATACCGTGGAAGGGCCAATAAGGGCACCAAAGGAGGGCGAAAGATATTTTGCTTTGCTTCAAGTAAGCAAGATTAATTTTGAGGAAACTGAAAAATTTAAACATAAAATTGCCTTTGACAACCTAACTCCATTGTATCCAAATAAACAATTGGTTATGGAAGTGGAAAGCAATAAAGTTGAAAAAAAAGTGGATTTAACTCCTAGACTAATTGACCTAGTTAGTCCAATAGGAAAAGGACAAAGATCACTAATTATATCACCTCCCAAAGCTGGTAAAACAATGATTTTACAAAGTATAGCAAATTCAATAACAGCAAATCATCCTGAATGTTATTTAATGGTTTTACTAATTGATGAGAGACCAGAAGAGGTAACAGATATGCAAAGAACTGTTAAAGGTGAGGTAATTAGTTCAACTTTTGACGAGCCAGCCCAAAGACACGTTGCTGTAGCAGAGATGGTAATAGAAAAAGCAAAAAGATTGACCGAGCACAAAAAGGATGTTGTAATTCTATTAGATTCTATAACTAGATTGGGTAGAGCTTATAACGCTGTGGTGCCGAGTTCAGGAAAAGTGCTAACAGGTGGAGTTGATGCAAACGCATTACAAAGACCAAAAAGATTCTTTGGTGCAGCAAGAAATATTGAGGAAGGTGGATCTTTAACCATAATAGCCACAGCTTTGATTGATACAGGTAGCAGAATGGATGAGGTAATATTTGAGGAATTTAAGGGGACTGGTAACAGTGAAACTATTTTAGACAGAAAGATTTCTGAGAAAAGAATATTCCCGGCTATAGATATAACTAAATCTGGAACTAGAAGAGAAGAACTTATATTTGAGAAAAATGACCTTCAAAAGATGAATGTTTTAAGAAGAATTATAGCACCCATGGGATCAATGGATGCAATTGAATTTATTAATTCTAAATTAAAAGATACAAAAAATAATTCAGAATTCTTTAATTCAATGAATAAACCAGCTTAATTTTAAAGATAACCTAATTCCTCCATTTCCTTTCTAAATAATTTTTCGATTGCTTTCGCGGTTTGTGGCTTAATTAGTTCTTTATAATTGTTTTTTTTTCCAAGATTAAAAAACTTTTTAGTCTTACCGTCTTTTCTTGAGTAAACTGCCTCAACAAATCCTTCGTCTTCCTCTTTTTTTTTTAAAATATCAAATTTAGTTGTCTCAATGGCTGAACCAAATTTTTTTTGATCAACTTTATTATTCTTTTTTAAAAGGTTGTCTGTAAAATTCAAAATTTCCAAGAATGTCTCATTTTCCTTATTTTCCAGGTCTTCGTATTTTATAATCAATTTGTTAATATTTTTTGACATTTTCCAAGATTTATAATTATTCGCCCATGAGCTAATAAATGAATAACTTGAAAAATCATAATTATCATTTTCATCTCTTAAATTTCTATAAATACTGTTTATCATTTTTAAAGCATCATCCTCAGTTAATGAATAATGATTCATTAATGAGGTCAGAACATTTCTAGGATCTCTTACTATATAAATAGCACCCAATGTAAAATCTGGTGTGGTAAAACTTTTACCTTTATAGGCTCCATAAACATTATGAGTTTTTAAAAAACAAAACTCATTTTGATCATTTATTTTTTTTTGAGCAATCAACCAATTTTCTGCAGCCTCATCTACACTTTTCAATTTTTGGCTTAAAAAATCTCTGCTCGGAAATTGTCTTATTTTTTCAAGTAGTTTAAAATCAAACTTTCCATCATGAGAATAATAATAAGCAGATAAAAAAGATCTTACCCACGTATTTCCACTTTTTGGGTAAGATGCCAGCCAAATAATCATTGAATTATTTTTATATTAAATTCATATTGTAGCTATAATAAAATGACTATCTACGCTTTATCCTCTGGACCAGGATTATCAGGTATAGCCGTAATAAGAATCTCAGGATCAGATACAAAAAAAGTATTGCAAAACATGACTTTTTTAAAACTTCCTGAAGCTAAAGTAGCTACACTGAGAAAATTTAAAAACCCGCAGACTAAAGATTTAATAGATGAGGGTATACTATTGTGGTTTCCTGGCCCAGAAAGCTACACAGGTGAGGATATGGCAGAATTCCATGTGCATGGTAGCAAAGCGGTTGTTGAGGCTATGCATTCATCATTATCCAAAATTAATGGATGCAGATTAGCTGAACCAGGTGAGTTTACTAAAATTGCCTTTCAAAATGGAAAAATAAATTTGCTTAAAGCTGAGAGTATATCAGATTTGATTTCATCAGAGACAGAAATTCAAAGACGCCAAGCTATTAAAATAATGTCAGGCAAAAGTTCAGATAAATTTAATTCATTGAGACAGAAATTGCTAAAAATTTTATCAAATATTGAGGCAAAAATTGACTTCCCAGAGGATGATTTACCAGATGATATTTTGAATAACATTCTGTTAGAGGCAAAAAATGTAAGACAAGAAATTGAGAAAATATTAAATGACCAGAAAGTAGGAGAGAAAATAAGAGAAGGCTTTAAAATTGCAATTATAGGTCCTGTAAATGCTGGCAAATCATCTTTATTAAACTATTTATCAAAAAGAGATGTTGCAATTGTTTCAGAGATAGCTGGAACTACTAGGGACGTAATAGAAACATATTTAAACTTAGATGGTTATCCTGTTATAATATCTGATACTGCTGGAATTAGAGAGTCTATAGATGAAATTGAAAAAAAAGGAATTAAATTAGCTTTAGAAAAAGCAGAAAATGCTGATTTAAACTTAATTGTTTTAGAGCCAAAAAGTGTTAATTTAAGCCACTTTTTAAATGATGATGTTTCTAAGAATTCCATATTTGTGATTAATAAAATGGATCTTGGAATTGATAAATTTAACAATGAATTAAAAAAGTATAATCCGATACAAATTTCAATCAAAGAAGAAAAAAATTTAGATAAACTAGTAAACTTAATTAAAGAAAATTTAAAAAATAAATTTATTTCATCAGAGGAAATTTTTATAACTAGACAAAGACACAGAATGAATCTTGAAGAATGTGTTGCGTGTTTAAAAAATTTTGAGGAAAAAAATACTAAAGAAGACTTTGATAAAGCGGCAGAAGATTTAAGATTAGCAACAAGATATCTTGGAATGATTGTGGGTAAAGTTGATGTTGAGGAGATTTTAGGATCAATTTTCAACGATTTTTGTATAGGTAAATAATTGTTGAAAATGGTTACTTTTTTGACGTTTTTAAGTGTTTTCTTGTAAATTTTAAGATCAATAATAAATTACATCTATGAAAAAGGAATTGTTATTTGATGTCGTAGTAATAGGCGGAGGCCATGCTGGCTCTGAAGCAGCCGCTGCATCTGCTAGATTGGGGGTTAATACGGCACTTTTCACTCACAAATTTGAAACCATTGGGGAGATGTCATGTAATCCAGCAATAGGAGGCTTGGGTAAAGGACACTTAGTAAGAGAAATTGATGCATTGGATGGAGTTATGGGTGAAGTTGCAGATAAATCAGGCATTCAATTTAGACTTTTAAACAGAAGTCGCGGCCCAGCTGTTCGTGGCCCTAGAACGCAAAGTGATAGATCATTATATAAAAAATTTATGCAAGAAAAACTTGTAAACTATTGTAATTTAAGCATTTTTTCTGACCCTGTAATTGGATTTAATTTTCATAATAATGATATAATCGGCTTCATAACACAATCAGGCAAGATAATTAGATCTTCGAAAATAATTTTAACAACTGGCACTTTTTTAAATGGTTTGATTCATATTGGCGAACAAAGGACGCCAGCTGGAAGATTTAATGAGAAACCGTCAACAGGTTTAAGTGAACAATTAGAAAAATATAATTTTAAAATTGGAAGATTAAAAACCGGTACTCCTCCAAGACTTGATTCTCGTACGATAAATTTTGAAAACTTGGAAGAGCAATACGCTGACAATGATCCTTACTTTTTTTCTTTTTTAACAAAAAAAAATTCTAACAAACAAATATCATGCCGAATGACTTATACAAATGAGGCTGTCCATAAAATTATTTCTAAAAATATAAAACGAAGCGCTATGTATTCTGGAAATATAAAAGGTGTTGGGCCAAGATATTGCCCATCTATTGAGGACAAGATCAAAAAATTTGCAGATAAGCAGAGACACCAAATTTTCTTAGAACCTGAAGGTTTAAATGATAATACAATTTATCCAAACGGAATTTCGACATCTTTACCAGCAGATGTGCAGCAAGAAATATGTAGTAAAATCAGTGGTTTAGAGAACGTAAAAATTTTAAGGCCTGGATATGCTATAGAGTACGATTTTGTCGACCCTAGAGAACTTTTTTTAACTTTGGAAACTAAAAAAATTAAAAATCTCTTTCTTGCAGGTCAAATCAACGGAACCACAGGTTATGAAGAAGCAGCGGCCCAAGGACTAATAGCAGGGATTAATGCAGCTTTAGCTATTAAAGGAAAAGAACCATTTATACTGGACAGGTCTGAAGCATATATAGGGGTTATGATTGATGATCTTGTCACTAAGGGTGTAGCCGAGCCTTATAGAATGTTTACCTCAAGAGCTGAGTATAGACTTTCTTTGAGAGCTGATAATGCTGATATAAGACTAACTCAAAAAGGAATAGATATAGGTCTCGTTTTGAAAGAAAGGGAAAAACTATTCAAAGAGAAAAAGAAGAAATTAGAGATTATTCAGCTAAAAATGGATAAATTGATAATTACACCATCAAAAATTGAAAAATTTGGAGTTAAAGTAGCAAAAGATGGTATTAGCAGATCTGCTAACCAAATTTTAGGTCAAAAATCAGTAAATATGAGCAAAATCAGAGAAATATGGCCAGAAATTAAATATTTTTCACGTGAAATTGACGAGCAATTGGAAATTAATTCACATTACAAGGGTTATTTAAAGAAGCAAAAAGCTGATATATTAGCATTTAAAAGGGATGAAAATTTAATAATACCTGAAAATTTGAATTACGATAGTTTTTCAGGATTATCCAACGAAGTTAAGTCAAAATTCAAGAAAATTAGACCAAAAACAATGGGTCAAGCATTAAGAATAGATGGGATAACTCCAGCCGCTGTTTATATTTTGTTGTCTCATCTTAAAAGAAAGTCTATTAAGCATATAGCTTGATTGATTCGAATAATTTAAAAGTTGATAAAATTCTAAATCTAAGTGTTTCACGTGAAACACTAAGAGAGCTAGACGACTTTTCAAAAGCAATATTTTTAAGAAATAAAAGCATAAATTTGATTGGTAAAAGCACAGAAAATTCAATAAAACAAAGGCATATAGAGGATAGTGCACAAACCATTGATTTTATTGATAAAAAAGATATTAAAATTTGTACTGACCTTGGATCAGGCGCAGGCTTACCTGGTATAGTTTTAAGTATTTTAATGAAACCAAAAAAACCAATGTTTAAAGTGATTTTTTATGAAAAAAGCTATCATAAAAGCATTTTCATAAAAGAAATGACAAAAAAATTTAAATTAACTTCCGAAGTTTACAGAAAAAATATTTTTGATGAAAAAAATTTGAGTACAGATGTAATAATTTCACGCGCTTTTAAACCCTTACCAATAATTTTTCAAATTGCACAAACAAATTTTAAAAATTTTAAATATATTATTTTATTTCTCGGCAAAAGTGGAAAAAAAATCTTAGAAGATGCACTCAAGATCTGGAGATTTGACTACGAAGAAAAAAAAAGTTTAACAAATAATGACTCTATAATTGTAAAAATTTCAAATCTGGAAAAAAAATATGAATATTGAAAATATAAAACAATTAAATTTAAAAATTCATCAAATAAAATTATCGAAAAGAAAAAATTATAATTACGAAATTAAAAAATTTTAATAAGTATGGAAAAAAAAATTATATCAGTCATCAATCAAAAAGGAGGTGTGGGTAAGACGACTACAGTTATTAATTTAGCGGCTGGATTATCTATGAAAGGAAAAAAAGTTTTAGTGATAGACTTGGATCCACAGGGAAATGCCACTACAGGTCTAGGGTTATCAAATACTACAACATCAGACATGACAATTTACAACGTGCTAAATGGCAATAAAAATATTTATGAAGTTGTACAGAAAACTGACTTTGCAAATCTGAACTTAATATCCTCTAATGTAGATTTATCAGGATTAGAGGTTGAAACTGCTGGAGATAGCCGCAGAGCTTTTAAATTAAAGGATGAATTAGGGTCTATTTTAAATGATTCTAGCGCATCATATGATTATATACTAATCGATTGTCCGCCATCTCTAAGTTTGCTTACAATTATGGCGTTAGTGGCTTCAGATGCCCTAGTCGTTCCACTTCAGACAGAATTTTTTGCCTTGGAGGGTCTGACACAACTCATGAAAACAATCGAAAGAATTAGATCTAATTTAAATCCGTCTCTGGTGATAAGAGGCATTCTTCTTACTATGTATGATAAAAGAAATAAGTTGTCAGGGCAGGTTGAAGTAGAAGCAAGAAACTATTTTAAAGAAAAAGTTTACTCCACAGTGGTTCCACGTAATGTCAGATTGTCAGAAGCCCCATCACATGGCATACCAGTATTACTATATGACAAGGTTTGTCCAGGTAGCAAAGCATACTTTAAATTTGCAGAGGAATTTTTAGACCAAGATAAACAGGTAGAGAGCGCAGCATGATTAATCCTTTTAAAAATAAGAAGGGTCTGGGAAGAGGACTCTCGTCTTTAATAGGTGATAGTGATATAAAATCTTCTAACGATAAAATTTCTATAAGTTCTATTATTCCAAATAAAAATCAACCAAGAAAGATATTTGAAAAAGAAGCTTTAGAAGATTTAAAAAATTCTATTAAGGAAAGAGGCATTATCCAACCATTAATTGTTAGAAGATCAAATGATCAGAACGGTATGTTTGAATTAATTGCTGGTGAAAGAAGATGGCAAGCGGCGCAATCTGCTGGTCTTCACGAGGTACCTGTCGTTGTTGTCGAGGCTGATAATTTGAAATCATTGGAGTTAGCAATTATTGAAAACGTCCAGAGAAAGGATTTAAATCCTATTGAGGAAGCAGAAAGTTACAAAAATTTAATTGATAATTTTGGGTATGATCAAGATAAGGTTTCAGTATTTATTGGTAAAAGTAGATCCCATATTTCAAATTCTTTGAGATTATTGTCTCTACCAGAAAAGATAATTGAGATGATAAAAAATGAAAAAATATCACAAGGACATGCTAAAGTTTTAATTGGGCTAGATAATGCATTGCTTCTTGCAGAAAAAATTATAAAAAAAAAATTGTCTGTAAGACAAACTGAGAGCCTAGTAAGAATAATAAAAAACGGTTCAAATAAAATTTATAAGTCGAAAGATACGAATGTATTAGCTACCGAGAAAGAACTAGCTGAGAAAATTGGCATGCGTGTAATATTAAATAATAAAAAAAATAATTCTGGAATACTTTCATTTGAATATAAAGACATAGATCAATTGGATAGATTAATTAGGGTAATTAAAAATAATTACTAATAATTTATCACAAAGTCTGAAATTAAATTTATGGAGTTTCTAGAGTTAATCTTTATTAATGTTTCAATATCATTAATTTCATAAATTTTATTTTTCAATTCGCTTAATACCCAGGTTTTTGCCTGCTTTTTTACAGATATTTTATCTTTCCAAAATACAGGCGGTTTAGCACTCATTATTGCCTCATCTAGATCTTTTGTCTCATTATATATTTCAATTATATTCATAAGCCTTTTAGATTTGCTTAGAATAGAACGAATTATTAAAACACAATCTTGTTCTGTAAATATATTTTCATTTAAAATTTTTGAAGTGCTTTTAATATTTTTCTCTAAATAGCTGTCTGCCAACTTATTTACTCCATAGTTCTCCGATAAATTGGTTAACTTTATTATATTTTCATAATCTATATTTTTATTTGTTATTGAAAAATTAAAAATTTTTTCTAAATCATTTTTTAAATTCTCTCTATTCCCATTTGCTCTATTTACAATTAGGTTCAACGACTCCCTTGACATTTTAATATTATTTTTTCTTATGAAATTTAAAGCGATTGTCGATAGTGAATTATCATCATCTTCATAAAATGGAACAATTACTAAATTTTCATTTTTTTCAAAGTAATTTCTTAATTTTGATTTTTTCTCTAAAATTCCACTTTTTAAAATAAATTTTATATCTTTTATGTCTCTTTCAATTATTTCTTGAATTAATTTTAATATTTTTTCACTAGTCCTTGAAATAATTATTATTTTTTCACTTTCAAAAAGCGATTTTGTTAATACTTCTGTTGCAATAATATTGTAATTTTCTATAAATTCTTTCTCATCATATCTATTAATATTTCCTTTAAAATTATTTATGAAACTTTTTTTAATTATTTCATTTTGAAGTCCATCATTTTTTCCGTAAAATAGGTAAAAGTTAGATTTATTTAAATCAGTTTTATCTATCTCAAAGTATTTAATAATCATTAATTTATAATTTTTATTGAAAACAATATTTCATTGGAAATGTTTTTTGACAGACTTTTTATTAAATTTTGCTCATATAGAGATAACTCGTATTTATCACTGATATTGTTATATGTAGCTTGATTTACTAATTTATTTTTATAAATAATTTTTTCATCTTCTAGTACATCATAGTTTACTATAATTTTTAATTTGTAAATTTTGGGGTCTCCCTTAGTATCTGACGATACTACTTCTCTAAATTCTTCAGAGGCGATATTAATACTGAATTCCTTCTCTCCAGATGCTTTACTTGTTAAGTAAGTTTTTATTATCTCATTTACTTCTTTTTCACCAGATGAACTAATACTAATGAATTTAAAATCATATAATTTATTTATAAGTATGGGTTCATAAGAACAACTCTGACATAATAAAATTACTGCAAGAATTTTTAAAATTTTATTCATTAATTAAAATATTTATTAGCTTATCTTGAATGAAAATAATTTTCTTTATTTCTTTTCCTTTTATATATTTTTCTACTAATTTTTCTTTTTTTGATAGTCCTAAAACTTCCTTTTCGCTCAATCCTTTTTTAATATTTAAAATAGCCCTCTTTTTACCATTAATTTGTATAACTATATTAGATTTTTCATCTTCAATAAGTGCTTCATTGTAAGAAGGCCATTCCATTTTTTCTTTATGTCCAAGTTCAGCGAGACATTCATTAGCAAAATGTGGAATTACAGGAGCAAAGCAAATTAAAATTTTAATATAATTTTCTTTAAGGTTTTTAATATCATAATTATTTTTTAAGTAGTCTATTAAATAATTATATGTTGTATACATGTTGGCTATAATTACATTGTAATTAAATTTCTCAAGATTATTAGTTATTTTTGAAATCAATTGATTAGTAAATTTTTCAAGTTCAATATTGTCTTGAATATTTTTCTCGCTACTAATTTTATTCTTAATTTCATTGTGTAAAATCCAAAGTTTTTGAATGAACTTATAAGATGATACCATTCCTTGTTCTGACCATTGCACATCTTTTTCTGGAGGACTATCAGATAGAATAAACAATCTAACAGCATCTGCCCCATAACTCTTAATGATAAATTCAGGATCAACTACATTTTTTTTTGATTTAGACATTGATTCAGATGGACCTACTTTTATGCGTTTATTATTTGTTCCTTTTCGAACAAATATATTATCTATTTTTTCTACTTCATCAGGACTTAACCAGTTGTTATCCTCATCTTTATATGTCTCATGGCAAACCATACCTTGTGTAAATAAACTTTCGAAAGGCTCTTTTATATCAAAATTATTATTATTATAATCTATTGCTCTCATAAAAAATCGTGAATACAATAAATGTAAAATTGCATGTTCAACTCCTCCAATATATTGATCAACAGGCATCCAATAATCAATATCTTCTTTTTTAAAACCATATTTATTTTCATTTGGAGAACAAAATCTTAAGTAATACCAGGATGAACACACGAAGGTATCTAATGTGTCAGTTTCTCTTTTCATTTTTTTTCCATCAATCTCTATAAACTTCCAATTTTCTTCACTATCCAATGGATTTCCTTTTACTTTTAAATTAATATTTTCTGGAAGTTTAACTGGCAACATTGATTTGGGTATTGGATGTGCATCTCCATTCTCATCGTAGGCTATTGGAATTGGACATCCCCAATATCTTTGTCTTGATACACCCCAATCCTTAAGTCTATAGTTTATTTGTTTTTTTCCTAATTTTTTTTTTTCTAATAATTTAATTGTTTCAATTACAGATTTATCTGGCGCATTTAAGCCATTTAAAAATTTAGAATTAATTAAAACTCCTGGACCTGGATATGCTTCATCTCTTACTTTAAAATTCTCATCTTTTTCATGAGGCCTCACCACAGTCTTGATATCTAAATTATATTTTTTAGCAAAGTCGAAATCTCTTTGATCATGTCCAGGGCATCCAAAAACAGCACCAAATCCATAATCCATCAAAACAAAGTTGGCAAAATAAACTGGCACTTTCTGATCAGGATTTAAAGGATTTATTGCAATTAAATCTGTTTTAAATCCTATTTTATCTCCTACAGCTATTGCTTCTTCGGTTGTACCAGTTTTAGAACATTCCTCTTTAAATTTTAAAAATTCTTTATTATTTTTATAATAATCTGAAATTTCATGGTCTATTGATAGAGCTAAAAAAGAAAATCCAAATAGTGTATCTGGTCTTGTTGTAAAGCATTTAATTTTTTTAACTGGTAAGCTACCTTCTATATTAAAATCAATTTCACAGCCAAATGATTTTCCAATCCAATTTCTTTGCATTGTTTTAACTTTGTTAGGCCATGTATCTAATCTTTCTAGGCCATCAAGCAATTCTTGAGAAAATTTAGAAATATTAAAAAACCACTGATTTAATTTTTTTCTTTCAACAACAGCACCAGATCTCCAGCCTTTACCATCAATTACCTGTTCATTCGCTAAAACTGTTTCGTCAACTGGATCCCAATTAACATAATTTTCTTTTCTATAGACAAGTTTTTTCTCTAACAGTTCTAAAAAAAAAATTTGTTGGTGTTTATAGTATTCTTCAGAGCAAGTGGATATTTCTCTACTCCAATCAATTGACAAACCAAGTTTTTTTAATTGATTTTTCATAGTAAGTATATTTTTATTTGTCCACTCTTTAGGATCTAAATTGTTTTCTCGCGCTGCATTTTCTGCAGGCATTCCAAATGCGTCCCATCCCATTGGGTGCAAAACATTAAAACCTTTTAATGATTTGTATCTTGATAAAACATCTCCAATTGTATAATTACGAACATGACCCATATGAATTTTTCCTGATGGGTATGGAAACATTTCTAAACAATAAAATTTTTTCTTACTCTTATCAATTTCTGTTACAAAGCTATTGTTATCTAACCAATGCTTTTGCCACTTCTCTTCAACTTTTTTAAAATTATATCTTTCCACAACAAAGATTTTAGTCTTTATAAGGCTCGGCTATGTATTTACGTTTTTTTTTTGGACTGTGTCTCTTTTTCATAAATAGCTGCTTTGGATAATATTTTTCTTGCCAATTCGCCTGATAAATTTTCAGATTTATCTGAAATTTTACAATTACTTTCTATTGAGCAATTTTTATAAAATACTTTAATATTTAATGCATCAGCTCTAATTTCATTGCTAAGAAATCTTATTGAAATCTTCACAGACTCACCATCGGATGAACCATCACTATACCAATCCGTAACGATAATACCCCCACTATAATTTGCAAGCGCTAATGGCATAAAATCTAGTGTGTCTAATGATGCTCTCCATAATTCATTTGAACTTGCAAAATCAAATTCTCCTGATTTTTTCTTTTCAACAGAGCCCATTAAGGTAAAGCCTCTTCCTTCTTCTATATTTTTTTTTATTCTATCCTTAGCGTTTGGTGGTATTTTTCTTGCATCCGCTCCAGGAACTTTTCCATTACATGCCCCAATAAGTAAAAAAATTAATAAAAGTGGAATGATTCGTGTTTTCATAGTTTTTTTTTAAAGCACTGGTTTTTAGAACATTTACTTAAGATTTAACAATATTATTTATAAATCAGAAAAAAACACACATTTTATTGATGTTTTATAGATGTAATTATGCAACACTTTTGCATTAAATAACGATAAATTTACCAAAATTTAAGTGTTTTCCTTCAATTTTGTTACAAGTGTTCTGTTTAATATTAAACAATAAACAAGGAGTACTTAATATGAACAATATAAAAAAAATAGGGTTAACAGCACTTGCTGGTTCCCTAGTTGCTGGTTCAGTATCAGCAGCTGAAATGTCAGTATCAGGTTCTGCTGGTATGTCATACACAGGTGGTGATGAGAAGAAAACTCAAGGTCAAGGTTGGACAATGGGTGACTCACTTACATTCTCTGCTTCAGGTGATGTAAATGACATCGGCGTTACTTTAACTTACGAGTTAGATGGTGACGATGCAGATACAGGATCAGAGTTTGACAACCAGTCAATCGCTTTTGATTTAGGTGATGCTGGAACATTAACTTTCCATGGTCACGGTGGAAGCTCAGCTCTTGGTGCAAAAGATGACGTAATGCCAACAGCTAACGAAGAGCCATGGGATATCGTAACTGGTGCAGAAGCTCATGTAATCGGTGGTGCAGGTGGTAACAACATGTTTGCATACTCTTACGCACACGAGTCAGGTGTAACAGGTACTGTAACATACGTTAACGCAGCAGATGCAGTAACAGATGTTTCATCAACTTCATACGGTATTGAATATACTGGTATGGAAGGTTTAACTGTTGGTTATGCACAACAAGATGTTGAGGTAACAACAAATACTAAAGGTGATGAAAGCACAATGTATGCTAAGTATGCGATTGGTGGTTTCACAGTAGGTATCCAGATGTCTGAAAATGACATGGAAACTGGAAATGACTATGAGTCAACAGGAATTGGTGTATCTTACCAAGTAAATGATGACCTAGCTATTTCTTATGGTAACCATGAGATTGAAGAAGTAAGTTCTGGAAACCCAGATCAAGAAGCTGCAGCATTAAGTTTCTCATACACTATGGGATCTTTAGGTATAGTTGGAACAGTTCATGATGTTGATAACATCGATAACTCTTCAACTAACAGCAGAGAAGCTTACAGTTTAGGATTATCTTTTAACTTCTAAGTTATAGATACTATTATTAAAAAAGGCCTCAGAAATGAGGCCTTTTTTTTATTCGAAAAAACTAATTCCACTAAATCCTATACAATTAACGATTCTCAATTTTCTAATATTATTTTTAGAAATTCCTCCAAGAGCGACCACTCTTTTTTTTGTTAACTTACTTATGATATTAAATTTTCTTATACCTAAGTAATTCTTATTCTTCTTAAATAAAGATGATAGAAATAATGAATTAACTTTCTGATTTTCTTTTGTTTTTATCTCTTTAATATTATGTGCAGAACCGATCAAATCAAAATTATTTTTAAATGAGTATGACAAATGTCTATAACTTCTATTAAAAGAAGGTATATATGCTCCGTCTAACTTAAGATTTAATGATAATTTAATATTATTTGAAATATAAAATTTAATTCTTTTTTTCCTACAATAATTTCTAATTTGAATTATACATTTCAAGTTATTTTGTTTTTTATAATTTCTATAAATAATTGTTGTATTATTGTCTAAATTATCAATATTATTTTTATTAAACTGATTTATAAAATAATATTTTTTTAATTTAAAGTTATGCATCAAACAGTAAAAAATTTAATTAACATACAATCAAATGTTAAGCAAAAACTTCAAGAAAATAATTTTATAAATCAACCTAATATTATAGCAGTATCAAAAACTTTTAAACTAAATCATATAATTCACTTAATAAATCATGGGCACACACATTATGGAGAAAATAAAGTACAGGAGGCGGTGGATAAATGGGAAAAAGTAAAAAAAGAAAATAAGAATATTAAATTGCACTTAATAGGAAAATTGCAGACCAATAAGGTTAAATTTGCTGTAAAAATTTTCGATTATATACATTCTCTTGATAGTGAAAAGTTAGCAAATAAAATTGCCTCATACGAAAACCATAAAATAAAATTATTTATTCAAGTCAATATTGGAAACGAAGAGCAAAAATCAGGAATAAGTGTTAATAAATTAAATGATTTTTATAACTTTTGTAAGGACTTAAAACTAAATGTAGTAGGATTGATGTGTATTCCTCCAATTGATGACAGTTCAGTTAGATATTTTAAAAAAATGCTAGAGTTAAAACAAAAGCATAATTTTAATGAATTAAGTATGGGTATGTCCTCTGATTATTTAAACGCTGTGCAGCAAGGTTCTACATTTTTGAGAATAGGATCCGATATATTTGGAAAAAGAAATTAAAAAATTTTAATTTTAGTGTTCTTTTTTATTAATTTTAATAAAATTAAGAAATCTTTCTTCATCATTGCTATACAACCGTTTGTACTTCTAAAATTTTTTGTCAAATGTAAAAAAATTGCACTACCTTTAGGAATTTTTGGATTAATCCAATTATATTTAATAGGAATAAAATAATCATATTTATAATCTTTTCTATATAACTTTTCTGATTTAACTTTTTTACTCAGATTAGTAATTTTATTATAAAATTTTCTGTTACTTACGTCATCGCACCATGCCATATTTTTTTTAATTTTTATAATATTTAAATTTGTCTCAGGTTTTTTGACTCTATCATGCCTGTAATATAAGTTTCCAAGCGAAAAAATGCCTATAGGTGTTTTTTTATCTCCTTCTAATTTATTTTTAGTAAATCCTTTTTTTCCAACACAACATTTAAACTCAAACTCATCAAAAAAAAGTGTATGTTTATTTTTTATAATAATTGTCATAATCTAAAATAATGCAGAAACAAAATTTATTAATTCATAATTCTACAATTTTGTATGATATTTTATTTGAAATTAAACATCTTGTCAGTTTTAATATAAAGGAAATAAGTAATCTTGAGATAGAAGAACAAAGTTTTCATGCTTTAGATTTAATAATTTCTGATGATGAACTTAAATTAGAAAATCAAATAAAAATTCATTCAAAACCAATTCAATTACCAAAATTGATTGATTCTATAAACCTAAGCTTTCTGAAAAACAAAATCAATTTTCAAAAAGATATAAAAATTGGAAATTATATTATAAACTTTAATACTCGAAAATTGTTCAAAGAAAATAAAGTTCTTTCTTTAACAGAAAAAGAAGCACTGATTATTAGTTTTTTAAATAACGCCAAAAATGCTGCATCAATAAAAGAACTTCAAAAAAATGTTTGGGGATATAAATCTAAACTCGAGACACATACGGTAGAAACCCATGTGTATAGACTAAGAAAGAAAATTCTAAAAACTTTTGACGATAACAATTTTATAAAAAGTTTAAAATTAGGATACAAAATATAACAATTCTCCTAATATGCTCCATGCAAAATGATTAAAATTTTAAATAAAAAAAACTTAATTGCAAAAGATTTGTTTACAAAAAAATATAAACCTAAAATAATAAAACCTAAAAAAGGTAAAGGTAGTTTTAAGAGAAAAAAAAAATAGCTACTTTAAAATATCGATATTGAAACTTATTACAATTCTATCTTCTTCTGATAAATTCATACCAACTGAATGTGGAAGATAAGCAGGAAAAAGCAATAAATCTCCTGCTACAGGTTTTATTTGTGCAATATTCTGATTAAATTCTGTTCTTTTATTACTTATTGCTATTCTCTCTTTTGCAACTTGATTAGGATTTGAAACATTAAATGAACCACAATTTTCTGGTGCCTTCACATAGTATGCTGCACTTAAATAATTATTTGGATGCGTATGTTCTATATTAAAATTATTTTTTTTATTTATAATTGCCCACATTTCTGTAAGATTAACTTTCTCTGGTGCATAAAACCATCCGTATTCCCTGAATACATCTGCAACATATTTTTGTATTTCCATAAAGAAATTAAATGGCGGTTTATCTTTTTTTTTTAGATCAAATGGTTTTGAATGCCATCCTCCTTGATTAGATCTAATTAAGCCATCTTTGTCATCTTTATAAAGCTCATATATATATTTTGATAAGTTCTCATTATGTTTTTCATAGTTTTCAACTTTGTAGTGAAAAATAGGTTGAGGGAAAAATTTAAAAATTTTTTTTTCTATTAGGGTCACAATTATAGTCTAGCCCCTATCTGTTGAATTACTTTTGATGACATTTGCCTTCCCTTATCAAGACATTCAATTGAACTTAAATTATTAATATTTCCATGTAAAAAACCCGATGCAAATAAGTCTCCTGCACCAGTAAGATCTTTAATACTCAAATTTTTTTCTACACCATTCTCAACTACCTCATCTCCATTTATTGAAATAGCTCCTTTATCTCCTCTAGTTACAATTAGTAGTTTTTTTAAATTTTTTCCAAAATCAATTACATCCCTGAAATTTTTTGCATCAATCAATGACATTATTTCTTGTTCATTTGAAAAGATAATATCTAATTTATTTTTTACTAAATCTAAAAAATGTTGCTTGTGCCTATCAACGCAGAACTGATCTGACAAAGACATAGCAACCTTATTGGCGTTTTTAATCGCTTTTTCAAATGCTTTTTTTGGTTCTCCTTCATCCCATAAGTACCCTTCAAGAAATATCATTTCAGAATTTTTTACAACTTCAATATTGACGTCATTTTCATTAATTTTGCCTGCAGTACCAAGAAATGTACACATTGTTCTTTCAGAATCTGGAGTTACTAAAATTAAACAAGTTCCTGTAGGTAATTTTTCTTTCTTTTTAGAGTAAAAATATTCGACATTCTCGGATTTTAAACCATCTTCGTATTTACTTCCAAGTTCATCATCGCTCACTTTCCCAATAAAACCTACTTTATTACCAAGTTGAGATAATCCTACAATAGTATTTGCTACTGATCCCCCTGATATAGTTTTCTCAATTTTAAGATTAGATAACATAGTCTTAAATTCCTTATCATCAAAAATAAGCTTCATGGTACCTTTAGTTAAATTATTTTGTTCGATAAAATCTTCGTTAACTTTACAAATAACATCAACAATTGCATTTCCAATTCCTAGAATTTTCATTTTAAGCTTTCTTTGTTTTAATTGGCCTTTTTCTTTTAGGATAACAAGAAGTACAAATTTTACAAGAAATACCGTAACACTCTCTCGCTTTACAATATTCCCTCCCGTAATAAATTATTTGAAGATGGAGTTTATTCCAATATTTTTTTGGGAATAAACGCTTTAAATCCTCTTCTGTTTGAACAACATTTTTTCCACTAGTTAAACCCCAACGTTGAGCAAGTCTATGTATATGAGTATCTATTGGAAACGCAGGATATCCAAAACCTTGTGACATAACTACACTTGCTGTTTTGTGTCCTACGCCAGGTAGCTCCTCTAACTCCTCAAAAGTCTTTGGAACTCTACCATTATATTTTTCTACTAAAGTTTTTGAAAGATTATAAACGCTCTTCGCTTTAATTCTAAAAATCCCAATGCTTCTTATTAATTTTTCTATTTTCTTTCTACCTAGCTTAACAAAATGCTGAGGTTTATTGTATTTTGGATAAATATTTTTTGTGACATTATTTACATTAACATCTGTACATTGAGCAGAAAGTAATACAGATATTAAAAGCGTAAATATATTTCTATGTTTTAATGGTATTGGTGTTGTTGGATAGGTTTTATTAAGTATTTTTAAAACTATTTTAGCCCTTTGAACTTCATTCATTATTTAAAATTCAGAAGATTTCTCATTGAATAAAGGCCTGGTTTTTTATTTATTAGCCATTTTGCAGCAGTTATTGCTCCTTCAGAATATAAAGCTCTATCAAAAGCTTCATGGTTTAGTGTTATAATTTCCTTTCCACTTGAAAAGGTAACTTCGTGTTCACCTATAATTTCACCTTTTCTGATTGAATTGAAATTAATTTTTTTTCCATAAGGAAATTTTTTTTTATTTAAATATTTTTTACCGATCATTTTATAAAAGTTTTTATTTTTTCCTACAGCAATTCCCTTTCCAAGCATTAAAGCTGTACCAGATGGATGATCTTTTTTATGTTTGTGATGAACCTCAAAAACTTTACTTAGATAATTATTACCAAGCGATGCCGATGTAATCTCGGTTAGGTACATGAGCAAATTAATTCCAAGGCTCATATTTCCTGCTTTTAAAATTGGAATTTTTTTAGAAAACTTCTTTATTAAATTTTCCTCTTTTTCTGTAAAACCTGTTGTGCCTATAACTACTCTTTTTTTTAATCTACTAGCGATTTTTAGAACCTCAAATGTACATTTTGGTATTGTGAAATCTATTATTACATTTGCTTTATTTAAAGTTTTTTCGGTATTTAACCCGAGATTTATTCCACTGATTTTCTTTTTAATTAATCTATTTTCAGTAAGAGCAACTAATTTAGTGGACTTATCTTTTATAGCAGATTTAATGAGTTGTTGACCCATTCTTCCCATACAACCAGTTATAGCTAAATTAATTTTTTTCATTAATATTTATTTAATATAATATACATAACTTAAATTAATTTAAATGAATTATATTATAAAAATTATTTTTTTACTTAGCATTTGTACTTCGGTTGTTGCTGAAGAAGCAATATTTCATAAAAATTTAAAAATTAAAAAAGATGATACCACTGTAAATGTTAAAGGTGGGTTTAAAATTATAAGAGAACAATTTTACAAAAATTTTAAAAAAGAAAATAATTTGGATTATAACTTTTTAGAAGTTACAAAAAAAAATCCTAGACATGGTGATACCGCACTTAAGTTAACTGTAGGGACAGGGTGTATTGGTTCAAAGGCAGATTGTAAAAGATCTAACTTTGAGTCTAAAAAAAGAGTCGAGGTGAGTGGAAGAAAAAACGGAAAAAAGGACGATAATGTATGGATGTCGATGTCACTTTTGATACCAAAGGACTTTAAATGGGGAGGAAGATTAACAATACAGCAATGGCATAACGATATAGAAGTTTATGAACCAATGTTTGAGACTGATATAAAAAATTTTGTTGGACTGATAATGAAAAATGGAACCAGAAAGGGCTATTTTGTACTAGATAAGCCAAATAAGAATTGTTCTGCAGGATCAGGAGATGGTTCTACAGGAGCCAATTTCTGTATAAAATCATATCAAGAGTTTAAATTATTAAATTGGGACGAATTATTGAGCTTTAAAGGAAAATGGATAGACATTATACACAACATCAATTTTAATTCTGATCCAGAGAAAGGTTACTTTAAAATTTGGATTAATGGTGATCTTAAAGTAGATCATAAAGGACAAACAATTTGGAAAACTCATGGAGATGTAGAAAAGTATTTTGGAAAAAATCGTTGGGATTTTAAATTTGGAATTTACACAACTTCAAAAATGGCATTTAAATTATATTTTGATGAAATTTGGATTAAAAGATCATGTAAAGGTCTAAAGTTAAAGCGACTTGGTTATAAATGTAAAAATTTATTAGATCAAGAAGGAGGTGTTAAACCTTATTCAATTAAGGATATCAGTGCTAATCCAGAATTAGCAGGTACTTTATAATTTTTGGTTAATTTTTCCAGAAACTCTTAGCTTTTTGAAAAAACTTTCTAATACTTGGGTTAGATTTTTCGTTTTCAATTTCTCTAAATTTTTCTAATAATTCTTTTTGTTCTTTATTAAGAGATATTGGAACTTCAGTGTTAACCTGCACATAAAGGTCTCCAAAATCATTACCTCTCATGTAAGGCATTCCTTTTCCTCTTAATCGAAATTGTTTTCCACTTTGTGTTCCTGCTGGAATTTTAATTTTAGCTTTACCTCCGTCAATTGTTGGAATTTCAATCGATGTACCTAGAGCAGCATCTGCTATAGAAACTGGACACTCAAAAAATAAGTTTTCATCTGATCTTTTAAATAAATCATGAGAATGAACATTGATGAATAAATATAAATCACCACTACTTCCACCTCTCGATCCAGCTTCACCCTTCCCTGAAAGCCTTATTCTTGTCCCATCATCCACACCTTTTGGAATAGTAACTGATAATCTTTTTGAAGCCTGTTTTTTACCCTGTCCATTACAACTAGAGCAAGGATGAGTGATTTCCTCCCCTGCACCAGCACATTGAGGACATGTTTGTTGGACTGTAAAGAAACCTTGGCTCGATCTTACTTGACCATGACCACCGCACATCGAGCAAGCTCCAGCCTGATGACCAGGTTTTGAACCTGATCCACTACAAGTATCGCATTTTTCAGATGTTGAAAATTTTATATCTTGTTTCTTTCCTGAAAAGGCTTCTTCCAATGATATAGATAAATCATATCTTAAATCCGACCCTCTATTATTTGACCTTCTTGATCTACGGCCTCCACCGAAACCCTCTCCAAAAAAATCTTCAAAAATATCAGAGAAATGATTTGAAAAGTCAAAATTTCCAAATCCGCCTCTTCCACCACCTCCATTTTCAAAAGCTGCATGACCAAAATTATCATAATTTTGTTTTCTCTCGGAATTCGAGAGTACATGGTAAGCTTCAGATGCTTCTTTAAATTTTTCTTCAGCACCTTTATCACCTTTATTTTTGTCTGGATGATATTTAACTGCGAGTTTTCTGTAAGCTGATTTTATCTGGTCTGTAGAAGCACTTTTATTTACACCTAAAACTTCGTAATAATCTCTTTTTGCCATAACATGTTATAGACAAATAGTTGTTTTGTTAGGCGCTTTTTTCTTTATTCTCTTCTTTTACTTCTTCAAAATCTGCATCAACAACGTTATCGTCTTTCGTATCTTCTTTCTTTGCGTCTTTTGGAGCATCTTCAGGTTTTGCACCTTGTTGTGATTTATAGATTGCTTCACCTAATTTCATAGATGCCTGAACCAAATCTTGTGTTTTCTTTTTAATTTCTTCAACATCAGTTCCTTTAAGGGCGTTTCTTAGATTTGCTGATGCATCTTCTATAGCTTTTTTATCAGCATCAGAAACTTTGCTACCGTGTTCTTTTATATTTTTTTCAGTTGAGTGTATTAATGTATCCGCTTGGTTTCTTGCATCTACAGCTTCTCTTTTCTTCTTATCTTCTTCTTTGTTAGACTCTGCATCTTTTACCATTTGATTAATTTCTTCATCGCTTAATCCTCCAGATGCTTGAATTTGAATTTTTTGTTCTTTACCAGTTCCTTTGTCTTTAGCTGAGACATTTACAATACCATTTGCATCTATATCAAACGTTACTTCAATTTGCGGAACTCCCCTTGGTGCTGGAGCTATTCCTACTAATTCAAAATTTCCTAAAACTTTGTTATCAGATGCCATTTCTCTTTCACCTTGAAGAACTCTGATTGATACAGCGGGTTGATTATCTTCAGCTGTTGAGAATACTTGACTCTTTTTTGTTGGAATTGTTGTATTTTTATCGATTAGTTTTGTTGATACACCACCTAAAGTTTCTATTCCTAACGATAAAGGGGTTACATCCAAAAGTAATACATCTTTTACATCGCCTTGTAATACTCCAGCTTGTATTGCAGCACCCATTGCCACAACTTCATCAGGATTTACAGATTTATTAGGATCTTTTCCGAAAAAATTTTTTACTTCCTCAATAACTTTTGGCATTCTAGTCATACCACCTACTAATACAATTTCATCCACTTCACTTGCAGATAAACCTGCGTCTTTTAGAGCAGTTTTACATGGTGGAATAGTTCTTGAGATTAGATCTTCTACCAAAGCTTCAAGCTTCGCTCTTGTCATCTTTAAGTTAATATGTTTTGGTCCAGTTTTATCCGCTGTTATAAATGGCAAATTTATTTCAGTTTGAGTTGCTGATGATAATTCTATTTTAGCTTTTTCAGCAGCTTCCTTAAGTCTTTGTAATGCCAATTTGTCAGATTTTAAATCAATACCATTTTCTTTTTTGAACTCTGATAAAAGATAATCAACTATTGCATTGTCAAAATCTTCTCCACCTAAAAAAGTATCTCCATTGGTTGATTTTACCTCAAACACGCCATCCCCTAATTCAAGAATTGAAACATCAAATGTTCCTCCACCTAAATCATAGACTGCTATTTTCTTGTTTGCTTTTTTGTCTAAACCATAAGCTAGAGATGCTGCTGTTGGCTCATTTATAATTCTTAAAACTTCAAGTCCAGCTATTTTACCTGCATCTTTAGTAGCTTGTCTTTGAGCATCATTAAAATATGCTGGAACAGTTATAACTGCTTGTTTTACTTCAGAACCCAAATATTTTTCTGCAGTCTCTTTCATTTTTTGAAGTGTAAAAGCCGAAATTTGTGATGGTGAATATTTCTGACCCTTTGCTTCTATCCATGCATCACCTTTATCAGAATTTACTATTTTAAAAGGAGCAGTTTCTACATCTTTTTTAACTGTTGGATCGTCAAAATTTCTTCCAATCAATCTTTTCACTGCAAATATTGTATTTTCAGGATTTGTAACAGCTTGTCTTTTTGCAGGTTGACCTATTAATTTCTCACCTTCATCTGTGAATGCAACAACTGAAGGTGTCGTTCTTGCCCCCTCAGCATTTTCCAAAACTTTTGCTTGTGTCCCCTCCATAACTGCTACACAAGAGTTTGTTGTTCCTAAATCTATTCCTATAACTTTGCTCATAATTAATCCTATTTGAAGCTCATATAAGTGCTAATTTTACAACTACAACCGTAATAAATAATTAATTTTTTACCTCTTTTTCCTCATTTTCTTGGTTTTTTTGGTTATTCTGTTTATCTTCAACCTTTTTTTTAGATACAGCTACTAACGAAGGTCTTAGTAACCTATCCTTCATCATAAAACCTTTTTGAATTTCTTGGACTATTGTGCCTTGATCCTTGGTATCATCTTCGACTTCCATCATAGCCTGATGTAAATTTGGATCCAATTTTTCGTTAATTGCTTTTATCGGTTCAATATTATTTTTTTTGAAAATCGAAATCATATCTTTATTAATAATATCAATGTGCTCTATTAATTTTTTTAGTGTGTCTTTATCTTTTATAGTTTCGTCATTTTCCAGTGTTTGTTTTGATCTCTCTAAATTATCTAAAAGATTTAGCGTTTCCCTTGCAAATGAAAATCCACCATATTCAAAAGCTTCATCTTTCTCTTTTTCAAATCTTCTCCTTTGATTTTCCATTTCAGCAAATGTTCTAGCAACTTTATCTTTAAGGTTTGCAATTTCATCCTCAGGTGAAAGTTGTTCTTCTTCCTCTTTTTTTTCAGTCTCATCTGAGGCCTGTTTATCTTTACTTAAGTCTGAGTTTTCGTCTTTTAAATTTTGATCTTCTTTATTTAGTGTTTCTTCTTTTTCCATTACAGTCTATAT
The DNA here is from genome assembly GCA_902633125.1 of uncultured Pelagibacteraceae bacterium. Lineage (GTDB taxonomy): Bacteria > Pseudomonadota > Alphaproteobacteria > Pelagibacterales > Pelagibacteraceae > Pelagibacter. The sequence continues at coordinate 250,791 of CACPEZ010000001.1, forward strand.
GGTAAGAAATTCATAAAATTCTAGATGTTTAAAAAAAAAAATAAGGAAATCGTAGTAGGGTCAAATAATGACGGAAAAATAAAAGAAATTAAAGATTTACTGCCCAAATACTATATTATTACTTCTCCGAAGGATTATGGCCTTAAAAGTCCTAAAGAAAACGGAGATACCTTTCTTAAAAATTCTTTAATCAAAGCGAAGTATTTTTCAAAAAAAACAAAAAAAATTTGCATTGCAGATGACTCTGGGCTTGAAATTGACTTGCTAAATAATCAACCAGGTATTTATTCAGCAAGATGGGGTGGAAATAAGAGTGACTTTAATTTGGCAATATCCAGAGTTTATAAAAAGTTATCTCAAGTAGATAAAAACTGGAAATCAAAAAATATTAAAGCAAGATTTATTTGTGCATTAACTATTTATGGATTAAAAAAAAAACCGATACAATCTTTAGGAATTATTAATGGTAGAATATCTAAAAAGAAAATTGGAAATAAAGGTTTTGGCTATGATCCAATTTTTATTCCAAAAAATAAAAGATTAACATTTGGTCAAATGAGTCAAAAGTTAAAATTTAAAAACGATCATAGGGCACAAGCTTTTAAAAAAATTAAAAAATTTCTTTGAAATTTTTATCATGTATTTCATAAAAGTTTAATTGATGGGTGATTATTTTTTTATTTATTTCGAAGATGCCTATTTTTCCTTTAAATTTATTTTTCTTAATAAATAAATTTTCATTTGTCTTAAAATCATTATTTATTAACAGGTAATATACCAAACCTATTAGATCATAACTTAAAAAAGAAATTTGATTTGGTGTATTTTTGAAGTTTTGAATATATTCTTTTTTAAATATTTCAAAATTATCTTTATTTATTGATGGGAAATACATCGGATGCAATGAAGTTTCCTTTAAAAGACTTTCATCAAACCATTGATTTAATGTAATGTATTTTATTCTTTGTGAAGATATATCTGTATATAATAATGATGTGGCAACACTCTTTAAACTTTCACTAAAATCAGCGATTATCACTGAATCAAAATTAATAAAACCTAAAGTATCCTTTTTTTTTAATACATCTATTTTTTTCTTTTTATTAAAAGTATTTGAATCCTCTATTCTTTTAATTTCGTTCTCTAAATTTTGTTTTCTTTGTTGATATCTTGTTAAATCTTCTATTTGCTTTGTTAGTAAAGTTGGGTCTTTGCTATAAATAAATTTTTCTTTTAATATTAAATTTGATTTATCAATAGCTTCCTCAATTTCTCTTTTATACTCTGTTTCAGGAATTAAAAAAATTGTATTTTTTAAATTGCTTTCAGCTAAATATTTTTTAATTGTATTTACTTGCGATATTGCATTTACACCTGCAGAAATTACATTTCTTGGATTATTTCTAATTTTATTTGTAAAAGATAAGAATGTTACTTCATTTAATTCATCTAAATATTTATTACTCTCATTGAATACTGGTCCAATAATTATTTTTACACCATTATTGTATAGCTCATTTGATACTTTTAATGCATCAATCGGGTTTGCTTTGGTATCTTTGGGTATAACTGTTATTCTGGTATCATTAATTTTATTTAATGCCATTCTTGTAGATTTAAGAATTGAATTACCTATATATGAATATTCGCCTGATAAAGGCACAATTAAACCTATTTTTATTTTCTCATCTGAGATTGCTTTAAGATTTGAGAAAACGATTATAAGAAAAACTTTTAAAACTATGATATATAATTTTCTCATCGTCATTAAATGTATAATTTTGAAATAAATGATAGTTTAAAACCTGGGCTATATTGTGTTTCCACGCCGATAGGAAATTTAGGTGATATTACTTTCAGGGCTATATACATACTAAATAAATCAGATATAATTTTGTCAGAAGACACAAGAGTTTCAAGTAAACTATTATCTAGGTTTAATATAAACACAAAGTTGTTATCTAATCATAAATTTAACGAAAAAAAAAATATCAAATATGTATTAAATTTATTAAAAGAAAATAAAATAATTTCTGTCATTTCAGATGCAGGTACCCCAACAATTTCAGATCCGGGAGGAATCTTAATCAACGAATGCATAAAAAATAAAATTGATATATTTCCAGTTCCGGGACCTTCTGCTGTTGCTACGGCCGTTTCTATAAGTGGCTTTTCAAACAATTTCTTTTTTTGTGGGTTTTTGCCAGATAAAAAGCTACAAATCGATCAACTCTTTCAAAAGATTTCTAATCTAAATTACTCAGTTATTTTTTTTATTTCACCCAAAAAAATAAAAAAAATAACAGTCCAAATCCAAAAATATTTTAATGATAGAGATATTTTAATTACCAGAGAAATGACAAAATTCCATGAAGAATATATTAGAACTAAGGTTAAAAACCTTAATAATGTTAACATATCAGAAAAAGGTGAGATTACTGTGGTTATATCAGAAAATTCAAATTTAGAAAATAGGTTACAAGTAATAGAAGAATCGGTTAAAAAAAAAATTATCAAACTTTTAAAAAAAATGTCGATTAAAGATATTACATCAAAAATTAGCAAGGAGAATAACATATCAAAAAAAGTTGTTTATGATTATTGCTTAAAGAAAAAAAATGAAATTTAGAAATTTAAAATTAGTTATAACTTTTATTTTTATTTCAGGGTGTGTAGGCTATTCATCAACTGGAGTTTTAGGTACAGGAGTTTCAGTTGCAATGGACCCAAGAACTATTGGTACACAAATAGATGACTCTTTAATGCAAAAAAATTTGAGGGCCAAATTAATACTAATGGATAAAGGATATTTGCTTAATGTTAAAACGAAAGTTTTGGATGGTAGAATATTTATAACAGGTAAAGTGGATACGATAGAAGAAAAACTAAAAATCACAAAATTAGGTTGGGAAATAAAAGGAGCTAGATCAGTTAAAAATGATCTAAAGATAAAAGAAAATTTTAACTTTAAACAAACAGCTAAAGATGTGTTGATAACTTCTCAATTAAGAACTGCAATGATTACGAATAAAAAAATAAAGTCTGCGAATTATGATATAGATACATATAAGAAAATAATTTATATTTACGGAATTTCACAACATGAAGAAGAAAGAGCTGAAGTTATAAACGAGGCTAAGCAAATCCTTGATGTAGAAGATGTGATTACAAGTATTTTTTTAGTTGAGGACTTGAGAGTAATAAAAAACTAATTTGGTTTTTTGTAATTAATTACACCCGCTGAATATGCTGCAACAGATGCCAAATTTAATATGTCAGATGTTGATGATCTTAGTGGTGCAATTTCAATTGCTTGACCTAAACCGATTAACAGTGGTCCAATTACTTTTGCGTCGCCTAAAGTTTTCATTATTTTGTAAGTTATAGCAGCACTATGTTGTCCAGGCATAATCAATATATTTGCATTACCAACAATTTCAGAAAATGGATAAAGATCTTTATATTCATCACTTAAAGCAACATCGGGTTGCATATCTCCATCAAACTTAAAGTTAACCTTTTTATTTTTTAAAATTTCTACAGCATCTCTTATATGTTTAGTTCGAGCCGTAATTGGTTGGCCAAATGTTGAGTGTGAAAGAAAAGCAACTTTTGGTTCAAAACCAAATAATTTTGCAACTCTTGATGCAGAAATAGCTATTTCAGATAGTTGTTCAGATGATGGATATTCATGAACACTTGTATCTGCAATAAATACTGTTTTGCCCTTATTAACAATCATGTTCAATCCAAACATAATTTCTCCAGGTCTGGCATCTATGACTTTTTTTACTTTATCGAGTGATTGTCCATACCTTCTTGAGTTTCCTGTGACCATTGCATCAGCATCTCCACAAGCTACCATACACGATCCCCAAATAACTCTGTCATTTCTTACCATTTTATCACAATCTCTTTCTAGAAGTCCTTCTTTTCTCTGAAGTTTTTTAAATAAGTAATTCACATATTTTTTTCTTTTGTCGCTTAAAGTAGAGTTTACAATTTCAATATCAAAGTTTTCTCCGTAACCAATTTCTTTAAGTTTTTCTTTAACTACTTTTTCTTTGGCTACCAAAATAGGCGTACCTAGACCACTATTTTTAAATGCTATTGCAGCCTTTAATGTATTTTCATCTTCACCATCTGCAAATACAACTTTTTTGTTTGTTTTTTTAATTTGATTATTTATTCCTTGCATAATTGTTACAGATGGATCAAGCCTTTGTTTTAGCTGTTCAGAATATTGATCAAAATTTTCAATTTTTTTTCTCGCAACACCAGATTTTATCGCAGCTTTTGCTACTGCTACTGGTATTACACTTATTAACCTTGGGTCAAAAGTAGATGGAATAATATATTCTTTTCCATAATTAGGTCTTTCACCACCCATTGCAGCTGCAACTTCATCAGGCACAAATTCTCTTGCAAGTGAAGCAATAGCATTAGCTGCAGCAACTTTCATTTCTTCATTTATAGTTTTAGCTCTAACATCAAGCGCTCCTCTAAATATATAAGGGAAACCAATTAAATTATTAACTTGATTTGGATAATCTGATCTTCCTGTTGCTATAATTGCATCATCTCTTACTTCCTCAATATCTTCTGGTTTTATCTCTGGATCAGGATTTGCGCAGGCAAATATAATTGGATTTTTTGCCATCTTTTTAACCATACTTTTTTTTACAACACCTGCGGCTGATAAGCCTAAAAATACGTCAGCATTCTCCATCGCATCATCTAGACTTTTATTTTGTGTATCAACTGCAAACTCTTTTTTCCAACTGTTAATATCTTTTCTCTTTTTATTAATAACGCCCTTTGAGTCCAACATTTTGATATTATTTTTTGGAATACCTTTGCTTCTAAATAATTTTGCACATGCCATTGCTGCAGCACCCGCACCATTTATCACTATTTTAATTTTTTTTAGGTCTTTTTTTGCAATATCTACTGCATTAATCAATGCAGCTGTTGTTATAATTGCTGTCCCATGTTGATCGTCATGAAACACAGGAATATCTAAAATTTTTTTTAATTCATCCTCAATTATAAAACAGTTTGGAGCTGCAATATCCTCTAAATTTATTCCTCCAAAACTTTTTGCTATATACTTTATTGAATTAATTATTTCTTTTGTATCTTCGGTGTCTATCTCTAAATCTATGGAGTCAATATCTGCAAATCTTTTAAATAGAACTGCTTTTCCCTCCATTACTGGTTTTGATGCTATAGCACCCAAGTTTCCCAGCCCCAATATTGCTGATCCATTACTAATTACTGCAACTAGGTTTCCTTTAGTAGTATATTCATATGCTAACTCAGGATTATCAGCTATTGCTTTTACAGGAGCAGCCACACCAGGAGAATAAGCTAGTGCCAAATCTCTTTTAGTAGTTACAGGCTTAGAGGATACGATCTCTATTTTACCAGATTTGTCGTTAGTATGAAAATCTAATGCTTCTTTATCAGAATAATGTTCAATTTTGTTTTTTTTCATTGTTTGTTTAGATATACAAAAGGATTAAATTAGTAATATGATTTATGAATTTAATTAAGTCAACAGGCACATTTAGTCTGTTTGTTATATTAAGCAGAATTTTAGGATACATTAGAGACTTTTTCATAGCTATTTATCTTGGTTCGGGACCGATTGCTGATGCATTTTTTGTAGCATTTAGAATACCAAATACTTTTAGAAGATTATTCGCAGAAGGTACTTTTAATGCAGCATTTGTTCCTTCTTACACATCAGAACTTTTGACTAGTAAAAAAAAAGCACAACAGTTTGCAAACTCAGTATTTAATTTATTGGTATTAGCATTATTAAGTCTAACAATACTCGTTGAGATTTTTATGCCAAGTTTTATAAAATTAATTGCTCCTGGTTTTTCAGCTATAGATGAAAAGTTCAAACTAGCAGTTGATTTAACAAGAATTACTTTTCCATTTTTATTTTTTATAAGCATAGCGTCTTTTTTTTCAGCAATTTTAAATTCTCATAATAAATTTGCAGCGGCTGCTGCTGCCCCGCTTTTTTTAAATATAATATTAATAGTATGTTTCCTTATTATAAAAAATGATACAGATTTAGTTTACTATCTAAGTTATGCAGTAACATTCGCTGGAATTATTCAATTTATATTTTTAATTATCTTTACAAGAAAATATTTTTATCCGAGTTTTAAATTTAATTTACAAATAAATAACAAAATAAAATTCTTTTTTAAGAAACTTTTGCCAAGTATATTTTCATCTGGGGTTACTCAAATTAATATATTAGTTGGAACAATAATTGCTTCTTTTCAAGCAAGTGCAGTTTCATATTTGTATTATGCAGATAGAATATACCAGATAAACTTAGCGATAGCAGGGATTGCAATAGGTATAATAATTTTACCTAACTTGAGTAGATATGTTAAAAGTAAAAATAAATCAAAATTGGAAACTTTACAAAATAAGTCTTTAGAGTTGAGTTTATTTTTAAGTCTTCCTGCTACACTTGCATTAATTTTTGCCTCTGAAGAAATTGTTTCTGCACTTTTTGGGTATGGATCTTTTAACGAAGAAAGTGTTAAAAATTCTGCCCTTGCATTATTTTATTTTGCATTGGGTCTGCCTGCATTTTCGATAATAAAAATATTTTCAAGCTTTATATTTGCCAGAAATGATACCAAGACACCCTTTTACTTTTCATTGATTTCTGTAATTTTAAATATTGTTATTAGTGTATCTTTATTTAGTAAACTAGGTTTTATTATAATTCCTATAGCAACAACTATTTCTTCGTGGTTGAATGGAATCTTACTTATGGTATTTGTCCTTAATAAAAATTACTTTAATTTTAACAAATCTTTTTTTACACAGCTCTTTAAAATATTTATTGCAAATCTTATTTGTCTAGGATTATTTAAAATATTATTAAGTTACTTAAGTAATTATTTTATATTTTCAAATAACTATAAATTCTTAGCAATTATATTATTAGTTACTTTAACATTTACTTTTTATTTGTTGATTTCAATACTGATTAAGGCCTTTAAAATATCTGATATTAAATTAAACTATTAAATTATGTCTAAAAAAATTTTTTCTGGAGTTCAACCAACGGGAAATTTACATCTTGGAAATTATATAGGTGCAATAAAAAACTTTGTTGATTTACAAGACAATAAAGATAACAACTGTATTTTTTGTGTTGTTGATCTTCATGCCATCACTGTAATGCAAGATCCAATAGAGTTAAAAAATAATATTAGAGAGACAGCAGCTGCGTTTATCGCAAGCGGTATTGATCCAAAAAATAGTATAATATTTAATCAATCTCTAGTTCCTGCACATTCTGAGGGTTCATGGATTTTAGGATGTGTTGCTAGAATGGGCTGGCTTAATAGAATGACACAATTTAAAGAGAAAGCTGGAAAAGATAAGGAAAAAGCTAGTGTAGGTTTATATATTTATCCTATTCTAATGGCCTCTGATATTCTTTTATATGATGCTACACATGTGCCAGTTGGAGATGATCAAAAACAGCATTTAGAACTTTGTAGAGATATAGCTCAAAAATTTAATAATGAATATAAATGTCCAGATTTTTTAAGACCCCCTGAGCCCCTTATACAAAAACATTTTTCAAGAATAATGAGTTTGAAAGATGGCACAAAAAAAATGAGTAAATCAGATATTGCAGAGGGGAGCAGGATCAACCTAACAGATAACGAGGACCAAATCGCTAATAAAATAAAAAAAGCAAAAACAGATAATCACACTTTACCAGGAAATGAAGATGGACTTAAAGGTAGACCTGAAGCTGAAAATTTGATGGGTATTTATTCTAGTTTAAGTAATCAAAATATTACTGATACATTAAATGAATTTGAGGGAAAAAATTTTTCTGAGTTAAAAAATAAACTATCTGAAGTAATTGTGACTAAACTGTCACCTATATCTAAAGAAATAAAAAAATTATTATCAGATAAAAATTATATAGATCAAATTTTAGAAGACGGTGCAGCAAAAGCGCAGGATATTTCTTCTATAAAAGTTAAAAAGATAAAAGAAATAGTCGGTTTTTAATTATTTAATATTTTGAAATAAACACTATATACTTCTTATGTTCATACAAACTGAAATTACACCAAACCCAAATTCATTAAAGTTTTTGCCTGGTAGAAAAGTATCTAATAATGGTCCTTTAGAAGTTTTAAACCAAGAAGATACAAATAATTTGCTGATAAAGAATTTACTACAAATAAATGGAGTGACAGGGGTATTTTTAGGTGAAGATTTCTTTTCGATAAATAAAGAAGAGAATAAAAAGTGGGAAGATATTCAGCATATAGTTATATCTTATGTAAATGAATATTACGCAAATGGTAATACTTGCATTATAGATAAAACAAAAGAAGAAGAGCAAAACAAAAATTATTCAGAGATAGAAAAAAAAATTATAAGTATTCTAGATTCTAAGATCAGACCTGCTGTAGCAAGAGATGGAGGAGATATTAAGTTCCAAGAATTCAAGGATGGAAAAGTTAAAGTTTTGTTAAAAGGAAGTTGTTCGGGTTGTCCATCTTCAACTCTTACTCTAAAAAAAGGTGTAGAAAACCTACTATGTCATTATATTCCCGAAGTTAAGGAAGTTTTAGCTGTATAATTAATTAATAATATTTATATTGAAATTAATGGTTAGACGTACAAAAACTAAAAGTATTAAACCCAAGCAAAAGAAAAATAATATATTCAGATTTTCGGCGATTTCTCTGTTAGTTATTTTCTCATTTTTTACTTTACCAACTTTAAGTAATTTTTTAGATAAAAACTTAAATTTCAAAAAATCTATAATCTCAAATGCTGGTGTAAATTTTGACCAAGAATTAGAAAAAAGAAAAAAAGTGTTAGATGGAGAAACAGAAACTAAAACAAATAAACTGAGTCTTAAAAATATTTTTGCTGATATTGATTTTTTCAGTACAGATGATGAGGGACAAAATTCAATAAGATTCGATGCAAGAACAATTGAGCAATTGTTTAAAGATACAAATTATAATCTTGAAAAAGTTAGAGAGACTAAGTTAGTAAATATAGGTAACAAAATTGATCATCTTCCAAAAGAGATTAAAAGTATTGAGAGTTCAAAGAAGAGAAAGAGACTATTTATTCAAATAGTTTTACCGTTGATCGTAGAAGAGAACGCTAAAATTAGACTAGATAGAAAAGAATTATTTAGAATATTGGCTAAGAATATCAACACGCAAAAAGAAAAGAATTGGTTAAAGGAAAAATTTAAACAATATGGTTTAAGGGATGGAGATTTTTATTCTCTTAAAGTTAGAATGGATGAAGTGCCTGTCTCTTTAGCACTTGCTCAAGCTGCTAAAGAAACTGGATGGGGTACATCTAGATTTGCACAAGAGGGTAACGCATTATTCGGACAATGGACCTGGAATGGAGAAGGTATCAGACCAGCTGGTGTAGATAAAGATGCAAAACACAAAGTTGCAAAGTTTGCAGTTCTTAAAGCATCAGTAAGAGCATATCAGCGAAATTTAAATACTCATAGCAGTTATATCGAATTTAGAAAAGAAAGGGCAATTCAAAGAGATAACGATCAAAAATTAGATAGTTTAAAGCTTGTAAATTATTTAGATAAATATGCAGAGACAGGTCAACAATACATTGATGTTTTAAAAAAAATTATAATACAAAATTCTCTTACTGATTTTGATGATGTGAATGTAATGCCTACAAGTAATAAGACTAAAAAATTAATTTAATTTTGAACAAATTGGAATCCAGAAAATCTCCAACCATTTTCATCTTTTAACGAACAGTTAATTCTACCTCTTCTATCAGTAAATTTTTCTGCAAAATTTACATTTAATATATTGTCAACTAAGACAATTTTTGTTTTTCTCCATTTTGAACCTTCGTTTGAAAAACAATTAATATTTTCTAAATTTTTTTGATCTTTAAAAAATTCTATTGTCATTTTAGGTGGGTTTTCTCCATCATTCATAAATTTATTTTCAGGTTTAATAATTTTATACTGAAGTGGCAAATAAGATATTACATCTTTAAATCTTTTTATTTCTCCATATTTTTCGTTTATAGGAAATCTTGGTAATTCATATCTATCTTTGTTTAAATCAATAACACCTGAATGTTGGCCAAATGCAAACTCAAAATTATTTGAAATGTAATTTTTCTGCTCCAAATTATATTCACCAAAGGGATATGAAAAAAAAATTGGATTATAACCTAATTTAGAATGAAAAATTTTAATTGATTTCTCAATATCTTCTACAAATTTTTGAAAAGTAAATTTAGTTAAATAATCATGTGAATGTGAATGATTACCAATGTATGCAAAATTCTCTTTTTCTACTTCTTTTATTTGTTTCCAACTCATATATCCCATATTCCCTACTGCTTCTGTTGAAACAAATAAAATAAATGGAATTTTTTCTGCTTTTAGGATTGGCCAAGCATTTTCATAAAACGATGTAAATGCATCATCAATAGTTAGTAAAATTTTCTTTTGTGCCTTAACTTCCTTAAAATTTTTAGAAAATTCACCAGGATTGTAAAAATTTAAATTATTTTCTTTTATTAAATTAATATGTTTTCTAAATGTATCTAATCTTATATTTGTTGATGGATACTTATTTTCTTCAAATCTATGATACATAATTGACAAAACACCTTGTTCATTTTTAAAATATTTTTTATTTACTACTTCAGCTTTAACGTTTAAAAAAATAATAAAAAAAATGAATACTTTAGTTATTAATGCCGCAGATGATAAAATTTTATTTTCTCTCATAACTAACACTGATTCTTATACTACCGCTCATATAAACAGTAGAGAAAATTTTGACAAAATAATGATATTGATTTTGAATTTCCTTAAAGAACATGATTCAAATTTAGATAAAATAAGTGAAATATTTGTAAATCAAGGTCCTGGTAAAATCTCAAGTATTAGAAATTCAATAGCAATTGCTAAAGGCATTGCTTTTGCAAAAAATATTGATTTATATGGATTTTTGAGCGAACACTTAACTGAAAAAGGTGTAGATCAATTATTAAAAATCGATAAAAAAAATTTTACAAATATTAATTTGATTAAACCCCTTTACTCGAGTTAAAATATATTATGTTAGAAACTATTGAAGAAAAATGTCAAAAAAATGGAGTTAAACTTACAGATCAAAGAAGGATAATTGCAAGAGTAATATCCGAGTCAAAAAAAACATATGGAGAGTCTGACCACCCAGATGTTGACGAATTATATAATAGAGTTTCTCAAATAGATTCTAAAATTAGTATTGCTACAGTTTATAGAACAGTCAAACTTTTTGAGGAAGCTGGAATTTTAACAAAACATGATTTTAAATCTGGCAAGGCTAGATATGAGCTAAATGATGATCATAATCACTTGATTGATATCAAAACTGGTGAAATAATAGAATTTGTTGATGAAGAGATTGAAGAATTACAAAAAAAAATCGCTGATAAATATGGCTACAAACTCGTAGATCATAAATTAGAATTATACGGGATCAAAAAAAAATAATTCATGCATAAGAAGGTTTTTATAAAGACATTTGGTTGTCAAATGAATGAGTATGATTCCAACAGGATTTATGATGCTGTTAGTGCAATAGGCTATAACAAAACTGAAAATCAAGATGAAGCTGATTGTTATATTTTAAATACTTGTCATATTAGAGATAAAGCTAAAGATAAAGTTTATCATGAAATCGGAAGAGTTAAAAAATTATATAAAGATAAAAAAAAACCAATAATGGTTGTTGCAGGTTGCGTTGCACAAGCTGAAAATACTGAGATGCTTAATAGAGAAAAATATATAGATTTAGTTATAGGCCCTCAATCTTATCAAAAAATAAATAATTTTTTAAAAAGTTTTGAAGAAAAAAATAAAATTGAAGAAACCGAATTTGACTCAGTTTCAAAATTTAGTTATTTCGATAATATTAAAAACAACAATACAAAAGTTTCATCTTTTTTAACAATTCAGGAAGGTTGTGATAAGTTTTGTCATTTTTGTGTTGTTCCGTATACTAGAGGACCAGAATATTCAAGACCATTCAAAAGCATTATGGATGAAGCTGAGAGATTGATAAAGAACGGGTCTAGAGAAATAACCTTTCTTGGTCAAAACGTAAATGCATATTCTTATAAAGATGGACATATAGAGTATCGATTGTCAGATCTTATTAATACACTAAGCAAATATACCGAAATAAGTAGAATTAGATATACCACATCTCATCCAAGAGATATGACAGATGATCTTATTGAATGTTACAAAAATTCAAAAAAATTAATGCCTTTTGTTCATTTACCAATTCAAAGTGGTTCTGATAGAATATTAAAAATGATGAACAGAAAGCATACTGTAAATTATTATTTAAATATTTATGAAAAATTAATCAAAATTAATCCTGATATAAAATTTTCTAGTGACTTTATAATTGGATACCCTGGAGAAACAGAGAATGATTTTAATGAAACTATAAATTTAGTTAATAAAATTAAATTTATAAATTCATTCTCTTTTATATTTAGTCCAAGACCAGGGACAAAGGCTGCAGAATTAGAGATTACTGATAAAGATAAACTTAAAAATAGATTGATAACTATCCAAGAGAAATTATTTAGCAATCAGATAGAATTGAATAAATCTTTAGAAGGCAAAACTTTAGAGGTACTAGTAGAAAATAAACTTAAAGACCAAAATAAATTTTTCGGACGAAATAAATTTTTAAATTCAGTAATTTTTGATGGTGATGAAAATTATATTGGCAAATTAATTAAAGTTAATATCGAAAGAAGTAATCAAAATTCTTTATTTGGCAAAGTAACAGATAATATGAAAGCAGCATAATTTGAAAAATTTTGCAAAATCAAAAATTAATCCCGACTTAAAATACGTATATTCAGAAAATAATGCCTTAAGTATTGTATTTCAAAGTAATGAATTACTTTTAGGTGTTTTAGGAGAATTTAATAATAACTTAAAAGAATTAGAAAAAATTACAAATACTAGTATTTACTATAG
>CACPEZ010000002.1 GCA_902633125.1 uncultured Pelagibacteraceae bacterium
GACGATAAAAAACCACAACTATCAGATTTGAGAGAATCAGGATCAATTGAACAAGATGCTGATGTAGTAATGTTTGTCTATAGAGAAGCATATTATTTACAAGGAAAAGAACCAAGACCAGCAACAGTAGAACATGCTGAATGGCAAGCAAAAATGAACGAAGTTTCACATTTAGCCGAATTAATTATTCAAAAGCAAAGGCATGGACCAACTGGTAACGTAATGCTTGAATTTGAGGCAATGTTTACCAAATTTAAAGATATTCAAAATAATTAAATTAATTTATATAAGCTAATAGTCAATGTTAGCTAAATTCTATCAGAATTATATTTTAAAAAAACCAGGCTTGATATTAATCTTGTTATTAATATGTCTTTGTTTTTTTGGTTACTATTCCAAAAATTTTAGGCTTGATGCATCATCTGAAACTTTATTAATAGAGGGTGATCCAGATTTAAAATATTTAAATGAAATAAACGAAAGATATGGCGCAAAAGAATTTTTAGTTCTTACTTACACTCCAAAAGAAAGCATGCTAGATGAAAATTCTATTGAAAATCTAACAAAATTAAAAAGTGAAATTCAAAAACTTAATTGGGTGCATAGTGTAATCACACTATTAGATATTCCTTTACTAAACAGCTCTGATGAACCACTTATAAAGAGACTACAAAACTACTCTACACTTAGTTCACAAGGTATTGATAAAGAAAGAGGATTTAATGAAATATTAAATAGTCCTGTTTTCAGGAATTTTGTAATCAGTGAAGATGGTAAGACGTCTGGTATTATAGTTTATTTAAAGTCTAAAGATAAAATAAAGGACTTTAAAAACAAAAAAGAAGAAGGGATATATAAAGATAAATTAAAAAAACAAAATCATCAAAATATTTTAGAAATAAGACAAGTAATAAAAAATTTTAGCTCTAATAGTAAAATTCATTTGGGCGGGATACCGATGATCGCAGATGATATGATGACTTTTATTAAAAATGATATTATTGTTTTTGGACTTGGAGTTTTTTTATTTATCGTTGCAACTCTTTGGTATGTATTTAGAAGATTGATATGGATAATTGTACCTATAAGCAGTTGTTTTTTTTCAATTATAATAATGACAGGACTTCTAGGTATCTTAGGTTGGAAAGTTACCGTTATATCATCTAATTTTATAGCTTTAATGTTGATTTTAACAATGGCTATGAATATTCATATTAGTACAAGATATCTTCAGCTTTCAAAACAATTTCCAAAGTTAGATAAATTTAAAATTATTTCTTTGACGACGACTAAAATGTTTTGGCCTATTTTGTATACAGCTTTGACAACTATATTTGCTTTCTTGTCTTTAGTGTTTAGTGAAATAAAACCAATAATAGATTTTGGATTTATGATGACTTTTGGTCTAATAATTTCATTTCTTATTACTTTTAGTCTATTGCCAACATTAATTAATTTAATTAATTTTAATAAAGTTTCTTTAAAAGAGGAAAAAGGCACTACGATTACTAATTTGTTTAGTAACATTTCAGTTTCAAACCAAAATACTATATTTGGAACAACCTTAATAATTATATTTCTAAGTATCTTAGGGATTTCAAAGCTCGAAGTTGAAAATAGTTTTATAAATTATTTTGATAAAAATACTGAAATATATAAAGGAATGAAGCTCATTGATGAAAAGTTGGGTGGCACAACACCGCTTGAAGTTATTTTAAAATTTCCAAAACAAAATGAAAATGATCAAAAATTAGAAGATGAAGAGGATGACTGGGGAGATGAAGATGAAAATGATGAAAAATATTGGTTTACTAAAGACAAAATTGATAAGATAAAAAAGGTTCATAGTTATTTAGATTCTTTAGAGCCAATTGGAAAAGTTCTCTCTTTTTCATCAATAATTGATGTTGCTACTCAATTAAATAATAATAAAGAACTTGGGTCTTTAGAAATGGGTGTCTTATATACTAAGATTCCTGATAACATAAAAAAAGAAATTGTTGATCCATATATATCTATAAAAGACTCTGAGGCTAGAATAAGCTTAAGAATAAAAGATTCATTAGATAATCTGAGGAGAAATGATTTGCTTATTAAAATAAATTCTGACCTTAAAAATAAATTAGAATTGAAGCAGGATGAATATAAATTAGGTGGTGTATTAATTCTTTTCAACAATCTCTTACAAAGTTTATTTAAATCTCAAATTTTAACACTTGGATTTGTTATGCTTGGAATTTTTATAATGTTTATAATTCTATTTAAAAATTTAAAATTAGCTTTAATAGGTGTTGTGCCAAATTTTATAGCAGCCTTTTTTATATTAGGATTGATAGGATTGTTAGGAATCCCACTTGATATGATGACAATTACAATAGCCGCCATAACTATAGGTATAGCAGTAGATAATAGTATTCATTATATTTATAGATTTAAAGAGGAGTATGCAAAGTTAAGAAATTACAATAGAACATTAAAATTATGTCACTCAACTGTCGGTAAAGCTATTTTAAATACTTCAATTACAATAGTTTTTGGATTTTCAATTTTAGTAATGTCAAATTTTATACCTACAATTTACTTTGGCGTGTTCACAGGTATTGCTATGTTGCTTGCAATGGTTTCGGTTTTAACACTTTTACCTTCTTTATTGCTTAAAATTAAACCATTCAATTAATGATTGAAGCTATTCAGGATTTTTTAATACAAGTAACATTATTTGATTATATTTTTTTTGTATTAACCATTTATTTTTTAATTCAAGGATCTAGAAAAGGTTTTGTTTTAAGTTTATTGTCAGCTGCTAAATGGGTTTTGGCATATATTTTAACAATTTATTTGTTTCCAAAAGTAAAACCATATTTTGAAGGTATTTTAGATAGCGAATATGTTCTTGATATAATTGTTGGTGTAATATTGTTTATCTTAATAATATTTCTTATTCTTTTAGGAAATAAAGCAATAAGTAAAGTTATAACCTACACTGGATTAGGTTCAGTCGATAAGGTTTTTGGCTTTTTCTTTGGAATCGCTAAGAGCTATATTCTAATTGTTTGTTTATTCACAGCTATTGACGTAGTCTACGATAGCAAAAAATGGCCGTTAAATTTAAATGATTCGTTAACATTTCCTTTGGTTGAAAAAGGTAGTATCTATCTTATAAAGGTATTTCCAAATCAAAAACAATATGAAGACGCTAAAGAAAAAGTTCAAGATGTATAACCCTAAATTAAAAGAGGAATGTGCCGTCTTTGGTATAAGTAATACACCAGAGGCATCGACCTTAACTGCTTTAGGACTTCATGCATTACAACATAGAGGTCAAGAGGGTTGTGGAATTGTATCATTTGATGGGGAAAAATATCACTCTGAAAAAAGATTTGGTTTAGTTGGTGACAACTTTAATGATGAAAAAGTTTTAAAAAACTTACCAGGAAATTATGCAATAGGTCACAATAGATATTCTACAACTGGCGGAACTGCTTTAAGAAATGTACAACCGTTCTTTGCTGATACTAATTCAGGTGGAATTGGAGTTGCGCATAATGGTAATCTTACAAATGCAATAACTCTTAGAAATAAAATGGTTGAAGAAGGCTCAATTTTTTACACAACATCAGATACAGAAACGATAGTAAAACTTATAGCCAAATCAAAAAGACCAAAGACAATTGATAAAGTTATTGATGCTCTGTTTCAAATTCAAGGGGGATATGCATTAGTTATGATGACACAAAATACACTTATTGGTGTAAGAGATCCTTATGGAATTAGACCTCTAGTTATAGGAAAATTAAAAAACTCTTATGTTTTTGCATCTGAGACATGTGCTTTTGATATTATAGGCGCAAAGTTTGTTAGAGAAGTTGATAATGGTGAAATTGTTTATGTAGAAAACGATGAATTAAAAAGTATTAGGCCTTTTCCTCAAAAAAAAGTAAGACCATGTGTTTTTGAATATATTTATTTTTCAAGACCAGATAGTATTTTGAATGGCAAAACAGCCTATGAATATCGTAAAAGATTTGGAGCAGAATTAGCAAAAGAAGATAATTTAGATGCTAACCTAGTTGTACCAGTACCAGATTCTGGTAATGCAGCTGCATTGGGTTACGCTGAGGAAAAAAAAATAAATTTTGATTTAGGTTTAATTAGAAATCATTATGTTGGTCGAACTTTTATAGAGCCTTCACAGCAGATTAGAAGTTTAGGAGTTAAATTAAAATTAAATGCAAATGTTTCAGTTATTAAAAATAAGAAAATTATTTTAGTTGATGACTCTCTTGTAAGAGGCACAACCTCATCAAAAATTGTAAAAATGTTATATGATAATGGTGCTAAAGAGATACATGTTAGGATAGCTAGTCCAGAAATAAAATACCCCGATTTTTATGGAGTTGATACACCTACAAAAAAAGAACTATTAGCAGCAAATAAATCAGTAGATGAAATAAAAGAATTTATAAAAGCAAAATCACTTAAATTTTTAACGTTAGATGGTTTGTATCGAGGGATGGGTTTTGAGAAGAGAAATGATGCTTATCCTCAGTTAAGTGATCATCATTTTACTGGTGATTATCCAGTAAAAATAATTGATGAACTTGGAGAAGATAAAGTTACACAATTATCATTATTAAGTACTGGGTCGAGTAATTAATGAAAAAAGTAAATTTTACTGAAATGAAAAATGGTTCAAAAGAAGATTATGAATTATTAGAAAAGTATGAAAAAAATTTTGAGCGTAAAACTGCAGATAGACTACTTAAATATCTTGCAAGTCAAACGACAACTCTTGAAGGCTATCAAATAACTAGATTAGAACATTCTTTGCAAGCAGCAACAAGAGCGTACAAAAATGGAGAAAGTGAAGAGATGGTTGTAGCAACTTTACTTCATGACATAGGAGATGACTTAGCGCCTATGAATCATTCTCAATATGCGGCTTCAATAATCAGACCATATGTTTCAGAAAAAACATATTGGATAATACTTCATCATGGTCTTTTTCAAACCTATTACAGTGCTCATCATTTAGGAGGAGATAGAAACGCTAGGGATAAATTCAAAGATCACAAATATTATCAAGATACAGTTGATTTTTGTGAAAAATATGACCAGTCTTCTTTTGATCCTAATTACAAATCTATGTCTTTAGAGGAGTTTGAACCAATGGTGAAAAAAATATTTGATAGAAAACCTTTTTATCATCATTAATTTTTAAAAAAAACATGACTAACAAACTCAAGGAAGAGAAAAGTCCGTATTTAAAGCAGCATAAAGACAATCCTGTAAATTGGTTTGCTTGGAATAAAGAAAGTTTAGAACAGGCAAAAAAAGAAAAAAAACCAATATTTCTTAGTGTTGGATATGCGAGCTGTCATTGGTGTCATGTGATGGCTCATGAAAGTTTTGAAGATGATCAAACAGCTAAAATAATGAATGAAAAATTTATAAATATTAAAGTTGATAGAGAAGAAAGACCTGATTTAGATTATGTTTTTCAAAGAAGTTTATCTATTTTAACAGGAACCCAAGGAGGTTGGCCTTTATCGATGTTTCTCGATGAAAATGGAGTTCCTTTTACTGGTGGAACTTATTTCCCACCAAAAGAAATGCATGGAAGACCAGATTTTCAAAAAGTTCTAAATAATGTTTCTGACGTATATAATAAGAATAGAGAGAAAATTCTTGATCAAGCGCCCCAAATGCAAGAAATATTTGGTAAAATTAATCAAAGATCAGCAGTATTAAATCAACCATTAGAACCATTTTTAGAAAAAATTATACAACACCTAGATAAAGATAATGGAAGTTTCAAAGGAGCTCCAAAGTTTCCCCAATTTTATTTATTTGATGCAATGTTTTATTTTTATTTAAAAACAGGAAAAGAAGAATATTTTAAACCTGTTGAAACTTTACTTTACAATATTTCTTCAAAAGGAATGTATGATCATTTAGCTGGAGGTATAGCAAGATACACTGTTGATGAAAATTGGATCATCCCTCACTTTGAAAAAATGCTTTATGATAATATTCAATATATAGGATTGTTAAATAAGTTCTTTCAAAAAACTAATAATCTTTATTATAAAAGAAAGTTAGAGCAAAGCATAAATTTTATCAATTCAGAATTTAAAAATGATTTTGATCTTTATGGGTCTGCATATGATGCCGATAGCGATGGTGTTGAAGGAAAATATTATGTATGGAATTATGCAGAACTAAAAAATACTCTTGGTCCTAAATTTAATTTATTTGCAAAAAAATATAATTTGACTGAAGAGGGAAATTTTGAAGGTAATAATATTTTAACAGAAACTCATAATAAACTTTCCGATGATGAAATTAAAGAAATCTCAAACACAGAAAAAACGTTATTAGATCAAAGAAATAAACGTTCTAAACCATTATTTGATGATAAATCTCAAACTGACCAAAATTGTTTTTTATTAGAAACACTCCTTCTTTCATCGCTAGTAACTGATAATGAAGAACTAAAACAAAATACTCTTGTTAGTATAAAGATATTGGAAAAATATTTGTCAGATAAAATTTTCCATTGCTATCAAGACACAGAGATTGACACTTTTTTGGAAGATTACGTATACTATGCTAGTCTTTTGATAACTATTTATGAATTAGATGGTGACGTTAAATACATCGAAAAAGCAAAAGATATTTTAATAAAAACCTGGGAATACTTCTTTGATAAAAAATCAGGATTAATGCAAAAAAATAAAATATTAGATAATGACCTATTTGTTCAGCCAGTAGATCTAAATGATAATAATATACCAAATGGAAATAGCGTATATTTAAACTTATGTAATAAAATATATATTATAACTAGCGATAAAATATGGTTTGAAAAAATTGATATTTTAAAAAAAAGTTTCCACCAAGTTTTAAACTCAAACTTTGCACAAATGTTTAGTTTTGTAAAATCATTGGATATTTGTAATGAAAGTATATCTTTTACAATTCATGGAAAGCAAAATTTAGATCCTAATATAAAAAAGTATTTGCAAAAAAAATTTTTTACTAGAGCTACATTCAAATATCTAGATAATGAAGTAAATGAGCCAAAAATTGTTATATGTAAAAATCAAACTTGCTCTAACAAATTAAGTAATATAAAGGAAATTGAAGATTATCTAAAAAGAAACAATATAAGCTAATGATAGAAACAAAGGAACAAATAATAGAACATTTTAAATCAGGCTCAAAAGATAAATCTAATTTGAAGATTGGAGTTGAGCATGAAAAATTTATTTTTGATAAAAAAACAAATACGAGAATTGATTATTCCAAAATCAAGAAAATGTTTGAAAATTTATATGAGTTTGGCTGGAAACCTATTTTTGAGGAAAAAAATCCAATAGCGTTAACTAAGAATGGTAAAAGTATTACTTTAGAGCCTGGTAATCAAATAGAGCTATCTGGAGCAAAATTAAACAATATTCACGAAGCTTGTGCTGAATCTCATGAATATTTATTTGAGTTAAATCAGGTTATTGAAAAATTAGATTTTAAAATAGTAAGCGCTGGATATGATCCTATATCTAAACTTGAGGATATACCTAATAATCCAAAAAAAAGGTATGAGGTTATGACCAAAGATATGCCTGTTGGAGGAAAACTAAGTTTGGATATGATGTATAAAACTGCAGGTACGCAATTAAATTTAGATTATACCTCAGAAGAAGATTTTATAAAAAAATTTAAGTTGGCAAATAATTTAGTTCCAATATCAATCGGACTTTTTGCAAATTCCTCTATAGTTGAAAAAAGTAATAGTGGATACTTATCTTACAGATCTAAAGTTTGGCAAGAAACATCTAGAGGTGGATTGCCTGAGTTTTTTTTAAAAGATGTAAATTTTGAAAAATATGCAGATTATATTATGAATTATCCAATCTTATTTTTACAAAGTGAAGGTAATTATATATCTGGAAAAAAATATTTATTTAAAAACTTCATGAATGGAGAAATTAAAGAAATTGGAAATAAAATTCCTAGTACTAATGATCTTGATACACATTTAGGAACAATATTTACAGAGAACAGATTAAAACAATATATCGAATTAAGATCAATGGATGCGTGCGGATGGGAGTGTTTATGTGCTGGTCCTGCCCTATTCACTGGATTACTTTATGGAAATCTGGAAGAGGCTTTAGATTTAATTAAAAATTGGGAAGCTAACGAAGTGCTTTCAGCTTATAAAAATGCCCCTAAAAACGGCTTAAAAACTAATTTGATGGGCAAGGATATTTCGTATTGGGCAGAGAGACTATTAGACATATCAAAATCAGGATTGATAAAGAGAGACTTTTTAAATAGAAAAAAATTAAGTGAAGCAAAGTTTTTAGATCACTTAGAAAAAATTGTAAAAAATAAAAAAACAAATGCTGATAATATAATAAGTAAGTATTCAAATTCCGAAAATTTGAATGATTTATATGACCAATAAAATTGTTGCTATACAAGGTGATAATTTAAAAAAAATAAATATCAAAACAGATACTACTATTTTTTTAGCTAATGAAGCTCAAAACAAGGGTTATAAATTATTTTATTATTATCCAGAAAATTTATCGAATATAAGAGGAAAAACTGTAAGTGAAGGATATTTTATTAAAATTGATTATTCAAAAAAGAAATTTTATAAAATTCTAAAAAAATCAAAATTAGACTTATCCTTTGCAAAATATATTTTAATCAGACAGGATCCACCTTTTAACTTGGAATATATTTCTACAACATTAATGTTAGATAGAATCAAAGATAAAACAAAAATTATTAATGATCCTACTTCAGTAAGAAATATTTCAGAAAAATTTTATTCTTTAAATTTTAAAAATTATATGGCGGATACAATATTTACTAAAGATTTGATTGAAATTAAAAAATTTTTCAAAAAACATAAAAAGATAATAATTAAACCTATTCATAGCTATGGTGGCAATGATATAAATCTTATTTCAGGGAAGCTTAATTTACTTAAAATAAAACAAATATTGAAAAAACACGGTCACATTATGTGTCAAAAATTTTTAAATAAAATTAAGTTTGGAGATAAAAGAGTTTTTATTATAAATGGTAAGGTTTGCGGAGCTATATCTAGAATTCCTAAATCAGGATCAATATTGAGCAATATGAGCAAAGGTGCAAAACCTAAAATAGCATTTTTAAGTAATAAAGAGCTAAAAGTTTCAAATATAATTGCAAAAAAAATTAAGAAAGACGGAATTTACTTTGCAGGAATAGACTTTATTGATGGAAAGTTAAATGGAGATATAAATGTAACATCGCCAACGGGTATAAAAACATACTTTGATTTATCTCAGATAAACTTGGCTAAGACTTTTTGGAAAGGTTTATAGTTGAAAAACTTATCAAATCAGCAAAAAGGATCATCTCTTGCATTTATAGCTGTGATGTTCATCACGCCAGATTCACTTTTTATTAGATTATCTTCGATAGATACTTGGGGATTATTGTTTTATAGAGGTGCGATACCATTTGTAGCTGTATTAATTGGACTTCTTATATTTTATAAAAAAAACTTTATTAAAGCATTTTTGAATGTTGGTTATGCTGGTATTTTTTATATTATAAGTTTTTCGATTTGTAACATCACATTTATAATTTCAATCCAAAATACAAATGTAGCAAATACATTAATAATGATTGCAATGGCACCCATGCTTTCGGCAATCCTTGGTGCAATATTTTTAAAAGAGGTTCCCGATAAGAAGACTTGGATAGCTATAGTTATTACTTTAGTGGCTGTAATATATATATTCTACGACTCTCTAGAGATGGGTAACTTATTTGGTGATCTTATGGGTATAACAACAGCTTTTGGACTTGCCACCAACGCGGTAATAATCAGGTCGGCAAAAGATAGAGATTTGCTACCTTCAGCAGTTGTCGGTAAGCTTACAGTAGCTCTATTTGCTCTCTTTTTCGTTGAAAGTTATGAGTTAGTTGAAAAAGACCTGATCTATATACCTTTAATGTGTATTTTGTGTGTAGCAATACCATTCGTTTTGGTGACGATTGCTCCAAGATTTATACCTGCCGAGGAAGTTAATCTGTTTTTTCTTCTTGAGACCATTTTAGGACCCATTTGGGTTTGGTTAGTTATCAAAGAGCAGCCTAGTCTAGAGACAATAGTTGGTGGACTTGTAATTATATTCACTATAGCTGTTCACTCATATCTAAAATTAAAATCTTCTTATAAATAAAATTATTTTTCTTTTTGTCACAAATTTGTCTTGATTTAAAATTAGATCGCCCATAAACACCGCTAATTTTATGAACAAAATTATAAAAAACTCTTGGGCTCTCTTTATGGGTATGGCATTTATAATGCTAGCTCATGGTTTTCAAGGTACTCTGTTAGGTGTTAGAGCAGTTAAAGAAAATTTTGGTCTGTCATCGACAGGTTTTTTATTTTCTGGATATTTTGTTGGATATTTTATTGGAGCAAAAATTATACAATCATTAATTCATAGAGTTGGGCATATTAGAGTATTCGCAGCTTTTGCTTCTGTCACTTCAATTGTGGTCTTATTACACTCTATTTTTGTAAATCCTATTTCATGGTTTGTGCTTAGAATGATTTCTGGATTTAGCATGGTTTGTCTTTATACAATTGCTGAAAGCTGGTTAAACGATAGATCTACAAATAAGAATAGAGGTAGTGTTTTATCAATCTACATGATTGTTATGTATGCCTCTATGGCGATTGGAATGTTTTTCATAAACTTTAGTAAACCAGAGAACTTTCAACCTTTTATACTGATATCTTTATTTATGTCATTGTCTCTTGTTCCAATATTATTAACGAAAAGAAAAGCTCCAAACTTTAAAAAAATATCAGGCATGAAGCTAAAGGAAGTTTATAAATCATCACCATTTGGTGTTGTAAGTTCGTTTTTAATTGGAATATCACATTCAGCTGTTTTCTCATTGATTGCAGTTTATGCTACATCGATGAATTTTAGTATTTTAGAAGTATCAATAGTAACATTTTTATTTGCTATATCTGGAGCTATATCTCAATGGCCAATTGGAAAATTATCAGATGTTTTGGATAGAAGAATTGTAATTATTTATACAACATTTGGAGCAGCTTTATTTTGTTTTTTGGCGATTATTTCTTCGGGTCAAATGTATATGCCTGCAGGTTTAGCTACATCAAAATTATTTTTTTATATCTGTATAATGTGTTTTTCTTTTTGTAGTCTACCAATGTTTGCATTAATTTTTGCACACACAAATGATTTTATACCAAAAGAAAAATTTGTAGCAGCAGGAGCAGGATTACAATTTGTTTTTGGTCTTGGTGCAATTTGCGGTCCTTTTATGTGCTCATTATTTATGGAATTTTTAGGAGAAAATGGATTTTTTATTTTCTTAATTATATTTCATTCATTTATTGGTTTATTTGGAATATATAGAATGCAAGTAAGAGAGTCTGGTGATAACCCAGATTCACAATTTGTACCTATGCCTCAAACTATTACTCCAGCAGGTATAGAACTTAATCCTTCAACTGAACCAATAGATGAACCAAATAATTTAAACGAATTTAAGAAAATTTAGTGTAAGTTCAACATTATGAAAACAGCATTGATATTCGGTTCAACTGGATTAATTGGTGGAATATTACTTAAATTGTTAGCCAATGATCAAAAATATGAAAAAATCAAGGTTTTTGTAAGATCTTCTACTTCAAAAATAGATTCTAAAATAGAAGTTATTCAAACAGATTTTACAAAATTAGAAAATATTAAGTCAGAAATAAAAGGCGATGATTGTTTTTTTTGTATTGGAACTACAAAGAAAAAAACGCCTAAGAAACAAGATTATATAAACACTGAGTATAATTTACCTGTAACAATTGGAAAAATTTGTAGCGATAATAATGTACAAAATTTTACTTATATTTCTTCATTAGGTGCCAGTTCAAAAAAAACAAATTTGTATTTAAAAAATAAAGGTATGGCTGAAGAAGAATTAAGAAAACTAAACTTTAAAAAATTTATTGTAATTAGACCTTCGTTTTTAATTGGAAAAAGAAAAGAGGAAAGACTTGGAGAAAAAATAGGTATTTTCGCCATGAGATGTATATCGCCAATTTTAGTTGGAGATTTAAAAAAATATAAATCGATTAATGCAGAAATTGTTGCAAAATCCATGATAAATATATCAAACAGTGAAATACAAAGTGGAGTATTTGAACCACCGCAATTATTGGAAATTGGAAGAGAATAAATTTTTTATAAATCAATAAAATATTAAAAAAAATTATTTTAAGTGCTATAATACATTTAAAGGAGGTATCTATGGCTAAATTTTTTTTAATGGGAAATTTTACAGAGAAAGCATTCGCAGGCTTTTTAAAAGATCCTGGATCAGATAGATCCGAGGTTGCTAGAAAGTGTTCTGAAAGTGTTGGAGCTGAAATGAAATCTTACACATATTTAAGAGGACCCTATGACTTTATAGTTGAAACCCATGGTACATTTGAGCAAATGGCTGCTATAAAATTGGCTACAGAGGGAAGCGGTGCACTAAAAAATATCGCTATTTGTGAAGAAACACCAATGAATGAAATTGCAAATCATGCAACAAAAGTATCAAGTGGCTATAAAGCTCCTGGACAATAATATAACTGGTAGCTTCATTAATTATGGAGCTACCAATTTAAAATCGAAACTGTCAAAATATCTCATTCAAATAAAGTAATATTGATCTATTAAGAAAGTTATGAACAAAAGAAAATTTATAAAATTATCTATATTTGGATCATTATTATACAGTATTTTTCCATACAAAATTTCATTAGCTGAAACCAAAAAAATAATTAATCAAAATTTAACAGAAGCCCAAAAAAAAATAATGTTTGAGGAAGCAACCGAACGACCATTCTCAAGCCCTCTTAATTATGAGAAAAGAGAAGGTTTTTATCACTGTGCAAATTGTGGAGCTAAACTATTTAAGTCTAGCTCGAAATTTGATAGTGGAACTGGTTGGCCATCATTTACAGAGGCGCTTCCTGGAGCTTTTAAAACTAAGGTTGATTACAGCTTTGGCATGAAAAGAATTGAATACCATTGTGCAAAATGTGGTGCTCATCACGGACATGTCTTTGAAGACGGTCCTGGATCGACAGGAAAGAGATATTGTAATAACGGCTTGTGTTTAATATTTAAGCCATCATCATAAAACGGAGGAATAATGAAGATATTGAGTATATTGAAAGGGGTTGAATTAGTTATAGCAGATTTAGAAGTAAATTTGGGAGAACAAGTGAGAAGTGCACCTACGTTATGCGCAAGATACAATGGTAAGATTATACCTTTAAACACTGCTCAAGATGGTCGACCTATTCTTATGAGAGAAGAAAACGCTTTAGAAAACTAATTTTGTATTTAATTGCGTCAACTTAATTAAGTTTATTTACAAGAAAATATTATAAAAAATAACTATGACATTTGAATTACCAAAACTAGATTATTCTAATGAGGCTTTGTCTCCAATAATGTCACAAGAAACATTAGAATTACATCATGGAAAACATCATCAAACCTACATAACAAATCTTAACAATTTTATAAAAGATACAGACATGGCTGAAATGTCATTGGAAGATATAATTGTTAAAAGCTCAAAAGATAACTCAAAAGCTGGAATATTTAATAATGCAAGCCAGCATTGGAACCATAATCTTTTTTGGAAGTGCATGAAGCCAAAAGGTGGTGGGAATATTCCGTCAAAACTTGAAAAAAAAATTGTAGAAGATTTTGGAAGCGTTGAAAAATTTAAAGATCAATTTAAACAAGCAGGTATAACTCAATTTGGATCAGGTTGGTGTTGGTTATCTTTAAATAATGATAAATTGGTCGTTACAAAAACAGCTAATGCTGCTAATCCTTTAATTGATAACTTAAAACCAATACTTGGTTGTGATGTCTGGGAACATTCATATTACATTGATTATAGAAATAGAAGACCTGAATATTTAGATAAATTTGTTGATAATCTTATAGATTGGGAATTTGTTGAATCTCTATTAATCTAATTTATCCTAGAACTTTTTGAGATAAAACAAAGTTTGAAGCAGTATGAACAAGGAAAATACAAGTAAACTCTGGAAATTTATTCAGGAAGCTGGCGATTATTTGGATGGTCAACTTCCTGATCACCCAAATCATCCAAAAGGAAGAAATCCATATGCTCATGTAGCAATATGTGTAAAAAACAAATTTAATTCTACTTATAAAGATATTCCTGATGACAAATTTGATGAAGTAATCAACTATATTAAATTTTTAAAAGAAAATCCTAGTTAATTAGATATAGTTTTTAGAAACTCTTCTACTTCACTACTTTTGGTATTCCAAGCTGTAACAAGTCTAACCGTCTTACCGCCTAATTCCTCATTGCTCATCATATATTCTTCTGAATTTAAATGCTCAACCATCTTTTTTGGCAGTTTAACAAAAACTTCATTTGCCTCAGTTGGATATTCAAGTTTAACTTGATTACTAGAAACTAAACCATCGCTTAATTTTTTTGCCATCAGATTTGCATGTCTTGCATTTTTTAACCAAACATCATTTGAGATATATCCATCTAATTGTGCAGAAACAAAACGCATTTTAGACAATAGATGACCGGATCTTTTTAACAAAAAAGGTAAATTGCCAACTAATTCCTTATTAAATATAATAATTGCTTCAGCTGCTATACATCCGTTCTTCGTTGCCCCAAAAGATAATATGTCAATTCCTGATTTCCATGTCATTTCTGCAGGTGTAACATCAAGTGAAACAAGCGCATTAGCGAACCTAGCACCATCCATATGTACTTTTAATTTTTTTTTATGTGCAATTTCAGAGATATTTCTAATTTGATCTAAAGTATAAACTTCACCAGTTTCTGTTGCTTGAGTTATGCTAACAATAGATGGTTGAGTATGATGCACAATTCCAAACCCTCCAATATTATCATTTAGCTCATCAACTGTTATTTTGCCGTCTTTACCGTTTAATGGAACAAGTTTTGCTCCACCTGTATAAAATTCAGGGGCTCCACACTCATCAACATTGATATGAGAAAATTTATGGCAATAAATATTTCCAAATGATGGAGAAATAGCAGAAAGTGCTAAAGCATTTGATGCAGTTCCTGATGCTGTGGGGTAAACAATTACATCCTTTTCGAAAATTTTAGAAAATTTTTCTTGTAACACACCTGAAATTTCATCGTTACCATACGGAGGAGCAATACCATCATTTGCTTTGATAATTGCATCCAAAACTTCTGGACAAGCTCCTGTCACATTGTCTGAAGCAAATTTTACTCTTTTACGTTTTGTATTAATTTTTGCGTTCATTTTATTGTTTTGGAAAATAATCTTTTAAAGTACCTTCTCTATAAACATCGGCTGTACAACAATGAAGGCCTCCACCAAAAGCATATGCATCTCTCAATTCTACAGGGATAACTTCCATACCTAATTTATCTAACTGTTCAGCTTGATATTTTTCACTTTTTTCAACGCATACAGTTTTAGGGTCAAGAACTAAAACATTCATTGATAGCCATACTGAAGAGTAACAAAGTGGTGGTGGGGTATTATGAGCAGGTTGTGCAGCATCAATAATTTCCCATCCATTATCTTCAAATAATTTTCTTTGTTCTTTTGGAAGTCTTCGTTGTGGATTATTAATAATTAACCCTTCTTTAATTGGGGTAAAGGTTGCATCAATATGAATTGGATAAGGATCGCCTGGGAAATTTACAGCATGAACTCTATGATCCTTAAAATGTCTTTTTATCCAATCAATTCCTTTTAAGTTAGTTGTAAATCCGTGTTGTACAACCAAATCCTTTCCAAATCTTAAAATATCTGCGGCATCAAATAATGGCTCTTCCTCAGTTGTGACAAAGTATTTATTTTCTGTCCATTCAAGTCTTTTAGTTACACCAATTTTATCTGATAAATAGTCTTTTCTATAATCTGCATCTGTTAATCTAGGCTTTGGTGCTGACTCATGTCTCATATTTGGATCTTTATTATAATAGTCTTTTAATAAAGGTCTGTAACATAGGTACTCAAACCATCTGCACCTGTAGCTCATTGTAGCTTCTAATATTTCATTTCCCACAGTTAATAAAACATCTCTAGGTGGCATGCATCCAAACATAGTTTCGGCTTTCCAGTCAGGAGTTGATGTTGGTTGATTAAAATCTAAAGGTGTTGGTCTATCAACTTTTATACCCCTTTTTTCAAGCACATTTGAAAAGTTATCTAATAGTTCATTAGCTTTATCGACAGTATCCTTAGTTCTTGGACCATAAGTTCCTCGCATATCAGAGTCTTCTGGAACTTTAGCATCTAAAGCAGGTTCGGGTGCTGGAATACAAGTACCATCTGCTCTACCAACAATTACATGTTTTAATGGATCCCATTCATTCCAACTATTAACAATCTTATTATTTTGAACCATGTAAAATTAATTTAATCCAATAAATCTTCTATTAGATTGCATTATCATACTATAATAAAATATAGCTAAAAAAATAAAGAAGCCACCAATAATTGTATTAGTTGAAGGAATTTCATTTATTCCAAGCCATGGCAGCCAAACCCAAAATATTCCTCCTATTACTTCAGTCAATGACAATAGAGTCAAATCAGCTGCAGGAATATGTTTAGATCCAATTGAATAAAGAATTAAGCCCATGCACACAAGTGTTCCATGAGTGGCAAATAATGCTTCATTTTTATTTGAAGATAAGAAATTTGCATCGTTATTTAAAAGCATAACTGTTGAAAATAAAAAACAAAATAATCCTGCTATAGCAACAGTTGTAAACTTAGGAGTTTGTTTTCTCCATCTCAGACTTACTGAAAAAATTGAAAAACCTAGTGCTGATACTAATCCAAATATTAGACCCATTAAAGAATTTTCTCCAGTATTACCGTAGGCCATTACAATTATACCAAATGCTGCAACTAAAATTGATATCCAAACTGTGATTGAAATTTTTTCTTTCAAAAATAGAAAACCAAGTAGTGCAGTTATAAAAGGCATTGCAGCTAAACATAATAGAGTTACTGCTGCTGTCGTGTTAGTAATTGACCAAATAAAAGTTATCATTGCTGTTCCTAAACCAATACCACCTATAATTCCAGATATCCCAATTTTTAAATAATTTTTATAAAATGAAATTCCTTCTTCCAAGAATAAGTAAACATTGAGCAATAAAAATATAACAATGCCTCTTGCAAACAAGTATTGCCAAGGGACAGTTTCGGGTTGATCTATATGTCTTACAACATATGGTCCAAATGACCAAAGTATGCCTGCAAATAAAACAATTGGAATAGCTACTTTAGGATTTTTTAAATCAGGCATAAATTAATTTATTTTTTATAAATTTTTAGTGATATTATTAAATAAATATGGATTTAGATATAATAAAAATTGCATCCGACACGACTAATAATAAAATATTGAAAGATTACACTCATAGATCGAAATATAAAAATAAAACTTGTGGCGATATAATTGAAATGAGAGTTAATATTAAGAAAAACATAATACAAGATATTGGGTATCAGACAAAGTCCTGTGTTTACTGTCAAGCTTCTGCAAGCTTAATATCTCATAAACTTATCAAAAAAAGTAAAAATAAAATTAATTACTTATTAAAAAATCTTATCGATTATTTTGAAAATGAAATTAAACCTTTGCCAAAAAATCTAAATAAATTTAATAAATTGTTTAATAAAAAAAATATATCTAGAAAAAACTGTGTATTAATGCCATTAATTGCACTTAAGAAACTCAGCATTGATGAATAACTTAGATATTAAAAAACCTATTATCGCTGCAATATTTTCTACTTTGACAATTGGGGTTTTGTCATTGCTTACTTATAAAACACCTTATGGATTATTTTTAATTGCTTCCTTTGGTTCTACAATGGTTTTACTTTATGGTTATCCAGAAAGTCCTTTTGCAAAACCTAAAAATATATTTTTTGGTCATTTTTTAACCTCGCTTGTTGGTGTGATATTCGTGAATTTCGTTCCATTCCCGGTATTTATTATTATACCTGTCGCTGTTGGAATAGGTGTAGGATTAATGATCATTCTTAATGTAACCCACCCTCCTGCAGGAGGAAATCCTATAATTGTGATCATGGGATCGGTTTCTTTTGAATATTTAATATCCCCAGTTATAAGTGGATCAATTATTGTGATAGTTTTCGGCATAATCTTGAACAAATTTATTGCTAAAAGGAATTACCCAAATTAAACACAATTTGTTTGCTAGTCCTATTTAACTTGTGCTAGTCTTTTCAAATAATAATTAATAATTCAGCTTAGAGAAGCTAGTAATAGGAGTAAAAATGAAAGTACTTTGTGTATTGTATGATGATCCAAAAGGAGGAATGCCTAAATCTTATCCTCTGTCGGATTTACCAAAATTAGAGAAATATCCAGATGGAATGACATTGCCATCACCTAAAGGAAGAGATTTTACACCAGGCCAATTACTTGGTTGTGTTTCAGGTGAACTTGGTTTGAGAAAGTTTTTAGAGAGTAATGGACACGAGTTGGTTGTTACTAACAGTAAAGATGGAGATGGATGTGAAGCGGATAAACATATTGTTGATGCTGACATTGTTATCTCTCAACCATTTTTCCCTTATTATTTAACTAAAGAAAGAATTGCTAAAGCTAAAAACCTTAAGATGGCAATTACAGCAGGAATAGGTTCTGATCACGTTGACTTACAAGCAGCAATGGATAATAAAATTGATGTTGTTGAAGTAACTTTCTGTAATTCTAGATCAGTTGCTGAACACATAGTAATGATGATTGTTTCAATGGTTAGAGATTATCACAATCAACATAGAATAGTTAACGAAGGTGGATGGAATATTGCAGATGCTGTTCAGAGAAGTTATGACGTTGAAGGAATGCATATAGGAACCGTTGCCGCTGGAAGAATCGGATTAGATGCACTTAGAAAAATGAAACCATTTGATGTTCATTTGCACTATTTTGACAGACATAAATTACCTGACAGTGTTGAAAAAGAACTAAACTTAACTTTTCATGAATCAGTAGAGTCTATGGTAAAAGTTTGTGATGTTGTTACAATAAATTGCCCACTTCATCCTGAAACTGAAAATTTGTTTGATGATGAAATGATAGGTAAAATGAAAAAAGGAGCATACATAGTTAACACTGCAAGAGGTAAAATTTGTAATCGAGATGCAATAGCTAAAGCCCTAAAAAGTGGACAGCTAAGTGGTTACGCAGGTGATGTATGGTTTCCACAGCCTGCTCCAAACGACCATGTATGGAGAACAATGCCAAATCATGGAATGACACCTCACACGTCTGGTACATCTTTATCTGCTCAAGCAAGATATGCAGATGGAGTTAGAGAAATATTGGAATGTTTCTTTGAAGGAAAAGAAATTAGAAATCAATATTTGATCGTAAAAGATGGTCAATTAGCAGGAATGGGAGCACATTCTTACAGTAAAGGATCTGCAACTAGTGGATCAGAAGAAGCTGCTAAATATCAAAAAAAATAAAATAGATTTATTAAAGGTATGCTACTTAAATAAGTAGCTACCTTTAAGACCATAGATTTAAACCCTCATTATTATATATTTTAGATATGAGGTTATTTTACTACTTTTTATTATTATTTCTTGTCTCGATATCAATCTCTCATTCAAAAGATAAAGCATATTTTGCAGGAGGTTGCTTCTGGTGCATGGAAGAATCTTTTGAAATGTTGGAAGGTGTAGAAGAAGTTATATCTGGTTACTCAGGAGGGATCACTGCAAATCCAACATATAGAGAAGTCACCTATGGAGATACTGGTCATTTTGAGGTTGTTGAAATAATTTATGACAAAGAGAAAATATCCTATAAAGAACTCTTAAAAAACTTCTGGCTTAATATTGATCCATTTGATGCTTATGGCCAGTTTTGCGATAAAGGATACAGCTACAGATCTGTAGCATTTTATGAAAACGATTATCAGAAAGATTTAATTGAGAAAGATATAAAAAGATTAGAAAAGAAATTTAAAAAGAAGGTAGTCACATATGTTAAAGAATTTGAGATTTTTTACAAAGCAGAGGATAAACATCAAGATTACTATCAAGTATATTTAGAAAATTATTTAAAATATAAGAAAGCATGCAAAAGAGAGAGAATACTTGATATTATTTGGGGATCATAATTAATGCCTGTAACAAGCAAATTCGTAGCTTTAAAAAACTATATCCCTACAGGTTTGCCAAAAGAAACTGACTTTGAAATAAAAACAAAAGAGATATCTTTAGATGCCAAGAACAATATATTAGTTTTAAATTTATGGATTTCAGTTGATCCTTATATGAGGGCAAGGATGACTGAAAGAAAAAACTATAAACCACCTTTTAATATTGGTGAAGAGATGGAAGGTTATGCGTTAGGAATAATTAAAGAATCTAAAGACAAAAATTTTAAAGAAGGAGATATTGTTTTTAGTAATTTTGGAATGAGAGATTACTTTGTTTGTAATTCCAATGATCTAAAAAAAATTGAGCCAATGAATATTCCTATACAAACATATCTAGGTCCACTTGGAATGACAGGTCATACAGCTTATATAGGGCTTTTTAAACATGGTGAATTAAAACCAGGTCAAACAATCCTTGTTTCTTCAGCTGGAGGTAGTGTTGGATCTACTGTTTGTCAAATTGCAAAAAATATGGGTTGTAAAGTAATTGCAAGTACAGGATCAGATGAAAAAGTTAAATGGTTAAAAAATGATTTAAAAATTGATCATGTGTTTAACTATAAAAAAATTGAAAATCTTGTTTTGCATCTTAAAGAAGTTTGTCCTGAAGGATTTGATTTATATTTTGATAATGTAGGTGGTGATTTCTTAGAGTCAGCTATTTTTCAAATGAAGAACTTTGGAAGGATTGTAATTTGTGGAAGGATATCCCAAATGAATGCAACTAATCCTGGCTCTGGTTTAAAAAATATGGCTCATGTTCTTGTAAAAAGACTAACTATTAAAGGTTTTATAATTTTTGATCATGAAAATGATAGAGAACAGTTTGAAACCGATATGACTAAATGGTTATTAGAAGATAAAATTAAATTTAAAGAAACTGTTTACGAAGGTATAGAAAATACGCCAAAATCATTCATTGATTTATTAGAAGGTAAAAACATAGGAAAAATGCTTGTAAAAATTTAATTAGAATTTTTATGAAATTTTTAAAGAAGTTTTATAGACCCTTTTTATTAACCTATATTTTTTTGAGTATAGCTATCAGTTTTTATCCATCATTTGATTTTTACTCACTAAAAGGTCAAATTCTTATAATTGCTGTATCTTTTTTTAATGGGATGATGGGAGTTTACGTAAAAAAATTATAAGACGTAGGGCTCGGGTCTTGCTGAGCTATTTAATACTCTTTCGACTGCAAAAACACTAATATCTATAGTTTGATAATTGCCTGTAGTTATTAATTCAGTTAGAGCTCTACCAATTCCTGGTGCTTGCATTAAACCTCTGCCGGTAAATCCTGAGGCCATGTAAACATTTTCATATTTTGGATGTTTTCCAACTACAGCATTATTATCTAATTTGTTACAATCATAATATCCAGCCCATCCACCTGTTAACTTTAGTTCTTCAAATGCTGGTATTCTTTTTGCAAGAGCAGGCCAAACTAATTCTTCAAAATCATTCCATGCAGGTTCAAGATCTTCTGCATCAAATACTGAAATTGGAGAACCTGCTAAATATTCTTTTCCTTCTGGTCGCCAATATACTCCTGTTGTTAGATCTCCGGATAATGGCATCTCTGGAATATGTTTAGGACATTTAACTCTAAAGACTGTATGTTTTTGAGGTACTACAGGAATATCTTCAAGTAGTTCTTTAGTCCAACACCCAGCTGCAGAAATAATTGTCTTTGCATTAATTTCAGATAGGCTCTTAACTTCTCCCTTAATGAATTCTGCCCCAAGATCAATTGCTTTATGTTTTAATGCGCTATGAAATAAAAATGGATCAATCCATCCCTCGCTCTTGTTATCAGTAAATGTTGCAGTTTCAATTCCTTCCTCATTAATGTAAGGAAAATATTTTTTCAATTCAGAACCTTTAATATTTTTTGTACCCGCTTCACATTCTTTATGATTTTCTAAAGCTCGGTATTGCTCTTCTGCATGATCTGGTCCAAACATTAGAAGGTATCCATTAGGCACCATGCTAGCTGTTGGATTTGGATTTTTTTCAGTTTTTAATAATTCTGGTATTTGAAATATAAATTCCCTTGCAAATTTTCCTAAAAGAATATTTTCTTTTTGAAAAAACTGTCGTCTAAATCCACCAAGTGATAATGGGAATGACGCAGTTTTATAAGTTGGATCCCTTTCAATGACTTTTACTTTTCTGCCTTCTTTGGACATAAAGTATGCAGTTGCAGCTCCAATTATACCACCACCTACTATTACAACATCATCCATATTAATTTATCAAAAAAATGTGTATATTTAAAAGCAATGCAAAACAACACCATAACAAATATGGAATCATCAAATACATGCTTAATTGACTTATATTCTTATATTTAAATACCAATAAAACAATAAATATAATTAACACAACAAGATTTAAAATTGCTAAAGAAATATTATGGAAACCAAAGAAAACAACACCCCAAGTTGTATTAAAAAAAAGATGAATGAAATATAAAAATACAATATTTAAATTTTTCGTGTTTTTATGCCACGCATTCCATATGGCTATTGTCATAAATAAATAAAGTAATGTCCATACTGGCCCAAATATCCAATCTGGTGGATTGTATTGAGGTTTAGATAAATTTGAATACCAAGGTTCTTTAAAATTTATAGTAACCAAACCTCCAATAAATGAAGCTGAAAACGTAGTAATTGCAAAGAGAATAAAAGATAAAATTTTATTTTTTAGCATTTAAGTACTATACAGCAGTTAAATATGAATAAAAAAGTAATTTGGATCACCGGCGGAAGTACAGGAATTGGCAAAGCACTTGCGTTAAAATTTGCTAATAATGGATGGACAGTTGCTATTTCTGCAAGAAGAGAAAATTTATTAAAAGAAATCGAAGATAAGCATCAAAATATTAAATCTTTTCCACTTGATATAAATGATAAGGAAAAGTGTAAGTCTGTTTTTGAAAATATAAAAAAGGAACTTGGTGACATCGAAATTTGTTTTTTTTCTACGGGAACTTGGGATCCAAAAAAAGAAAAAGAAATTGATGTAGAGCAAATTGAAAATGTATTTAAAGTAAATTTTTTTGGAACATTAAATTGTATAAAAGCAGTTGAAACTCATTTTCGAGAAAGAGGAAAAGGTATTATTACCATTGTATCTTCGATTGCAGGATACAAAGGCTTACCTAACTCAAGTGGCTATGGACCATCCAAAGCTGCTTTAAGTAATCTTGCTGAAAGTTTACATTTTGATTTTGGAAGATATGGAGTGAGGGTTTGTTTAGTTTCTCCAGGTTTTATCAAAACACCAATGACTGATAAGAATGATTTTAAGATGCCTTTTCTAAAAACTCCAGAATTCTCGGCAGACAAAATTTATGATGGGCTTATTAATGGTTCTAATTTTGAAATACACTACCCAAAAGAATTAACTTTGATCCTTAAATTTTTAAAAATAATACCTGATCGATTATATTTTTATTTAATACGGAGATTAACTAAATTACAAAAAAAATAAAATTAATCTTTAACAAACATCACAGTCAACTCTGCAACTTTAATTCCAAATTTTGTCATCTTAGCTCTGTTGATAGCTACTCTTTCGTCTTGCATAAATATCCAATCATCAAAAGTAATTTTGATATTTTTTCCTTTCACAGGAACTAACAAAACATACTCAAATTTAAATGCTGGGCCATATGAATACCCCCTAGCCTTACCAACTACATCGCCTGCAGTTCCCTCGTAATTATGTTCATCAATTTTATCTATTACCCATTGCCTATTTTGTATTTCACCATCATTCCAAATAAATTTTTCGTCTAATATAAGTTGTTTGCCATCCCACTTACCGTCTAGGTCTGCTGAAAATTGTCTTGTAACTTTACCTGATCTATTTTGTAGTATACCCCAAGCTTTGACGTTTCCGCTTAAATATTCTTCAATTATTAGTCTTGGTTTTTGATCTTTAAAATCTTCTGGTTTCATAGATTGATTATTTATACAGCTTGTAATTAATCCTGTGAAAATTATCAATAAAAATACTTTAAAAAATTTTTTGTTAATCATATTAAATTTTATTTTGCATGGAAAATTGAATTAAATCTATATTCTTTGATTTAAACCCAGCTTCACAATATGACAAATAAAAATGCCACATACGTTTAAATTTATTATCAAATCCATGTTTTGAAATCTCTTCCCATTTTTTTAGGAATTCATCTCTCCATATTTTTAAAGTATTGGAATAGTGAGAGCCATATGACTCGTATTTTTTAATTTCTAAACCGTTGCTACTAGATAAATCATATAATTTTCTTTTTGATGGCAAAAAACCTCCAGGAAATATGTATTTTTGTATAAAGTCTTCTTTGGTTTTATATCTGTCAAATAAACTATCATCGATTGTTATCGCTTGTATCGCGGCCCTTCCATTCTCAGATAGATTTTTTTTAATACTTTTAAAATAATTGACTAAATAATTTTGCCCAACCGCTTCTATCATTTCTATAGATGCGATAGAGTCATATTTGTCTTTTACATCTCTATAATCTTTCAAAAAAATATTCACTTTTTCATTCAATCCTTTTTCAAATATTCTTTTTTTTGAAAATT
The DNA here is from genome assembly GCA_902633125.1 of uncultured Pelagibacteraceae bacterium. Taxonomy (GTDB): domain Bacteria; phylum Pseudomonadota; class Alphaproteobacteria; order Pelagibacterales; family Pelagibacteraceae; genus Pelagibacter. The sequence continues at coordinate 24,944 of CACPEZ010000002.1, forward strand.
CAAATTGCTCTTTAGAAATTGTTATACAATCTAATTTTACATCGTAATTTTTACCCACATATTCAGCGAAGCCACCCCAACCACAGCCAATTTCTAAAATTTTATTTCCTACGTTTGGCTTTATTAATTCTGTAAGCTTTTTATATTTATTTAGTTGAGCAGAAAATAAATCGTCTTTTTGTTTTTCAAAAATTGCACTTGAATAAGTAAGTGAAGGATCCAACCATAATGAAAAGAAATCATTTCCTAAATCATAATGTTTTGAAATATTTTTCTTACTTCTACTCTTATTATTTTTTATGAAAATACTCTTTAATTTATTAATCATTGATAAATCAAAAATACCTGAAAATTTATAGACAATTTTTATATTTTTAGCTGTTATTTCTATTAGATTAGTCAGATTATCTGTTTCAAATTCATTTCGCATGTATGCTTCTGCAAGTCCTACACTTCCCGATTTTATTATTTGAAGTGTTAAACCAGGTTTGTTAATTTTAATCTTTGCTCTTAATTGTTCACTCTCATTACCAAACTTATATATTTTGCTGTCATGATTTTGAATTTCAAGAAATCCATGCTTTATTAGTTTTAAAAAATTAAATACGATTTTATCTGACAAAAGATTAAAATTCATTTTTTTTCAAACGTAATATTATTTTTTATTTTTATGTTTTTTTTAACTAACTTAACTCCCTTTAACCATAATTTTAATGCTTCAAAATGAATTGCGGCAATAACTTTAAAGGTCATTAAAGGGTGAGAAATATAAGATATAAGCATATTTTTATTGTTAATTTCTTTTGCAACCCCATCTTGTGAAGCATATAACAATTTTCCTTCCTTATCACTTTGATCAATTATTACGGATAACATTTTTTCAGGTTTGAGGATTCTAAAATTGTATTTACTTTTCATTTCAATAAATGGTGAAACGAAAAACTTCTTCTCGCAGCTATTTGTAATTATTTTTTCGTCGTTGACTTTAAATATATAAGTATGTTGCTCACCAAATGTATTTTTAACTTCATACAATATAGCTATAATTTTTGAATGATTATCATAAACGAAAAAAATACTTAATGGATTAAATACGTAACCAAATATTCTAGGATAACAAAGCAATTTTACCTTTATGTTTTCAAATTGAATGTTGTTTGATTTTAAATTTTCTATTACCCAGTCTTTTAAATCACTACCATCTCTAGGTCCGTGATCTTTGTCATAAAAACTTAAAATATTAAAATTATTGTTAGAAAAAATTTTAATTTTTTTTTGTATCAAATTAATTTCATCAAGATCTAAAAAAAGTGAGAAAACGTTGTATTTAAAAAAGTGATATTTTGGCTTAAATCTTTTATGAATTACTTTACCTTCGTAAATATTGGAATTTTTAATCATTTAGGTTTTCAATCATATTAATGGATGATTTTATTCCATCTTCATGAAAACCGTAACCAAAATAACTACCACAAAACAATACATTTCTTTTATTTTGTATTTCTTTTAATAATTTTTGATTATTTAAAGCATCTTGATCAAAGTAAGGGTGGGTAAAAGTAACTTTTTGTAGGATTTTTTTTTGATCTATTTCAAAAAAAGGATTTAAGGTTAAGAAAATATTTTTTTCTGTCTTCAGATTTTGTAATAAGTTCAACCAATAAGTTAATGATGTCTTACTAATATCTGATTTATCAACTGAGGAATTCCATGAAGACCAAACTTTTTTATTGTTTGGCATACATACATCGTCAGTATGTATTACTGCTAGATTGGATTTATATTTAAAATTTGAAAGTATTTTTTTTTCTTCCTCAGTCGGCTCATTCAAAATTTTCAATGCATCATCTGCATGAGTAGCGATGACAACTTTATCATAGTCAAAAAATTCGTTACTAGCTCCGTAATATACTTGAACACCAATTTTATTTCTTTTTATCGAACTAATCTTATAATTTTTAAAATATTCTCCACTTATTTGAGTTAATACTTTCTCTACATAAGTTCTGCTTCTGTTGGTGACTGTGTACCATTGTGGTCTATTTTTTAATTTAAAAAGTCCATGATTTTGAAAAAATTTTAAAAAAAATTTAATTGGCATTTGATTTGCTTCTACTGGGGGCATAGACCAGATAGCAGAAACCATTGGGATTAGATGAAAATTAATAAAATTTTTTGACCATTTATTTTTTTCAAGAAATTCACCAAGAGTAATCTCTTCATTTAAACTTTTAATTTGATCACACTTTTTGTAGAAATTTATAATATCAAAAAACATTTTTAAAAATTTTAAATTAAAAAGATTAGCTTTATTTGCAAAAATTCCGTTTAAACCTCTACCGCAATATTCATAATTTGTATTTTTTACAGAAACAGAAAATGACATATCGCTTTTTTCAATTTCAATTTTTAATTCGTTAAAAAAATTTATGAGATTTGGATAAGTTTCATGATTAAAAACAATAAAGCCAATATCTACAGGAACTTTTTTACCATTAATTAAAGTATCTAAAGTATATGAATGACCACCAAAATGATCTTCGCTTTCGAATAAATCAACATGATGTTTTTTGGAAAGCTTTTGTGCTGCTGATAAACCAGAGATTCCTGATCCGATTACTGCAATTCGCATTAAGGCTATGCTGCGTCTTCTTTAAATTCATCCATACTTGGACATGTGCAGAATATATTTTTATCTCCATAAACATTGTCTACCCGAGCAACTGGAGGCCAAAATTTGTTTTGTTTTAAAAAACTTGCAGGATATGCTGCTTCTTGTCTTGAATATTTATGTTCCCATACATCTGATGATAATTCAGTGTCTGTGTGAGGAGCGTTTTTAATTGGATTATCAATTTTATCAAATTCACCTGATTTAATTTTTTCAATTTCTTGTTTAATCTTAATTAAAGTGTCACAAAATCTGTCTATTTCTGATAAACCTTCGCTTTCAGTTGGCTCTATCATCATAGTGCCAGCTACAGGCCATGACATAGTTGGTGCGTGAAATCCAAAATCTATCATTCTTTTTGCAATATCTTCTTCAGTTACCCCTGTTTCAGATTTAATATTTCTAATATCAATTATGCACTCGTGTGCAACATTGCCATTTGCACCTTTGTACAAAATAGGAAAGTGATCTTTAAGTCTATGAGCAATATAATTTGCGTTTAAAATTGCGACTTGAGTAGCAAGCTTTAATCCTTCTGATCCCATCATTTTAATATACATCCAAGAGATTGATAGAATACTTGAACTACCCCAAGGAGCTGCTGATACTGCTCCAATTCCACTTGTTGGTCCGCAATCTTTTATTACTGGATGATTAGGCAGATAAACTTGTAAATGTTTTTTACAAGCTATAGGTCCCATTCCAGGTCCACCACCACCGTGAGGAATACAAAATGTTTTATGCAGATTAATATGACAAACATCTGGACCAAAATTTCCAGGCTTTGCAACTCCAACAAGGGCATTTAAATTTGCTCCATCCATATATACCTGTCCACCATGTTTATGAACTAACTCACAAATATCAGTTATTTTTTCCTCAAATACTCCATGGGTAGATGGGTAAGTTACCATTAAAGCTGCAAGATTTTCTGAATGTTGCTCTACTTTTTTCTTTAAATCATCGAAATCTACATTTCCCTCTTTATCACAATTAACAACAACGACTTTCATTCCAACCATTTGTGCGCTTGCTGGATTTGTACCATGTGCCGAACTTGGGATTAAACATATATTACGATGGGCATCATCTCTATCTAAGTGGTACTTTCTTATAACCATTAGACCTGCATATTCTCCTTGAGCGCCTGCATTAGGTTGTAGAGAAACACCAGAAAAACCTGTTATAGATCTTAACCAATTTTTTAAATCAGTAAACAAATCTCTAAAACCTTCCATTTGTTCAACTGGAACAAAAGGATGAGGTTCTGCAAATTCTTTCCAAGAAATCGGGATCATTTCAGCGGCAGCATTTAACTTCATTGTGCACGAACCAAGTGCTATCATAGTTCTATTTAATGCTATATCCTTATCCTCTAGCTTTTTAAGATATCTAAGCATTTCAGTTTCTGAATGATATAAGTTAAAAATTGGATGCTCTAAATATTTTGAAGTTCTTAATAAATTTTTTGGTAAATTAGGTAATTTAACTGAAGGATCCTCTTTTTTTATTGATTCTGCAGCATTAAAAATTTTTAATAATTGATTTACTCTATAAACGTTTTTTCTTTCATCAAAAGAGACAGCAAGCATTTCAGAATTTACTTTTCGTATATTAACTTTCTGATTTAGAGCATTTTTATAAATTTGATCAGTCTTTTCTTTGGTAATAATTGTAACAGTATCAAAAAAATAATCAGAATAAATTTCATAACCTGACTGTTTTATTTTATCAGCAAAACTTTTTGCTAATTGAGAAACTCTTTCAGAAATATTTTTAATTCCATCTGGGCCATGATAAATAGCATATGCTGCTGAAACAATTGCTAATAAAGCTTGTGCAGTACAAATATTGCTTGTCGCCTTATCTCTTCTGATGTGTTGCTCTCTAGTCTGTAAAGATAATCTATATGCCTTGTTACCATGTCTATCAACCGACACACCAACAATTCTACCAGGCATCGATCTTTTATACTCGTCTTTAGTTGCAAAAAATGCTGCATGTGGACCTCCATACCCCATTGGTATTCCAAATCGCTGAGAGCTCCCAACAGCTATATCAGCACCAAGTTCTCTTGGTGTTTTTAATTTTGCTAATGCTAATAAATCACAAGCTAATACAGCCTTACCGTTTTTTTTATGAATTTTGCTAATTGCTTCACTAGGATCTTTAATATCTCCTAAAGTTCCAGGATATTGTAAAATTCCACAAACTAAATCCTCTTTTAATTGATCTAAAACTTCATCTTCTTTTCCAACTAAAACTTTTAAACCCATTGGTTCGGCTCTAGTTTGAATTACATTTATTGTTTGAGGATGGCAATCCTCAGACACAAAAACTAAATTACTATCTTTTTTATTTAATCTATGACTAAGACCCATGGCTTCTGCTGCTGCTGTACCTTCATCCAATAAAGAAGCATTAGCGATATCCATTCCAGTAAAATCAACAATCATTTGTTGAAAGTTTAATAACATCTCAAGTCTTCCTTGAGCTACTTCAGGCTGATAAGGTGTATATGATGTATACCAACCTGGATTTTCTAAAATATTTCTTAAAATTACATATGGCGTATAAGTTCCATAATAACCCATTCCAATAAAATTTGAGTAAACATGATTTTTTTTTGAAATTGCTCTTAATTTTCTTAACGCCTCATATTCCGAATTAGATTCTCCGATATTAAGCTCACCTTTAAACATTATTTTTTCTGGAACAGTGTTATTCATTAAATCATCTATTGATTGATAATTTAATTCTTTTAACATTTTTGATTGGTCTTCTTTAGAAGGTCCAATGTGTCTTTTTATAAAATCTTTTTCTGAATTTGGTAACATTATGCTGATGTCTCCTTTGCAAATTTTTCATATTCTTCTTTACTCATAAGACTATCCATTTCAGATTTATCTTTTATTTTAAGTTTAAAAAACCATGCAGACTCTTCTGGGTCTTCATTTATTTTTGATGGATCATCAACTATCATTTGATTTGTATCTATAACTTCTCCACTAACAGGAGTGTAAACATCACTAGCAGCTTTCGTTGACTCAACCACTCCAGCAGTTCCATCTTTATCGACATTTGAACCTTTCTCTGGGAGTTCAGCAAATACTATATCCCCAAGCATTTCTGTTGCATGCTTGGTTATTCCAATTGTAGCTTCTTCTCCATCTAGTTTAATCCACTCATGTTCTTTTGAATATTTAACTTCAGACATTAATTTCCCCTTTTACGTAATTTTTTTTATAAAACGGTAAGTTACAAATATTTGCGGGAATTTTTTTTCCTCTAACTTCAAGAAATATTTTTGTATTTACAGTTGAATAACTATTATCGACATATCCCATTGCTATTGGATGTTCAACGCTTGGTCCAAATGTGCCACTTGTTACTTTCCCAATTTCTTGATTTTTATCATTGTAAATTTTGGTATTTCCTCTTGCAATTACTTTGCTGTCTGGTTTTATGCCAACTCTCAATTTTTTTACTCCGCTTTGAAATTGGTTTTTTAAAACTTCTGATCCAACAAATTCAGTCTCAATTCTGCTCTTAGGTATTGCCCATTTAAGATTAGCTTCGATAGGACTTGTATCGTTGTCTAAATCATTTCCATACAAGCAGAGTCCAGCTTCCATTCTTAATGTATCTCTTGCTCCTAAACCAATCAATTTAGATCCATTTTCTATCAAACTTTCTACAAAAGTTTCAGCATCACTATTTTTTATAGAAATTTCAAATCCATCCTCACCAGTATATCCTGATCTAGTTATGTATACTTTTTCATTTTTATAGACATGGTTGTTTCCGTTCATAAATTTTAGACTGTCACAACCAGGTATAACTTTATTTAAAACATTTTTTGCTTCGGGGCCCTGCAATGCAATTAATGACAATGACTCGACAAGATTTAATTTATATTGATTATCAAGTTTAGATTTTATTACTTCATAATCATTATACTTGCATGCAGCATTCAAGATAATTAAAAATCCATCAGATGTTTTGGTAATTATCAGATCGTCCTGAATTCCTCCTTTGTTATTCATTAAAAATGAATACTTACTTTGATTAGTTTTCAATTTTTTCAAATCCGCAGGAAAAATCTTTTCAAGATCATTTGTAAGATCATCACCACCCGATATAAATAATTGACCCATATGAGAAACATCAAAAATACCAGAGTGTGAACGTGTGTATTTATGCTCTTGTATAATTCCATCTTTATATTGGATGGGCATTTGATATCCAGCAAACTCTACAAGCTTTGCGCCGTACTTAATGTGGAGATTATTTAACGATGTTTTTTTTATATTCATATTAACTCTATATGCCCCCTCTGTCTTTTTGCCTGAGAGATTTGCTCCTTCGGCGAGAATTATTCTCTTTCCAGAGTTAATATGTACGGTCCATTTGCCTGAGAGTTTCCGGGGTGGTTGCTCCTTCGGCGCTACAAAAGTAGTCTCTCCCGTGTAAATTCTTATAACATAACTAATATAAATTTATAGCTCTAATTTGTTGCACTTTTTTTTTTCATAAGTGAAAGAAATTGTATTAAAACTGCAAATATCACTATTAAACCACCAATTAAAACGCTGGTTGGAGGATTTTCATTTATAAACATCCAGGCCCAAAAAGGTCCTAAAACTGCCTCTGATAACATTATGATTCCAACTAAGGCTGAAGGTGTAGATCTTGCACCGATTGTAATAAAAATAAAACCAAAACCAAGTTGGAAAAAACCAGCTAAAAATCCCAAAAAAATGTCATTTAAAGATATAAAGATCGTTTTAGACATAAAATATCCAATGATCAAAGCAATAACACCTGCAATAAATTGTAATGGAACCATATCTACACTTGGAAATTTTCTAACTATTAAAATTAATGTTGCGAATGATATTGGCATAATAAAAGCAGCAATATTTCCACTCATTTGTCCAATTGTTAATGAGCTTCCAACCATCAAAATTATTCCTGAAATTGCTAAAACTATAGAAGTTAATGTTATTAAGTTTATTTTTTCTTTTAAAAATATATATCCAAAGATTGCTAAAAATAATGTTTGGGTTTGAATTATAAAATTAGTATTTGCTACAGTAGTATTATACATCGCAAAAACATAACCACTAAAGCCACAGGCAAGTATAATGCCTCCAATAAGACCAGGGATTCCAGATTTATAAAATGCCGAAATAAAATTTTGCTTATAACTAATAATTAGAAAGATCAGAACTACAATTATAAAAAAAACTGATCTCCAAAATAGAATCTGCCATAGAGTGGAGCCTTCGAAAGATTTGACTATCAACCCTCCAAAACTTAAACTGAAAGCACCAAAAAAAATCAAAAGCGGTCCTGGTAATTTTGTAATTAAATTCATTTAATTTGAGAAATAATATTATTAGTCTCCATCTGATAAAGTTTATATAATGTTTCAGCATCCTCTAAACTTACATCTTTAAATTTAATATTAGATCCTGGTGTTAATTGTACCAGTCGATCATAGTCAGCAGATATGACGGTTGCAATCTTCGGATATCCACCAATAGTCCCATGATCTGATAACATAATTATTGGATCTCCAGCAGATGTTATTTGAATTACACCTTTTACCAAACCTTCAGATTTTATATTAGGATCAACGATATTTTCAATTTTTGGACCTTCTAATCTCATACCCATCCTGTCTGAAAGTTTTGTAATTTTAAAACTTTCTTTAAAGAATTTATTTTGTGAAGACTCAGAAAAATAATCATAGTTTGTGCCTTTAATGACCCTTATATTTTCAATAGTGCTACCTAAGTAATCAAGTTTTCTTTTGTTAAAAGAATTATTAATATCAATTATTTCAATTTCTAAATCTTTAGAAAATTTATTACCGTTATTTGGTCCAATTTGAGCTTGTGTATTTATTGAACAGCTTCCCCAATAATAATCAACACCAAAGGTTCCATTAATCGAAAAATATCCATAAACAGACTTGTTGGTTGAATGAATATCGACTTCATCACCATTTTTTAACAAATAACATTGGTAGGAATTGCCATCAATAACACCTTCTTTTGTTATAATTTTAAATGATACATTTCCAGAAATACAAAAAAAAATATCTTTTCCGAAATACTTTAAATGCGGGCCTTGATAAGCAAATTCTATTACCGATGAATTGTAATCATTTTGTAGAAGTGAGTTTAACAATTGAAAATTTCTTTTATCCATCGCTCCACTAAAAGGAATACCAATATGGTATAAATTATTTCTTCCTAAGTCTTGATATGTGGTGTTGATACCAGCTCTTAAAATTTTAAAGTAGTTTCTATCTTTTGATTTCATTATATTGATCTAAAGTTATTCTATAAAATTTTATTGTATCTCCTGGATTAACAAGATTAGGGTTTGATTGATTAGATGTGTCGAAAATATTTTGTGGTGTATTTCCCAAAATATTCCATCCCCCAGGTGTTTCAAAAGTATATATGTTGCAAAATTGTTCCGTTATTCCAACTGAACCTTTTGGAACTTTAACTCTTGGTGTTTCTAATCTTTTTAATCTCATATCCTTTTCAAGATCACCGAGAAAAGGCATGCCAGCCACAAATCCTGTCATATAACAAAAATAATTTTTGCTAAAAAATTTTTCTAGGATTATTTCTGATTTTAATTTTAATTTATTTTCAACTCTTTTAATATCTAATGCAAAATTATTATCACAACACACAGGAATTTCGATTAAGTTTTTTTCTAATTTATTGTTTTCTTTAATCTCTATATTTTCAATTTTTTTTTTTAAAGATAAAAAAGAATGTATATTTAAATCATATGAAATTATTAATTTATTATAAGATGGAGTTAAGTTTGTAATACCTTTTAAATTTAATTTTTTTATATGGTAAAAATATTTGATAACATTTGAATTAATTTCTTGATTTACATCACTTCCAAAATCGCAATACAAAGCTGCGTCACCAAGATTTAATATATTTTTTATCATACCATGTTATACTTATGATTTATTAGTATGGAAATTAATATCAATTGTGATTTGGGTGAAAAATCAAAGCATCATTCAGATGAAAATGATCCAAAATTACTGGAAATTGTCAATTCAGCTAATGTTGCTTGTGGTTATCATGCTGGTGATGAAGATAGCATGAACCAAGTTGTAAAAATTTGTAAGAAAAACGGTGTGAGCATAGGTGCGCATCCATCATTTAATGATCCAGAAAACTTTGGACGTAAAAGACTAAATTTATCGTCAGATGAAATAAATAAATTGTTAATTGATCAGTATGAAATTTTACAAAATATAGCTGAAAAACATGGTGAAATCGTTACACATATTAAACCACATGGTGCATTAAATAATATGGCTTGCGAGGATATTGAGCTTGCAACTATCATTGCAAAATCAATCTGCAATTTTAATAAAGATTTAATCTATTTGGTACCGACAGGTTCAAAAATGGAAGAGGCTGCAAAGAAATTTGATATGAGGATAGCATGTGAAATTTTTGCCGATAGAAATTATGAAGATAATGGAAATTTAGTGTCTAGAAAAGAGCCACATGCACTTATTACAGATCCAGATAAAGCAAAAAGTCACGTTTTAAGCATGGTTCAGAACCAGGCCATTAATTGTCACAGCGGAAAGCAAATACCTTGTGAAATAGACTCTGTGTGCATACATGGGGATAATGAAAGTTCACTATCTACAGCTATATCTATAAAAAATAATTTAATAGATAATGGCTTAGAGCTAAAAACACTAACTAACTTAAGGAAATTTAAATAATGATAAAAAAAATATTTTTTTCAATGTTCTTTTTAATTTTTTTAGCAGGAACATCTTTTGCTGCTGGTTCAAGTGATTCAGGATCAAAAAAAACTTTATATGATAAAGCTGTGGAGCAGATAAAAATTGCAAAAAAATTAGAAAAAAAAGGGAAGACCGAAAAAGCAATTAAAAGATACGAGCGAGCTATAAAGTTTTTGTTAAAATCTAATAAAAAGAAACCTAATAAAGCAGATACCTTAAACTATCTTGGATTTGCTACTAGAAAAGTTGGTGATTTTGAAAATGGAGAAAGATATTATCTTCAAGGTCTAGCAATTGAACCAAACCATATAGGAATTAACGAATATCTTGGTGAGTTATATGTTGCAACAAATAGAATGGACTTAGCAAAAGAAAGATTGAGTATTCTTGAGAAATGTAATTGTAAAGAATACAATCAGCTGAAAGGTGTTATTGACGGGTCTAAAAAATCAAAATACTAGTTTATATTTTTTATCATTTGATCAGGCATCCAAAGAGCAATTTCTGGAAATAATACAACTAAGATAACGGCAAATATCATTAGCAAGAAGAGTGGAAACGCACTTCTTGCTATATACCCCATATCCTTATTAGCCATACCCTGAAGAACAAAAAGATTAAAGCCAACTGGTGGAGTGATCTGAGCCATTTCGACAACAATAACTAGAAAGACACCAAACCAAATCATATCAAAACCTGCTTGTCTAATCATTGGTTCAATTATAGCCATTGTTAAAACCACAGCAGAAATACCATCAAGAAACATTCCAAGAATTATATAAAAGATCATTAAAACGAAAATTAAAATATATGGAGAAAGTTCCATTCCTTCAATCCATAGAGCAAGATTTCTTGGCAATCCTGTAAAGCCCATTGCCAAAGATAAAAAAGTGGCTCCAGCTAATATAAAAGCTATCATGCAAGAAGTTTTAGTAGCTCCCAAGAGTGACTCTTTAAATGTTTTTAAAGACAAACTCTTTTGAAAGTATGATAAAATTAATGCACCTACTACGCCCAAAGAAGCTGCTTCGGTTGCGGTTGCTATACCAGTATAAATTGAGCCAATAACTGAAACTATTAATAATATTACAGGTATCAGTTTTCCTGATTTCCTTACCTTTTCCATAAGTGAGAAGTCTTGTTTAAAAGTAGGCATGGATTTTTTATTTATTAACGACCAAATCATTACATATGTCATAAAGATCAACGCAATCATTATTCCTGGGACAATTCCTGCAATAAATAGTTTTGCTATTGATTCTTGGACAGTCACACCATAAATAATTAAAATAATTGAAGGTGGAATTAGAAGACCCAGCGTTCCTGAACCAGCTAAACTTCCAAGTAGAATACTCTCTGGATATTTTCTTTTTCTTAGTTCTGGAATTGACATTTTTCCTACTGTAGCAACAGTTGCTGCAGAAGATCCAGAAATAGCTGCAAATAAAGCACATCCAACTACGTTAACATGCACTAAGCCACCGGGTAGTTTCTGCATCCATGGGGATAATCCTTCAAATAAATTTTCAGATAACTTCGTACGAAATAAAATTTCTCCCATCCAAACAAATAAAGGAAGTGCAGTTAAAGTCCATGAGGATGAGGCTCCCCAAATTGTTGTTGCCATCGCATCACCAACTGGCCTTGTGGTGAACAGGATCATTCCTATAGATGAAACGCCAACCATGCTTATAGCAACCCAAATTCCTGAGCCTAAAAATATCAAGAGAACACTTATGAAAAATATAGTAAGTAAAATTTCAGTCATTTTTTTTTGTTTGTATTTTCAAAACTAATTGATGAGATACACATATGAAAAATATTAGTGATCCTAAAGCAACACTTGATTGTGGTATCCAAATTAAAATTTCGTCAGCTCCTTCACTTCTCTCTTGAAATTCATAAGATATTTTTAGCATTTTCAAAAAATAGAATGCTAGATAACCAGAAAATATAGTTGCAACTATCAAACTCCATAATTCCAAAAATCTCTTTTTAATCCCAGTAGCTTTTTCTAAAAATAAAGTAATTCTAATGTGACCACCTTCTACGAAAGTATAAGATAAAGCAAAAAAAGATGAGGCAGCCATACAATATCCAGAATATTCAGCTAGGCCTCTTATATAAAAACCAAATATTCTTGATGAAATTCCAATTAAAATAAAAACTGCAACCAAGATAAGAAAGAATGCAGCGATATAGCCTGAGTAACTATAAAGATTATTTAGAAATTTATTGACTTTAGTAAACATATAAAAAGGCCGTTTAACACGGCCTTTTTAATTATAATGATTTAATTATAAGCAGCAAGAACACTAACACCTCTATCGCCAGCTTTTTTCTTCCATTCTTCTGCCATTGTAGCACCAACTTTTTTGAAATGACTTTCAAGGGCTGCATTTACTTTGCCTACTTTCATTCCAGCATCAGCTAGAGCTTTTTTATCAGCAACATTTCCTTTTTTTGAAAGTGCCCAACCTTTTTTCTCAGCAATTGCCGCCTCTTCCATTATCATTTTTTGTGTAGCTTTATCTAAATTATTCCAAGAACCTCTGTGAGCTACAATCATATTTTTTGGAAACCAAGCTGCAATATCATAAAAATACTTTACTCCATTTTCCCAAATTTTACTGTTCTTACCAGTAGTTGGTGAAGTAATCATACTTTCAACCGCACCGGTTGAGAATGCTTGACTTATTTCAGCTGCTTCAATTTTTGTAGGAGCCATACCTGTCAACTCAGCCATTCTAATAGTTGCAGAATTATATGCTCTAAATTTTAAACCTTTTAAATCAGCAACACTGTTAATCTCTTTTTTACTATAAAGACCTTGCGCAGGCCATGGAACAGCATATAAAAATACAAGACCTTTTTGATCTAACCCTTTAATTATTGCAGGCTTAGATGCTTGATACAATTTCATAGCATCATCATAAGATGTCGCAAGAAATGGTTGTGAATCAATCTCTAATAATGGATCCTCTTTACCTAGAGCCGACATAAATCTCTCACCAATTTGAGCTTGTCCAGTTCTAACAGCCCTAAATATCTCTCCACCTTTAAATAGAGATCCACCTGGGTGTGTTACTATTGTTAATTTTCCCCCACTTTTTTCTGAAACATTTTTAGCAAATTCAGCTGCATTAGCAGAATGGAAGTTGCTTGCACCATATGCTAGTGCCATATCCCATTTTTCTGCAGCAAAAGCATTAGCAGTTAAAAGAACAGAAAATAAAACAGAGAGCAAAATTTTGAAAAGTTTCATAAATCCTCCATATTTCTAAAAAACATATCTCATTATGTATTAAAACTTAAATCAATAAAAATTTTTGATGTTTTATTGAAAAATAATAAATAATTACTATTATAATAACATCTTGATCGAACAATCACTCATTTTACTGCAAATTATATTTATAGATATTATTCTTGCGGCAGATAATGCAATAATAATAGGATTAATAGCAGCTAATTTTGTCCCAAAAAATAGAAAAAAAATAATATTCTGGGGAGTGGTTGGAGCGTTAGTTTTCAAAGTTATATTTGCAATATTTGCAACATATTTATTTAAGTTTTACTTCATTAAAATTCTTGGTGGATTACTTTTAATTTGGATTGTTAATGACTTAAGAAAAGATTTATTTGAAATTCAAAAAATTAAGTCTCCTAAAAAGAAATCTATGGAACCTTCATTTATCAAAAGTATTTACAAAGTGTTATTTGCAGATATTACGATTAGTTTTGATAACGTTATTGGCGTTGTGGGTGCGGCCAAAGGTAATTTTGGTTTTATGATTTTTGGCTTAGTATTATCAGTAGTTCTTACTGGAGCCTTAGCTACTTATTTAGCAAATTATATACAAAAACATTTATGGATAGCTTATATAGGTTTGGGCTTTATATTATTGGTTGCTATTCAATTAGTAATAGGCGGGCTAGTCGATTTAGAAATTTTAAATATTAACGAAAAATATATAAAGTATTTCTAATATTACCAAGTTCCGGTATTTTCCATCGATGACCAAGGCTCTTTAGGGGGAAGATTGCCTTCCTGAAGTATTTCAATTGATATTTTATCTGGTGATTTCACAAATGCCATATGACCATCTCTAGGTGGTCTATTAATTGTATAACCCATATCCATCAGTCTTTGACATATTTCGTATATATTTTTAACTCTATAAGCTATGTGACCAAAATTTCTAGATCCCCCTCCTAAATTGTCACCGTCCCAATTATAAGTTAGTTCAATTTCTGCATTATTGTCGTTTGGTGCAGCTAAAAAAATTAATGTATATCTGCCTTTTTCATTTTCCATTCTTTTTGTCTCTTTTAAACCCAGTCCATCACAAAAAAATTTTAACGACTCCTGAATATTGGAAATTCTGATCATTGTGTGTAAGTATTTCATAATAAAATTATAATTTATTTCTATTCTAGTTCAATAGTACTTGGTGGTTTAGAAGTCACATCATAAACTACTCTATTTATACCTCGAATATTATTAACTATTTTATTCGATACCATTTGCATAAATGATTTATTAAATTGAAAATAATCTGCTGTCATTCCATCTTCAGATGTTATTGCTCTGAGTAAACATAAATATTCATATGTTCTATTGTCTCCCATTACACCAACTGTTTTAACAGGTAGTAATGCAGCATAAGCCTGCCATATCTTATGATATAGATTGTGTTCTCTTAATGCATTTACAAAATAATTATCTGCTTCTTTTAAAATTTTTATTTTTTCTTTTGTAATTATGCCTGGCATTCTAATTGCTAAACCAGGACCAGGAAAAGGATGTCTAGAAATAATTTCTTTACTTAAATTTAATTCTAGACCTAACATTCTAACTTCATCTTTAAATAAATACTTCAATGGCTCAACCAGTTTTAATTTCATCCTTTTCGGCAGACCACCTACATTATGATGAGACTTAATTTTTGACGTTTGACTTCCTGTAACAGACTTACTTTCAATTAGATCAGGGTATAGAGTTCCTTGAGCTAAAAATTTTACATTTTTTATTTTTTTTGCGTATTTTTCAAAAAGTTTGATAAATAAATTTCCAATAATTTTTCTTTTTTTTTCTGGGTCTATTACATTTTTTAATTTACTTATGAATAATTGTTCAGCATTTACATAAATTAAATTCAATTTAAATTTTTTTCTAAAAGTATTTACTACTTGTTTTTCTTCATTTTTTCTGAGCAGACCAGTATTAACGAATATACAAGTTAAGTTTTTTCCAATCGCATTACTAATTAATTTTGCTACTACACTACTATCTACTCCACCAGATAATGCACAAATTACTTTAGAATTTCCAACTTGTTCTTTAATTTGCTGCATAAGTTTGGATTTTTGATTTTTTGATGTCCAATTTTTTTTAATTTTACAAATTTTAATTACAAAGTTTTTTAATATTATTTTGCCTTTAACTGTATGAGAAACTTCTGGATGAAACTGTATGCCATATATTTTTTTTTTTACATTTTCTATCATGCATAATTTCGAATTTGAGGATTTTGCTATAACTTTAAAACCTTTAGGTAATTTAATTACCTCATCTCCATGACTCATCCATACATTGGTAGATTTTTTTGAAAAGAAATTTTCAGTTAAAGCGCTTTTTTTTAATTTTGTAACTTTTGCTAACCCAAATTCTCTTGATTTTGCTCGTTTTACTTTACCTCCTAATTCTTTAGAGATTATCTGGTGGCCAAAACAAATGCCTAGAATTGGAATATTTGAACTTAATATACTTTTATTGAATTTAACTTTTTTATTTTGGTAAACATTTAAGGGACCGCCTGATAAAACGATGCCTTTCACATTTTTTTCTTTTTTGTAGTTTTTAAGTTTGTTGTGACTTATAATTTCACAAAAAACATTTAATTCTCTTATTTTTCTTGCAATTAATTGTGTAAACTGAGACCCAAAATCGATTATTAAAATTTTATCTAGATTATTTTCAAGACGCATCTTTTTTTTCAAACTCTTTTAGGCGTTTGTTAATAGATACGATTTTATCACAAAGGTTCGAGCATATTTTCTTAAAATCTTCTCTAAGTTCCTCTGCTTTAGAAAAATTAGATCTTTCTAACTCAATATCAATTAATAGATACATTGCCTCTTCATTGTTTGGCTCGAGTAGTAAGACTGTATTTATATTTTTTTCCAGTTCTGTTTTGTTTTCTTCATTTTTAAATATTTTTGCTAAATATAGATATGACTTTGAGTCTTTGGGATTGTATACAATATTTCTTTGAAATAAAAATTTTGAATCTTCATATTTTTCATTTTCATAAAGATTTTTCGCTTCATCAAAAAAATTAACTTTCTCCGCGTTAACATTAAAAATTAAAGTAAAAAGTAAAATTATTGCTAAAGTAATTTTTTTTATCATCTTTTTATTTCGTCTATGTTATGTACCATACTTTCATAAAAACCTGCTTTAGTAATTTTGACAAATTTTGGTTTTTTTCTAAGATCTTTAATTCTTTTAGCACCTAAGTATCCCATTGATGATTTTAAACCCCCTACTAGTTGGTAGATTATTTTTTCAACTGTACCTTTGTATTTAACAAAACCTTCAACACCTTCTGCTACATATTTTGAAGTATCTTTTTGTTTTGATTGAAAATATCTATCTGCTGATCCTTTATTCATTGCTCCAATAGATCCCATGCCCCTAAAACTTTTAAATAATTTACCACCTCTTTTTATAATTCTACCTGGAGCCTGATCTGTTCCAGCAAATAATGATCCAATCATCACCGCATCTGCTCCTGCTGCGAGTGCTTTTGCAATATCCCCAGAAAATTTGATACCTCCATCAGCTATTAATGTTGTTTTACTTTTGCCCATCCCCTTTTTTACATCTAAAATTGCACTTAACTGTGGAACTCCTATCCCCGCAACTAATCTTGTAGTGCATATAGATCCTGGTCCAATTCCAACTTTTATAATATCTACTCCTTGCTTAATCAGAAATTTAGCTGCTTCTGCTGTAGCAATATTACCTGCACATAAAGCTGTTCTAGTTGGTTTAATTTGTTTAATTTTTTTTATTATTTCAGCTACTTTTTTTGTGTGGCCATGAGCTGTATCTACAACAATTAAATCAATATTTTCTTTTAAAATCTTTTGAGCTCTTATGTGTTCGTTTAAACTTGCACCAACAGCTGCACCAACTAACATTTTTTTTGCTTTTACTTTTCTTATTTCTTTTATCTGATCATTTATTGATAAATTTCTATGTATAACACCTATTCCACCCTTTTTACCGATTGAAATAGCCATATTAGACTCTGTTACAGTATCCATTGCTGAAGTTAGAAGAGGTATAGAAATATTTAAGTGTTTTGATAATTTAACTTCTGTCTTTACTTCTGAAGGTAAAATTTCAGAATAATTTGGTGCTAAAGTTACATCATCGAAAGTGAGCGCTTCTTTGATAGGATCCATGTCCTTATATAAACGATTCTTAAAAAAATGAAAGTATCTATCTTAAATTTTTGCAGATTAAAAAACTTTCTTTAGAGTCTTTTCTGCTTGCTGGAGGCTTATACACATTAAATTTTACAAAATTTTTTTTTGAAAATGCAATTATCTCATTAAATGAAGTTCCCATAAATAATTTTGAGACAAAATAGCCATTTGGCTTCATCATTTTTGTAGCGAAATCCAAAGCTTCTAAAACTAATTCTCCAGTTACCATAGAGTCTAGATTTTTATTTCCCGTAGTATTGACTGCCATATCTGAAATAATTAGGTCAATTTTTCCACCAAAATAATTATTAATTTTATTTTGTTGCTCAGTATCTGTAAAATCTCCTTTTAAAATTTTTACATTCTTTATTTCTTCTATTTCTTTTAAATCTATTGCTAAATGCTTATAACATTTTAAATTACTTGATATATATTGAGACCAACTTCCAGGAGCAGCTCCAAGATCTATTACTGATATATTATTTTTTAAAAATTTAAATTTTTCGTTAATTTCTTTTAATTTGTAAACGGCTCTTGATCTATATCCTTCAACTTTTGATTGTCTAACGTAAATATCTCTTCTCTGCTTATTAATCCAATTTTTTGAGATTTTATTTTTTTTCAATTAGTTTTGAACCTTAAAGATTTTGAGATTTTATTATTATCCAAAGTATTTAATTCTATCTCTAGATTTTTCTCATTTCTCATATCTTTATCATTTACTTTAATACCACTAGCCAAATGTATAATTCCAATTTTATGATTTGGTAAAAAAGGTTCCACGAAAATTTTATTCTTTTCATCAAACTTTGGAAGTAAGTTGCTAGCTAACCAGTTGCAATTATGAGGAAGAAATTCAACATCTACATTATCAATATATACGCATATATTTATTGCTAGTTGCTCTGAACCAAATATTTGGCCATGACTAAGAGTAGTTTTTAAATTTTTTTGCCAAACATTCCAACAATTAGAGTCTTTTTCTAATGAGAAAACACCAATATTAATATGCGGAGCAAATGCTAACTTTCTTGCTTTATTAATATCAATTTTAGATTTAATAGCATGCTTAAAATTTTGAGATTTTATAATAGCTAATTTTCCAAACAACCAATTAACGTTACTTAATATTCTATATCCAGGTGTCATAGTCTGGGTAATGCCTAGTTTGCCATTATCACAAGCCTTAAAATATAAGTCTATTGAACTCCAATCTTGAACCCAAGCATCACAATCAATCCACAGATATTTTTTATAGTTAGGAAAATATTTTGGAAGAAATGCTCTTGATACCTGACTTTTTAGCCATTCTTTACCTTTAACTTTAGATTGTGGAACCTCAATATCCCATTCAGCTTTTTTGATCTCATCTACTTTATTTTTTAGAAGAGCAGTTTGCTCCTCTGTTAAACCTGCATCAAGTATACAAATAGCAACCTTTTCACTGTGATTGAATTGTTTAATAGAGTCTATTAATTCATTTAGCAATTCATAGTAATTAGAATCTGCTAGAGAAATAATTGCATTCTCTTTCATTACAAAATATCTTCGTGATGATCAACGCTATCATCTTTTTCTTTATTTTGTTTTTTCAAAAATAGGTAATGGATTGAGCTTGCTGGAATCATTAGTAAATAAATAATTCCTGAAATTATAATTGTATTAAAGGTATATATTAGCAACAAACCAAAATATAAAATTATTCCAAATAGAAGAAATATTGAAGTACTTCTTGGAACTACGATTCTTTTTAAAGAATATGTGGGAATTTTACTTATCAAAAGTACAGAAATAATAATGAATAAAGATGGAACAATTATATTTTTATTAATAGTTATAAACTGAACCTCACTAAAACTATAAATCAATGGCATTAAAACTAATACTCCTCCTGCTGGGGATGGAATACCTTCAAAAAAATTATCTCTCCATGAAGGTTCACCTCCTGTTGAAACATTAAATCTTGCAAGTCTTAAGGCAACACAAACCACATATATTAAAGATATTAACCAACCAAATCTGCCGATATTATCTAGCGCCCAGAAATACATTATGAATGCTGGTGCTACTCCAAAACTAATTACATCCGTTAATGAGTCTAATTCTTTTCCAACTTTTGATGTGGCTTTAATTAATCTTGCAATTCTTCCATCTAAACCATCAATGATTGCGGCAATTAAAACTGCAATAACGGATAATTCAAATTTTCCATCAAATGCAAATTTAATTGAAGTTAAGCCAATACACACTCCAACTAGTGTCATAATATTTGGCAAAATAACTCTTGAATTTTTATTTGAAACTAATCTTATATTCTTTTTTGGATTTTCCATTTATCTTTTGGCTATCAATGTTTCTCCAGCAACTGCTCTTTGATTAACTTTTACTAATGGTTCATAGTTTTCAAAATATAAATCTGCTCTACTTCCGAATCTAATCATCCCTATTCTAGATCCTTGATCAACATTTTCTTCAACAGAGGTATCAGTTACTATTCTCCGTGCAACCAGTCCTGCTATTTGAACTACAATTATATCTTCTCCGTGAGAATTTTTAATTTTATAATAATTTCTTTCGTTATCCTCGCTTGCTTTATCAAGAGATGCATTAATAAATTTTCCTGGTTTATATAAAATTTCTTCAATTTTTCCTGAACATGGAGATCTATTCACATGACAGTCAAATACATTCATAAATATACTTACTTTTTTAAATTTTTTATTTTCAAGTCCCAATTCTTTTGGTCCGTTTGTATCTAAAACTTGTAAAACCAATCCGTCAGCAGGACTTGTTAAATAGTTCTCATCATTTATTGGAATTCTCTCTGGATCTCTAAAAAAATAATAACACCAAATACTTAAAACCAAACCTATGAAACCTAAAAAACCATGAATGAAATATAGAATGATCGTTGCTACAACGAAAATTACTATAAATTTATAGCCTTCGTTATGAATCTTTGGAAAAATTTTGTCTATCATAATCGTTCAATTGATAATTCTGGATTAATATGTATATAAAAAGTATAAATTCAATTATTAAGATACATCAAAAAATGAGCAAAATTAAGGTAAAAAATCCCATTGTCGAGCTAGACGGCGATGAAATGACAAGAGTAATTTGGGAATTCATCAAAAACAAATTAATTCTACCTTATTTAGATTTAGGCATTGAGTATTACGATCTAGGAATGAAAAGCAGGGATGATACAGATGACAAAATTACTATCGACTGTGCTAATGCAATTAAAAAGAATGGAGTAGGTATCAAATGCGCAACTATTACTCCAGACGAGGCGAGAGTTGAAGAATTTAAATTAAAGAAAATGTGGAGATCACCGAATGGAACAATAAGAAATATTATTGGAGGAACAGTATTTAGAGAGCCAATAATTTGTAAAAATATTCCTAAACTTGTCCCATCTTGGACAGATCCATTAATTATTGGAAGGCATGCTTTTGGTGATCAATACAGAGCTACAGATTTTTTAGTTCCAGGAAAAGGTAAATTAGAAGTCAAATGGACATCGGAAGATGGAAGCGATGAAAAGAAATATGAAGTATTTAATTTTCCAGGACCAGGTATTGCTCTTTCAATGTATAATTTAGATAAATCAATAGAGGACTTTGCAAGATCATGTTTCAATTACGGCCTAATAAAAAAATGGCCTGTATATTTATCAACAAAGAATACCATACTAAAAAAATATGATGGTAGATTTAAAGATATATTTCAAGATATTTTTGAAAAAGATTTTAAATCAGAATTTGAAAAAAATAATATAACTTATGAACACAGGTTAATCGATGATATGGTTGCTTGTGCTATGAAGTGGAATGGTAAATATATCTGGGCTTGTAAAAATTATGATGGTGATGTTCAGTCAGACACTGTTGCTCAAGGTTATGGCTCATTAGGTTTAATGACTAGCGTTTTGTTGGCACCTGATGGCAGAACAATGGAAGCTGAAGCAGCTCATGGAACTGTAACTCGACATTTTAGAATGCATCAGCAAGGTAAAGAAACATCAACTAATCCAATTGCATCTATATTTGCGTGGACAAGAGGTTTGGCGCACAGAGGAAAGTTAGATAGCAATGATGAATTAATTAAATTTGCTAAAATACTTGAAGAAGTATGTGTAAATTCAGTTGAAACAGGTTCAATGACTAAAGATTTAGCTATACTAATTGGTCCTTCTACAAAATATTTAACAACTAACCAGTTTTTAGATGTAATTGATGGAAGTTTAAAACAAAAATTAAATTAACGTCTTTAGTTTTTTTAAAGCTTCATCGATTTTATTTGAGTCTTGGCCTCCAGCCTGTGCGAAGTCTTTACGACCTCCACCGCCCTTTCCGCCAATAATTTCAGATCCTAATTTTGCAAATTTAACTGCATCGTACTTGTTTATTAAATTTTCAGTTACACCTACCGCAAGACCAACTTTCTCATCCTTATTTGCAAATACTACTACTATTCCATCACCTAATTCTTTTTTACCTGCATCAACTAGTTTTCTTAGGTCTTTTGGAGATAGGTCTTGAACTTTTTGTAATCTAACTTGAGTGCCATTTATGTTTTCGTCTTTAATTATGTTTTTTGTTTTATCAGCTAAAACTAATTGAACATTTAATTGCTCTAGTTGTTTATTGAGGTCTTTAATTAATCCTTTCGTATCTTTATTTTCTAGATTTGGTTTTCCGCCTAATTTAATAATTTGTGCAGACACTTCTTTAATACTGTCTTCATCCTTTTGTGCAGAAAGGTTTGACATTTTTTCCTTATTTTTTAAGAATATTTCGAGTTGTTTGTCCCTTAAAGCTTCAACCCTTCTAACTCCAGCAGCTATTGAGGATTGGCTAACAGTTTTAAATTTTCCAATATCACCTGTATTTTTTACATGAGTTCCACCACATAATTCTGTTGAAAAATAAGAGTTATTTTCCGCTCCCATAGAAACTACTCTCACTTCTTCTCCATATTTTTCACCAAAAAAAGCTAAAGCACCTTTTTCAATGGCAGCTTTTGGTGTCATAATTCTCGTAGTTACATCAGTTTTGTTTTGCACGTATTCATTAACTAATTTATCAATAATTGTTAGCTCATCCTCTGTAATTGGTTTCATATGACTAAAATCAAATCTTAGTCTATCAGGCGCAACTAAAGATCCTTTTTGCATAACGTGTTTTCCCAATGTTCTTCTCAAAGACTCGTGCAATAAATGAGTTGCAGAATGATAAGCCTTAAGATTGTTACGTCTTTCAATATCTATTTTCATTTCTACAACGTCTTTAATCTTAATCTCACCAGATTTTAGAATTCCATGATGTATAAACAGATCTCCAAGTTTTTTTTGAGTATCTGTAACCTCAAATACTGAATTACCAGATACTATTGTTCCTTGATCTCCAACTTGTCCACCAGACTCTCCATAAAAAGGGGTTTGATTAGTAATAATTATCCCTTCCTCACCATTTGAAATTTTTTGTGCTTTTTTATTATTTTTAATTATTGATAACACCACTCCTTCTGATTGGTTAAACTCATATCCAAGAAACTCTGTAGGTCCTATTTTATCTTTTATACCAAACCAGATTTCTTCTTCAGAGGCATCTCCAGAACCTTTCCAGTTTTGTTTTGCAAGTTCTTTGCTCTTTTTCATTAGTTCATCAAATTTATTTTGATCAACAGTCAAAGATTTATTTTTTAAAATATCTTCAGTTAAGTCTAGTGGGAAACCGTAAGTATCATATAATTTAAACGCTACTTCACCTGGTAAAACTTTTTTAATTTTTGAAATTTCATCATTCAAAATTTTTATTCCTCTATCAAGTAATACTAAAAATTTTTCTTCTTCCATTTTTAATGTTTCTTTAATTAAAGTTTCTGATCTTTCTAATTCAGGATAATTTCCTTTCATTTCATCTTTCAATGTATCAAAGATTTTATTGAAAACTGGTTCTTTAGAACCCAGCAAATGAGAATGTCTCATTCCTCTTCTCATTATTCTTCTAAGAACATAACCTCTACCTTCATTTGAGGGTAATACTCCTTCTGCAAGAAGAAATGAGCTAGCTCTTAGGTGATCTGCAATTACTCTAAAGCTTGATAAATTATTTTCATCTTGTTTTACATTTGTAAATTCAGAAATCGAACTAATTAATTTTTTAAAATGATCTGTTTCATAATTATCATGTGTGCCCTGAAGTAATGCTGCAATTCTTTCTAAGCCCATTCCAGTATCTACAGAAGGTTTTGGAAGATTAATTCTTTTATTTTTTGCAACTTGCTCAAATTGCATGAAGACTAAATTCCATATCTCAATATATCTATCGCCATCCTCATCTTTGGTTCCGGGTAAACCACCTTTTAAATGATCTCCATGATCATAAAATATCTCTGAACAAGGTCCGCAAGGGCCCGTTTCGCCCATTGACCAAAAGTTATCTGAAGTTGCTATCCTAATAATTCTATCGTCGCTAAAACCCGCTATTTTCTTCCAAAAATTGAAGGCTTCATCGTCTTCATGAAATACTGTTACATATAATCTATCTTTATTTAATCCAAAATCTTTAGTAATTAAATTCCAAGCAAGTTCAATTCCTCTTTCCTTGAAATAATCTCCAAAAGAAAAATTCCCAAGCATTTCAAAAAATGTATGGTGTCTTGGAGTGTAGCCAACGTTTTCAAGATCGTTATGTTTACCTCCTGCTCTTACACATTTTTGAGAAGTGGTAGCTCTTTGATAATCCCTTTTTTCTAATCCGGTAAAAACATTTTTAAACTGGACCATGCCTGAATTTGCAAACATTAGTGTTGGATCATTATTTGGAACCAAATTGCTAGAATCAACTATCTTGTGATCATTTTTTTCGAAATAATCTAAAAAAGTTGATCTGATCTCGTTTAATGTTTTTGCCATATTTTGTTAAAATACAGCTTTTTCTATTGATGTCTACACCTCTGAAGGGAAAAAAGGCGCCCTTTCGAGCGCCTTTTTAATAACTAAAAGTTATCTGCTAATTTTTTTTAGTAGGAATT
This sequence comes from uncultured Pelagibacteraceae bacterium, assembly GCA_902633125.1. GTDB lineage: Bacteria > Pseudomonadota > Alphaproteobacteria > Pelagibacterales > Pelagibacteraceae > Pelagibacter. The sequence goes on from CACPEZ010000002.1 coordinate 49,975, forward strand.
TCTTCTTCTTTTTTTTGAGCCTCTACTTTTTCCTCGCTTAATGGATTTCCCTCAATTTTCTTTGAGATCACACCAGCCTTTTCTCTGATTGCCATTTCAATTTCAGCGGCGGCTTTAGGATTTTGTTCAAGGTAAAGTTTCGCATTTTCTCTACCTTGACCAATTTTTTCACCTTTATAAGCGTACCAAGCTCCAGATTTCTCAACGATATCTGCTTTGGCACCTAGGTCTATTAGTTCCCCTACTTTACTAATTCCTTTTCCATACATTAAGTCAAACTCAACAACTTTAAATGGTGGAGCAACTTTATTTTTCACAACTTTAACTCTTGTTGTGTTACCAACGATATTATCTTTATCTTTGATTGCTCCAATTCTTCTAATGTCCATTCTAACTGATGAGTAGAATTTTAAAGAATTTCCGCCTGATGTTGTTTCTGGGCTTCCAAACATAACACCAATTTTCATTCTAATTTGGTTAATGAAAATAACCATTGTATTAGTTCGTGAAATTGAGCCTGTTAATTTCCTCAATGCTTGAGACATCAATCTAGCTTGCAAACCAACATGAGTATCACCCATATCGCCTTCAATTTCAGCTCTTGGCGTTAATGCAGCTACAGAGTCCACAACAAGAACTGACATTGAGCCAGATTTAATTAATGTATCAGTAATTTCTAAAGCTTGTTCACCTGTGTCTGGTTGAGAAATTAGTAACTCTTCAGTATTTACACCTAATTTCTTTGCATACACTGGGTCTAAAGCATGTTCTGCATCAACAAAACCACAAATTCCACCTGCCTTCTGTGCTTCTGCAACTACTTGTAATGCTAAAGTAGTTTTTCCTGAAGACTCTGGTCCGTAAATTTCAATAATTCTTCCTTTTGGTAATCCACCAATTCCTAAAGCAAGATCTAAGCTTAAAGATCCAGTTGAGATAGACTCAACATCCATAGCTTTTTGTTCACCAAGCTTCATTACTGAACCTTTTCCGAAGCTATCTGTAATTTGGCTGATTGCTGCGTCTAATGCTTTATTTTTCTCTTTGTTTTCCAATTCTTTATCTTTTGCGGTTTTCACCACTTTTAGGTTATTTTTAGTCATTTTTTGCCTCTTTTTTTGCTTTTTTTAACACTCGAATCATGGACTTAAATGTACACATTTTGTTCTCATTGGCAATATATTTCTCAAAATAGCTTAAAATCGTTAAATTACTTAAGTTTTAGGTATTCACTATTCAATAAACCAATAGCTTTTAGAACATTATATTGGGCGATAAGATTATTTCTCTCAGATTCTGCCAGAGAAATTTTTGCAGCCAATAACAAAGAGTTTGATTGAATAACATCTAGCGTTGTTCTTGAACCTCTTTCATACTCTGCAGCTATTCCTTCGTTAGCAATTTTTGCTGCTCTAACTTGAGATCTTACCGAATTTAAAAAACTTTTAGATGCTTCAAGATTTGACCAAGCACTTCCAACATTCTTTTCAGTAGTTTTTACAGCATCCTCAAATAACAAAATTTTTCTAGTTTTAAGATTTGTATTCTTGTTTATTTTTGCACGTTTACTTCCACCTGAATAAAATGGCCAGCTAATTGTTGCTTTAAGTGTATCCTTTTCTCTTTGGTCATAAGTTGAACTAAAATCCTCAGCATATGATCTTTCTAAAGATAAAGATGCACTAGGTTTTAAGTCACTTTCAGCAATTGCAATATCCATTTCAGACTGATTTAATTCTATTTTAGCGATCATTATATCTGGGTTGTTCTCTCTTGCTAAATTGATTGCTGTACTAAGTTCACTTGGAACTCCTACAATTGCTCTGTTTGTCTTTTTTAATTCATTTGTATTTAAGAGTTTTCCAATAATATTTTCGTAATTTAATTTGTTAATCATTAATTCACTTCTTGCCTGAGTTAGTTGGGCACTTGCTCCAGCAAGAGAAGATTCAGTTTGTGATAAATCTGCAGTTTTTATTTGTCCTCTATCTAATCTAACTTTATCATTTTCAAGTTGTTTAATAAGTAAGTTTAAATTTTGTCTATTAATCGCAACTTTTTCTCTCGATAAAATTACAGATGTAAAGGCTTCTATGGCACTGTAAAGAACATCTTGTTCTTTTTTAAATAATCTTGCTTTTGAAAGTTCTAAACCTATTAAATTTTTTTCATAATTAAGGTCTCTTCCAAAATCCAATAAGGTTTGCTCTAATTTTATGGATGTTGTGAATGGATCTGAATCACTAATAGTTGCATCACCACCACTCTGATTTGTCAGTTTATTTGTTTCCTCAAGGCTCTTTGACCCACTTAAACTCAAGGAAGGCATATAATCGGCTTTTGAAATATTCAGATCTTCTTCTGAGGCTTTTATATTTTCTCTCTCAGCATTTAATTGTTTATTGTTATTGTAAGTTTCATTTAATGCTTCATATAATGTGACAGCAAGTGATTGAGCTGTTAAGCAAAAGAAACTAACAATTATTATTAATATTTTTTTCATTAGTTGTACTTTACAGAATTAATTTGATGATTAGAATTTAATTTAATGACTATAGATGCGTATTTTGGCGCATATTTAAACATATTTTGTGTAATTCTCTGGTAAGTTTGCATAAAGTTTAAAACTTCCTTTTTTGTCATAATTTTTTGTTTTGTTTTTTTATTCTTATTTTTTAATTTAAGTTTTTTTTCCTGAATAACTCTCCACTTTTGTAATAAACTAAAATTTTCTGCCCTCAAAAATAACAAACAATCGAGTTTACTATAAAGTTTCTTGTATCCTTTTTTTAGCTGGTCATTAACGTGCTTTCTCCAGATTAATTTATTATCATCATTTTTTTCCATCGTATTAACACTTTTTTTTAATGTTTTTAAGCTTTCAGGTCTTGCTCCTACACACCAACCTTCAAAAATGATTACATCTGGTCTGCTATTTACTTTATACCAATTTTTTTTTGTAAATCTGTCATCAATTGCCTTATCAAACTTTGGTAATATAATTGATCTAAATTTTCTAGAATTTGCTTTTTTAATAAAACTAGACATATAAGTTATATCATGAGTTCCAGGTACACCTCTTGTTAATAATAATGGATGAATTTTCTTAGATAACTTTATTCTATCATTCTTTGTTTTGTAAATATCGTCAATTGATATTTTGAAAACTTTTAACTTAAAATATTTTTTTAAAATTATCATTAAGATAGAACTTATAGTGGTTTTTCCAGTTCCTTGTCCTCCTGTTAAACCAACAATATAAGGTTTCTTAAAATTTGTTTTTTTTGCAATCCAAAAACTCATTGGAACAAGATAATCTTTTAACATCTTGTCTTTATTTTTAAATTTATCTGAAGATGTTTCTTGTGTTTTTATAAACTTATAACAATCTTTTTTTACTTTATTTAAACAATCCTCAACTAAATTCATTTAATTTTATTTTTGGTCAAGTGGATGGTTTAAACCATCAAAGAAAACAACGTCTTTTAAATCATCGATTTTAACTTCATCTACACAACCTAAATTAAATCCAGTCATGGTGGGTGCACTTCTTGGGTTATGATGTGTGTAAATTCCACATTCAACACAAAAGTAATGATTAGCAACTTTTGTATGGTACTGATAAAGCTTTAATTTATCTTCTCCCTTAGTGACTTTAAAATCTTCATTTTTTACCATTCCCATTGTTGCATTTTTTCTTTTACATATAGAACAGTTACATCTCACAATTTTTGGTAATTCATTGATTGGAACATTAATTTCTGCTTCTACACATCCACAATGACATGTTAGTTTAGGCATTAATTATTCTCCCCATTTTCCATGAAACTCATAAACAACTGCTGGCTTATCACCAACTACCCAGCCGTCATGACCTGGGTCAATTGAATATGCATCACCTGCTTTATATGTTAATTCTGTTCCATCATCATGTTTGGCGCAAACTGCTCCTGAAACTATTACTCCAAGATGTTTTGCTTTACAGCTATCAGTTCCTACAGTTGGTTTAATATCTTGTGACCATTTCCATCCTGGCTGCAAAACTAATCTCATTACTCTTTGATCTCCCACTTTTACGATATCCATTTTGGCATTGTTGAAACTGGTATTGCTTTCATCTGGATTATCAAAACTTTTAACTTCAATTGAACTCATGCTTCTCTCCTTTTATAATTAAATTAGGATTATAGACTACTAATGGTTTAAGTTATCCACAATAGCACAAAATATGGTTTTGGATGTTCACGTTTTGATTCACTTTTGATTCACTTACAGACTCAAAATACAACCTAATTGACACTATTGTATAACTCATGTACTAATAAGAACAAAACAAGAACACTTATGAAGCTAACAATACCTTATTATTTACATAAAGCAGGAGCTGGTTTTCCTTCCCCTGCAACTGACTACATAGAAGAAGATATAGATTTAAACGTACATCTAATCAAAAATGTTCCGGCAACTTTCATCATAAGAGTTCAAGGAAAATCAATGGTGGATGTTGGAATAAATGATGGTGATTTATTAGTTGTAGACAAAAGCTTAACTCCAAAAAATTTTTCAACTGTCATAGCAAATGTTCACGACGAACTCGTTGTTAAAACTTTAGTTAAAGAAAAAGACAAACAATTTTTAACGTCAGGATCTAAAGAATTTTCTGATCGAATTTTAATTAATGAAGAACAAGATATTTTTATTTGGGGAGTAGTTACCTATGTCATACATTCAGTACACTAAAAAATTAGCATTGGTTGACTGCAATTCTTTCTATGTCTCTTGCGAAAGATTATTTAATCCAAAAATAAGGAAAAAACCTGTTGTAGTTTTATCTAATAATGATGGCTGTATAGTTTCAAGATCTACTGAAGCAAAAGCTTTGGGAATTAAAATGGGTGAGCCCTATTTTAAAGCAAAAGATATTATTATAAAAAATGATGTACAAGTATTCTCATCAAATTATTCTTTGTATGGAGATTTATCCAGAAGAGTAATGAGAACTTTGAAAAGATTTAACTCTGATATTGAAGTTTATTCAATTGATGAAGCATTTATGGATTTATCAAATTTTTCTGACAATGAAGTAGAGCAAGTTGGTAGAGAAATTAGAGAAACAGTTTTAAAGTGGACTGGTATTCCAACAAGTATAGGAATAGCTAAAACTAAAACTTTAAGCAAAGTTGCAAATCATATAGCTAAGAAAAAACAATCAGGTGTTACAAGTTTAATTGGAATAGAAAATCTCGATCCCATTCTTGAAAAAATTGATATTAACGATGTTTGGGGTGTTGGAAGACAGATGACAAAGTTTTATCAAAAAAATGGAATTTATAATGCTAAACAATTAAAAAATAAATCAAACACCTGGATTAAAAAATCCTCAAATGTTCTAAGCTCAAGAACTGCAATGGAACTTAGAGGTGTGCCTTGTATTGATTTAGAAAAAACTGCGTCGAAAAGAAAAAGCTGTGTAGTATCAAGGTCATTTGGAAAAAGAATAGAAAAATTCCAAGAACTTGAAGAAGCTGTTGCTAGTTATTGTTTAAATGCATCAGAAAAGATAAGATCTGAAAACCTCGTTGCAAAAGCCGTTATGGTATTTGTTAGAACCAGTCCTTTTCAAAAACAATTTGGTTTTTATTCAAACTCCAGAACTGTTGATTTTCCTATAGCAACTAACAATAGTATAGAGATCGTAAAAAATGCCTTATCTGTCTTAAAAGTAATCTTTAGGAAAGGGCATCGTTATCAAAAAGCAGGAGTGATGCTAACCGGATTAACAGATGTTGAAAATAATGAAAACTTATTTTCATCAGCGAAAGATGAGAGGATTAATAGATTAATGAGATCAATTGATAATACAAATTATAGATATGGTAGATCTACACTAAGTCTTGCAAGTGCTGGTGTTAGAAAATCATGGAGCATGAAAAGGGATTATAACTCAAGGATAGATACTGCTGATTTCTATTGTTTGCCGACAATTAGAGCTTAATTAAAAAGGTCTAGGGTTTCCTGGATAGCCGAGATCTTCACAAGTACCCTCTTTATCCTCGTCAGCTGGTTTACAGAGAGCAACACCAATTGCACCATGAACTTGAGATTGATTTTTTAGTTGTCCTTTTACTTCGTCACAGCCACTCCATAACTCATCACAGGTATCAGCTTTACCAACGTTAGAATAACGAATAATTGCATCTTTTATTTTTAAACCTTTATCTGTGGCAGCAGTCATATAATTTCTGTACGGTCCAAATTTAAACCTAACACTAGAAGCTCCACCTAATACATCTCCAAAATAACTAGATCTTAACTTTCCATCAATCCATAAATGCAAAAATCCATCTTTTGCCCATTTAGCATTAACTAAAATATTTACCCATTTTCCTTTTAGTGGTTTAAATTTTTGATCAAAATGAACAACATAACCTTCAAAGAAATATTGCTCCCCAACTTCATTTTTAGCGACTCTATAATTAGGACCATTAAATAACCAAATAAATTTATTATTGTTATAGTTGAAACTAGGTCCTACTGCTTTTTCAGGTTTTCCGTAAAGCATCTTAAAATCAAATAAAGAGATATTGTGTTGCTCAGTATCTATTTCATTAGGAATAAAATAAGCAATCCTATACCATTTTGTTTTGCCTTTTTTTGTAGTTTCTTTGTAAGGCTCCATAATTTGAAACCTTTGAGCAAAACCAGGTTTACCCCATCTGACCCAATCATTCTTGTCACCTATGTCTGAATAACTTAAATTAAATTCAATTCCTTTTTCAGAGACACCCATATTATCCTCGAATTTATCAAAAAACTTATACAGACCTTTACGATTAGGTACATTTCTTTTAGTAAAAACCATTTTATTATCTAATTGGGCCTTAAGCACGAAATGTGCAAAATCTTTTTTCTCTTTTTTTTTCATTTTTGTGTGTTGTTTTTCTGCGTATGAAAAATTTGAAAATAAGAACAAACATACAGATAATATTAGTAAAGTTTTTTTCATAATTTTTTATATTAATTTATTTTATAGTATCTATACTTCCAATATTATTTAAAGAATTATTTAATTCCTCTAAATTTTCTCTTCTTCCAATCATTACCACTGATAATCCAAATACTATAATTAGACCTAATGGAATAGCTGTAACAACACTTATGTAATCAGCCATTAAAATTAAATAAATAGCATAAAATAAAATTGAACGAATAATAACTGTAGATTTAAAAACAGCTATAATTGCTAAAGAATGCTTAATTAAATTTTTAAAACTCATTTTAGAAGGACCAAAATATCTTGTACCCCTTATAGATGGAGATGAAGATCTATCTTTCTCTAATTTTGCCAATGCTCCTGAAAAGCTGCACCAAGTAGATTTATCGTTTATTAATTTTTCAACAGTTGACTTTGGAAGACACGTATAATTTCCAAATTTTATCGAATGACCAGTAAATACATAAGTTATTATTTTATGTAAATGGTAACAAGTTTTAAAAATGAAATTTTCAGATCTTTTTACTCTTTCTCCAACTATTGGTTTTCCTTCGTCATATTTTATGTATTCTAGAAAACTTTTGATTTCTTCAGGTCTATCTTCACCATCCGAATCCATTGGAATTACGTAATCAAATTCTTTATTTTGAAATATATGTTTAAGTCCTGTTGCAATACATCTTCCATGTCCTTGATTGTTTTTAATATTTAAAATTTCAATCGATAATAAATTTTCTGTATTGGAGATAGAGGTTGGTTTTTCTTCAGTTGATGCATCATTAACAATGACAAGAGAAAATTCTGCATCTAAGTCTTTTACAATTGTATTTATTTCTTCAATTAATTTTGAAGCTGATTTCCAGTCATTATAAACTGGTGTTAAAATAGTAATTTTCATTAATTTAACTTGCAAGCAACCTCAGTAATGAGGCTACAATTCCATGTCCAGATAACTCTATTATTACAACAATAAAGACGATGAATAGTATGTTTTTATTGAATTTCATAACTATGACCCAACGCAAATCTTATCAATACACATATATTTATCAAATGAATTCAATTTTTCCTTTGTAACAAAGCCTTTCCAAATAGGCCTTGAATTAATGTGATATGATAAATTTCCAGCTGTCCATTCATCGCCAAGCACGTATTTAATAGGTTCATCATGTTGTTCGTGCCATGCCATTTGAACTTTTATAGCTATATCTCTTCCAGGATAATCAGTCCTCTTATCAGTCTGAGATATTGAGACATAACCGTACAAAATTGGAGATAATAAAAATAAAAATATAAATCCTATTAAAAAAGAATTTAGTTTCTTAATATTTATTTGATTTTTCAAAATGTAAATAAACAAAGTTCCAAAGAATAGGTAAAAAGGGGTCATCCACATAGTTCTAATTTTTGATCCAGTTATTAACGCGGTCATAAATACTAATATTATTGGGACTACATTAATAAATATTAAAAATAAAAGTTTCTCATCTTTTAAATTTAATTTTTTGGGTATTTTTTTCATTAGTAACCAAACTAAAATTAAAAATGGTATTAGAATACCAATTTGTTTTAATGTGAATAGTAACGGATATTTAAAATGATTTATTATTTGTCCTTCATCCAAACCTGCTCGGGCAAAACCATATTTAATAGTAATAAAATCATTATTGAATAACCAAATTATATGTGGAATTAAAATTACAAAAAATACTTCTAAAGAAACTAAATATTTAAAATCAAATTTTTTTGATTTTTTAAAAAATATTAAATATGCAAAGAATAAATCTATTGTGACTAATAAATAAATAAAAAGATATTTAGATAAAATACCAAAAGCTGCTACAGCTCCTAACAAGATACAATCATAAAGCTCAATTTTTTTACTAATGTATATTTTCCATGTATAATAAACTGTTAAACACCAAAAAGGTAATTGGCAAACATTTACATTAAATTCTGGAGTTGTAAAATTATAGAAGTATATCCCTTCAATAAGAAAAACTGATAACAAACTCAAAGTGCCATCATTAAGAATTTCCTGTGATAATTTAAAAATAATGAAAAAAGATATCACTACAAAAATTTGACTTAAAAAATAATAAGCCCAATCTTGTGGTCCAAATATTTGAAAAAAAACTTCTGGAAAAAACGCACTTAATGGAGGATGTTTGTTAAATCCCCAATCTAAATTACTACCCCAGGCCAATGCTTCAATTGTATCCAAAGGTAAATTTGAGTTTGTGATAGTTGGAACAACTGTCCATAGAATTAAGTGAGTCGTTACAAAAATATAAAAAATATTATTTATATTTCTTTTGTTTAAAGCCATTTTCATCAATCTATATGAATAAACCGTTCTTGACACTCATTTATTCATGAATATATTCACCAACTCAAAATAGCTAAGCATGGTAAGAATTTCAAAAACTTATACTCCAAAAGAAAAAGAGAAATACATGTGTGCTAAACATTTAGCATATTTTAAGATGAAATTAATGGAGTGGAAAAAAGATTTAAAGAGATCTAATAATGAGGCGATTTTTCAGGCGTCAATGGATGATAATAGTGCATCAGCTGACATAGTTGATCAAGCAAGCTCATACACTGAGAAGAATGTAGAGATGAGAGCTATTAATAGACAAATCAAATTAATTTCAAAAATAGATGGTGCATTGAAAAAAATACAGGATGGAACATACGGTTTTTGTGAAGAAACTGGTGAGCCTATAGGTTTAAAAAGATTAATGGCAAGACCAGTAGCAACTCTTTGCATTGCAGCTCAAGAAAAACATGAAAAAGATGAAAAAGTTTACGCTGACGATTAAGGGAAATCTATTTCAGCATCTTTATTCAATGCTTTAAATCCTTTAACTACAGCTGGACGTTCAGCAATTTCAACAAACCACCTAGATAGGTTTTCAAAATTATTTAATCCAATATCGTGTCTTTTATGTCTTGCAATCCATGACCATGTAGCAATATCAGCAATAGAATATTTATCATTTGCTAAAAATTTACTTTGAGCCAATCTAGCTTCAAGATCTTCATAAATCTTTCTTGTGATTTTGAAGTATCTTTCTTCACCCCACTCACTTTTTCCTTGATGATAATAATGAAATTGATGATGTTGGCCTATCATTGGACCTACAATAGCCATTTGAGCCATCAACCACTGATTTATCTCTAGCCTGTCTGCTTCAGGATAGAGTTTCTTACTTTTCTCACCTAAATACATAAGTATAACTCCAGACTCGAATACGGTCCTATTGTTCTCGTGATCTATAATTACAGGAATTTTATTAAAGGGACTTATTTTTTTAAATTCTGGTTTAAATTGATCTCCACTCAAATTAACTTTTGTTAGTTTGTATTTAAAATCAATTTCCTCTAGCATTATGCTAATTTTCCAACCATTAGGAGTATCAGCAGTAAAGAGTTCAATCATTCTTTAACACCCAATCTATCTTTGATAGTGCTGGATGCAGTTGTAAATTCAAATCTATATTTTTCATCAGGTCTTGCATATTTAAAGCAGCCTCTTGCAGCTAAAGCTCCTTCATGAAAACCTGAAAGTATTAACTTTAATTTGCCTGGATAAGTACAGATATCCCCAATTGCAAATATTCCTTTTTTATTTGTTTCAAAATTCTCAGTATTTACGGGAATTGTTTTTTTATCTAAATTTAAACCCCACTCCGCGATTGGTCCTAGTTGCATTATTAATCCAAAAAAACCTAATACATAATCAGCTTTTATAACTTTACTTTCACCTGACTCACTTTTTATTTCTACACTTTCTAATGAGCCATTTCCTTTAACATCTTTGATTGAATATTTAGTAATTAAATCAATAGTATTATTATCACTTAATTCTTTTATTTTTTGAACACTTGCGGGAGCTCCTCTAAACTCATCTCTTCTATGAACAAGTGTTACTTTTGATGAATTAGATAATTCTATAGCCCAATCAAGAGCACTATCTCCACCTCCAAAAATAACTACTGATTTATCTTTAAAAATAGTTTTGTCTTTTATTGAATATAAAACTGATTTTCCGTCATACTTTTCAGCACTTTTAGTTGGGAATTTTCTTGGTTCAAAAGAACCTACGCCACCTGCTATTACAATATTAGGTGTTTCAAATTCTTTTCCATTTAATGTTTTAACTAACCATTTATTGTTTTCATTTTTTAATTCTTGAACTCTGTCACTTAAATGAAAGTTAAAATTAAAAGGTTTTATTTGTTCAATTAAATTATTTGTAAGCTCTTCTCCTGTACATTTAGGAACTGCAGGAATATCATAAATTGGTTTGTCTGGATAAAGCTCAATACATTGTCCTCCAATTTTATCTAGATTGTCTACAATTTCACATTTTAATCCTATTATCCCTAATTGGTGTGCACAGAATAAACCTGTGGGTCCTGCTCCAATAATGACTACATCTGTTTTAATCATTAAACTTGTTTCTCCGGCATATGTACAGTTAGACCATCTAAATCATCAGAGACGATTAATTGGCAACTTAATCTGCTATTAGATTTGGGTTCAAAGGCTTGATCTAACATATCATCTTCACCCATTTCTTTTTCTGGGAGTTTTCTAAACCATTCGTCATCACTAATATATACATGACAAGTTGCACATGACATTCCACCTCCACAATCTGCATCTATGCCTGGAATGTCATTTTGTATAGCACCTTCCATTACACTAAGACCATTAGCAACATCAGCCTCATGTTCGGTGCCATTGAATTCTATATATTTGATTTTTGCCATATTTAATAAATAATTCTTATAAACTAATTTGCGACTGCGGCAAATTTTTGAAATTAAGCATTTTCTATTTTTTTGGACCAAAAAAAAAGGCAGGTATGTTTTAGCATACCCGCCTCTTTTTAATATTAAAAGCTAATTATCTAGCTCGTGCTCCACCTTGTGAAACTGCTGCTGACCAGATTACTAGACCAAAAGCAATTTTGTTGATGAAGTCTGCTAAGTTGTAAATCACGTTCAATGAGTTAGCATCTACTCCACCTACTAGGTAACCAAAAATGTAACCTAATGGGTAAATAGCCCAACCGATTGTTACGATCATTCTCATAGCACCCCATGCAGTTGCTAATGGTTTGTTTCCAGTTTTAGCTGCAATTTTTCCAGCTTCACCAGAGAATACTTCATATAAGATGTAGATCCATCCAGCCATACCGACTATGAAACCAAGCATAGCATTGATGTAACCTGCTTCTCCTAAGTATCCACCAATTAACATCACAAGCGAACCAATTAATAATCTCCAGAAGATTGCTCCTGGGATTTTCTTAACTGCTGCTAGAATTAAGTAAAACTCGATCATCTGTAATGGAACAGTGATTAACCAATCAATATATCTATATACTGTTGGAGAATCTCCAGTCATTACCCATACATCTCTCATGTACATGTAGTGAATGAATGCAACACCAGTTACAAGACCAGCTACTGTTACTGAAGTTTTCCAGCCTGCTGCAACAGTATTTCTTTCCATGAAGAAGAATACTGTAGCTGCTGCCATACCCATTGCGATCACCCAAAAGGAAATCCCAACGAAGTCGTCAGAAGCTAACATAGCAGTTGCTGCGTTTGCTGCACCAGTAAGACCAAATAGAGCCACTGCTGCTAATGCAAACATTTTAAGTTTTTTCATAAAAAACTCCCTCTCGTTAGTTTTTTTTAGTTTAAATTTAAACTACGGACAAACCACAAAGGTTTCTCCAAAGTTAGGGGCTTAATATCAAATTAAATTAGTTTGTTGAAGACTTTTTGCCGCGTTATAAGTGTTGATTTTACTGACTTTTTAAAATTAAATACAACCTGTTGCATAAATTCAATGGAAAAATGACACCAAATAGCAAATCAAAATGAATAGAAATTACAAAGAAATTTACGACGAATCTCTAAAAAATCCTGAGGAATTTTGGCAGAAAGTTTCTGAAGATGTGTTTTGGTTCAAAAAACCAACTAAGATTTTAAAAAAAGACAACCCTCCTTTCTATAAATGGTTTGAAGATGGTGTTACAAATACATGCTACAACGCCTTAGACCTTCACATTGATCAAGGAAGGGGTGATAAAACAGCTTTAATCTATGACAGTCCCATAACAGGTAATAAAGCAAAGTTTACTTTCAAAGAATTAAAAGAAAAAGTTTCAAAATTTGCAGGCGCTTTAGATAAGCAAGGAGTTAAAAAAGGAGATCGAATAATAATTTATATGCCGATGATACCAGAAGCGGTAGTTGCGATGCTTGCATGTGGGAGAATTGGAGTAATTCACTCTGTTGTATTCGGTGGTTTTGCTTCAAATGAATTAGCTAGCAGAATTGATGATAGTAAAGCTAAAATTTTAATCACAGCATCATGTGGTTTTGAACCTGGAAGAACAGTTGAGTATAGACCACTTGTAGATGGAGCTTTAAAATTAGCTAAACACCAAATTGAAAAAGTAATTCTATTTCAGAGAAAAGATCACGAAGTAAAATTAAATAAGCCATTAGAAATAAGTTGGGATGAAGCGCTATCTGGAGCTAATGATAAAGATTGTGTTGAGATGAGTGCCAATGATTATGCTTACATCCTTTACACTTCAGGGACCACAGGTATTCCGAAAGGAATAGTTAGAGATATTGGTGGTCACATTGTTGCTCTTAAATGGACAATGAAAAATATTTATAACATTGATCAAGATGATGTATGGTGGTCAGCAAGTGATATTGGGTGGATAGTAGGACATTCCTATATTGTTTATGCTCCATTATTCAAAGGTTGTACAACTCTTTTATTTGAAGGTAAACCTGTGGGCACTCCTGATGCTGGAGTATTTTGGAGAATAATATCAGAATATAAGATTAAGTCTTTATTCACAGCGCCAACTGCATTTAGAGCAATTAAAAAAGAGGATCCAGAAGGTAAGTTTTTTTCTAAATATGATTTAAGTTCATTTGAGTCATTATTTTTAGCAGGTGAAAGAGCAGACCCTGATACTATTAAATGGGCTGAAAATTTACTTAAGGTTCCTGTAATTGACCATTGGTGGCAAACTGAAACTAGTTGGGCGATAAGTTCAAATTGCACTGGAATTGAAATGCAAGAAACAAAGTATGGATCTGCTTGTAAAGCAGTTCCAGGTTATGATGTAAAAATAATTAAACCAGATCAAACAATAGCTAAACCAAATGAGATGGGAGATATTGTAGTTAAACTTCCACTTCCTCCAGGTACCTTTCCAACTTTATGGAATGCAGACGAAAGATATAAAGAAAATTATATGTCAAATTATAATGGATACTATCAAACTTACGATGCAGGGCATATTGATGATGATGGATATATTTGGATTATGTCAAGAACAGATGACATAATAAATGTTGCAGGTCATAGACTTTCAACTGGTGCAATAGAAGAAGTTTTGTCTGAACATCAGTCAGTTGCTGAATGTGCAGTGATTGGAATAAAAGATCAGCTGAAAGGACAATTACCAATTGGTTTAATTGCTCTAAAAGCAGGAGTTTCTAAGGATAATGAAACTATTTCAAAAGAGTGTGTACAAATGGTAAGAGATAAAGTTGGACCTGTTGCAGCTTTTAAAATAGCAATTGTTGTTAAAAGATTACCCAAAACTAGATCTGGAAAAATTTTAAGAGGAACAATTAGAAAAATTGCTGACAAAGAGGAATATAAAATGCCTGCAACGATTGATGATCCTGTAATTCTTGATGAGATAAAAGAAAACTTAATAAATAGCAATATTTTAAAATAATGCTTAAGACATATCTTTTTTTAGTAGGAGCAATTATTTGTGAAGTTTGTGGAACAATGCTTCTTCCTGTCACACAAAACTTCACAAAAGTAACACCAACAGTATTTTTAGCAGTATTTTATTTATCTGCTTTTTATTTACTTACGTTTGTTGTTGATAAATTACCAATTGCAATTGTTTATGGAACATGGAGCGGTCTTGGTATTTTTACTATTGCAATATTGGGCTATATATTTTTTAAACAATCTTTAAGTTGGCAGGCTATATTGGGTATGTTTCTAATCGTTGTTGGAGTAACACTTGTAAACATGTATTCAACTAAAACTATATAACTCAATCAAAAAGAATTGGTTTGCCAGATGGATCTCCTAAAATTTCATCTTCTTTCATTTTAATATCCCCATTGATAATTGTATAAACAGGTGAACCTTTAAATTTATAACCATCAAACGGGCTCCATCCACATTTACTGTGAATATTTTCGTTTTTTACTTCAATTGTTCTGTTCATATCTATTATTGTAAAGTCTGCATCATAATCTTTTTTGATAAATCCCTTATTTTTAATACCAAATACTGAAACTGGATTTTCACAAAGAAGTTTGATTAGCTGATCTAAAGTAAGTTTTTTGTCATTCACATGATTTAGCATTACGGGTAATAATGTTTGCACACCTGGCATACCAGATGGTGATTGAGGATATTCTTTTAATTTGTTTTCTTTTAAGTGCGGTGCATGGTCTGAGCCGATAGTATCATTATAGTTATTTCGAATAGCGTACCACAATCTATCATAATGAGACTTGTTTCTCAAAGGAGGATTCATCTGTGCAAAGGTCCCAAGCTTGTCATAACAATCTGGTGCATATATTGTTAGATGTTGTGGAGTAATTTCAAAAGTTATGTTTCCTTTATTTTGAGAAAGGAAATCTACCTCTTCTTTTGTTGTAACATGCAATATATGAGCTTTTTTATTAAGTCTTTTTGCAATCCTGACAATCCTTCTTGTTGATGACATTGCACATTCTTCATTTCTCCATACAGGATGAGTGTGAACATTACCTTTTTCAATTAATTTTTTTCTTAAATTAATTATTTCTTCATCTTCAGAATGAACCGCAACTATTTTTGAGGTATTCTGAAAGACTTTTTCAATATCTTCTTCTTTATCCACTAATAAATTTCCAGTTGAGGAACCTGCAAAAAGTTTTACTCCACAACATCCATCTAATCCTTTAAGCTTTGCTAAATCAGTGGAATTGTCTGGGGTTGCTCCAAAATAAAATGCATAATTTGAATACATCCTATTTTTCGCAAGATTTAATTTATTATTAAATTCTTTCATGTTTGCTGTTGGAGGATTGGTATTTGGCATCTCAAAAACACTCGTAATACCACCAGCAATAGCTGCTTTACTTCCGGTATGTAAGTCCTCTGCATTAGTTGATCCAGGCTCACGGAAATGAACTTGGGTATCCATGCAACCAGGTAAAACTAGTAAATTGCTTGCATCAACAGTTTCTTTGCTTTTTTCATTGTTTAAATCACCAATTATTGAGATTTTTCCATTCTGAATTCCAATACTAGTCTTAGTAATTTTTCCGTCGATATAACACTCTCCATTTTTTATAATTAGATCTAACATTTTATGAAATCGTTACTATATTAATAATCTAAAGCAATCAATCATGAAAAAAAATAACGTTTATGTCTTAGAAGATAGAGGATTTTTGTTTGTTTCGGGTGAAGACTGTAAAGAATTTCTACAAAATATTGTTACAAATAATATTAACAAAGTAAATGAAAAAAATTCATGTTATTCTGCTTTACTTACTCCACAGGGAAAATTTTTGTATGATTTCAATATATTAAAACATAAGTCTGGATATTTTTTAGATTGTGAGAAAAAAAATATTAATAATTTATTTAATCAATTAAGTTTATACAAACTTAGATCAAAAGTAGAAATTTTAAATTTAAGTAATGAATTTGTTATTGCAGTTATTAGTAAAGAAAGATTTTTGGACATGGAAAATTCAAGTTCTAGTGCTGGCTGCACAATTAAATTTAGAGAGGATAGTATTTTTTTAGATCCTAGAAATATAGAGCTTGGAGCAAGAATGGTAACTAATTTAGAAAAATTATATTTATCTTTAAAAAAACTTGGACTTCACAGCACAGATAAAAATGAATATTACAAATTGAGTCATGAAATTGGTATTCCTCAAAATAATACTGAAAAGCTGCAAAATAAACTTTTTGGCATTGAGTGTAACTTTGATGAATTAAATGCAATAGATTTTAAAAAAGGTTGTTACGTAGGACAAGAAAATACTGCCAGAATTAAATTAAAAGATAAATTAAATAAACGTCTTCTACCAATTGAAGTTATAGAAGGTAATTTAGAGAATGAAATCATAGCATTTGGGGAGGACGAAATAGGAAAAGTTTTAATAAATGATGATTATCCGTACGCTATTATTAAAGTTAGAAATGAAAAATTTGATTTTGGCAAAATTTTTAATTGTGGCTCCGCTAAAGTTAAAATCAAGAAACCTAGTTGGCTTAAAATTACTTAATAAATTTAGATAAATCTGGTTTAAAATAGTTTGGACCTTTCATAACTTTACCCTGATCATTATAAATAGGTTTTCCATTATTTCCTAACTTGCTCATATTAGAATTTTGAACCTCTTCAAAACAAGCATCTAAATTAATACCAAAAGCATGCCCAGCACCATAAGTCACATATAAAATATCTGTTAAAGCATCAGCTGCTTCTAAAAGATTATTATTATCTAATGCCTGTTTAAACTCATCTAATTCTTCTTTAATTAAATTAAATCTTAACTCATTGATTTTTTGAGAGCTAAAAGATGGCCTTGATTTAACTTCTTGACCAAAAGTCTCCATAAATTTTTTTACTTTTTGAAAATTTGTCATTTTACTCCTGTAAGATTAATATAAACTAGTATATAAATTATTTAGTTATTTATTCAAATAAATGAAAACAAGAAAAGAGTTTGATAGCATTGGTGGTATTAGTGTGCCAAATGATAAATATTGGGGCGCATCTACTCAGAGATCAAAAAAATTTTTTAATATTGGAAAAATATTGGTTCCATCTTCAATTATAAGGTCTATCGCAATTATTAAGAAATGTGCAGCAATTGTTCATCAAAAAGATAAGTCAATATCTACTCAAATAGCTAAAGCAATTATAAAAGCTTCTAACGAAGTTATTAGTGGAAAAATGATTAACAATTTTCCATTAAAAGTTTGGCAAACTGGTTCGGGTACTCAGACTAATATGAATGTAAATGAAGTAATCGCAAATAGAGCTATAGAAATTTTAAAAGGCAAAAAAGGTTCGAAAAAACCAGTTCATCCAAATGATCATGTTAATAAATCCCAATCTACAAATGATGTTTTTCCAACAGCAATGCACATCGCTATAGCAACAGAAACACTTAATAAACTTCTACCAAATTTAAAATTATTAGAACTCTCATTAAAAAAAAAAACCAAAGAATTTAAAAGAATTGTAAAAATTGGTAGAACACATCTTCAAGATGCTACCCCTCTTTCACTTGGACAAGAATTTTCTGGATATCATGAGCAGGTAAAAAAAAGTATAGATAGAATAAAATTTTGTTTAAATGATATTTATTTTTTAGCCCAAGGAGGTACTGCGGTTGGAACTGGAATAAATTCAAAAAAAAACTTTGATAAAAAGATAGTTAAGGAAATTAAAAAATGTTGTAGAATAAATTTTAAACCAGCTCCAAATAAATTCTCTGAATTGGCCGCTCACGATGCAATCGTAAATTTTTCAGGTTCATTAAATACTTGTGCTGTTGCTTTAATGAAAATTTCAAATGATATAAGATTTTTGGGTTCTGGGCCAAGAGCTGGTTATGGTGAACTTTTTCTACCAGAGAATGAACCTGGATCTTCCATCATGCCAGGAAAAGTAAATCCAACTCAATGTGAAGCTGTAACAATGGTTTGTGCAAAAGTGATTGGTAACCATACAGGCATAACAGTTGCAGGTAGTCACGGACATTTTGAATTAAATGTGTTTAAACCCTTGATTGCTTACAACATCTTACAATCGATAGACATTATGGCTGATAGTGTAAAAAATTTTAGTCTGTTTTGTGTTAAAGGAATTAAAGCTAATAAAAAAAAAATTAAAGAAAATTTAGATAATTCACTAATGCTTGTGACAGCTTTAGCACCCAAAATAGGTTATGATAATGCATCCAAGATTGCAAAAAGAGCTTTAAAAAATGGGACAAGATTGAAAGAGGAAGCAATTAAATCTGATTTAATTGATGAAGATACTTACGATAAGATCATTGACCCAATAAAAATGATAAGCCCAAATTAATCAATAATTTTTCTAATATGAGACCTTAAATTTTGTATATTTTTTACAAAAAATAATTCTTCTGATATTTTAGTTCCTTCTAAATTATTTATTTTTACATTCGTAATAACAACGTCACTCATCCCAATATTCTTCTGTAAGTCAAAATATATTTTTTTTATATTTTTAATTTTTTTTGAACTAACTTGAAAAATTTTTGCAAACTCAATATAATTTTTAATATCTAATTCATTTTTAGATATAAATTTTATATTTCCATTGTCTTCAATAAAACTTATTTTAGATTTAATATCTCCAATTTTATCTAATTTAAAATTAGCTTCTTTTAAACTTATTTGTTTTTCATTTATTACTAAATCTATTTTTCCACTTTTAATTAATTTATTATTGAGATTATCAAATTTGACTCCAATTTCGCCGCTGAAATTACCTAGGTGTTTTTTTTCATATACTAATAAATTCAGCAAAAAATTATCTATAATTTTCTCAATTTTTTTATTTTTAATATTTAATTCTCCCACAAAATAAAATGGTTTAAATTTAATTTTTCCATCTATATTAAAATTTGTGTCTTTTTTGTTTGGAGATAAAATTTCAGCCTCATGGTTGTTGTATGAGAACTTATATTCAATTTTATCTTGAAAATAAGTTATTTTTGAAACGCCATTAAATTGTTTTGAACTTTCAAGCTCTAAGATATTTTGAATTTTTATGTTTGGATTAAAAATATTTATTTCATGAGAGCTTTTTTTTGGATCTGTATAACTTCTCTTCCATTCAGATTTGTATTTTAAACCAAATATTTGACCATTAATTATAAAACTTTTGATTTTATTTTTTTTGTTAATTTTATATGAAAGTTTTTTTATTGGAGAAATTATTATTATATCACCTTTTTTATTTTTTATAAAAATTTTACAGTTATTAAAAATTATTTGTTTGTTAATTTTCTTATATAAATGATTTCTTAAAGCTTTTATGTCTGAAATTTTAAATTCTAAATTAGAATTTGATATTTCGGTAGAAAGAAAATTTTTGAAAGATCTTAAATATATATCTCTAAGTGAAATAAATATTTTTAAATTCGATTTCTCTAAAAAATTATCTTCATCTTCATTGCTATATAAATTAAGTGTGGCATTTTCTACCAAGAGGTGTGGTTTTGGAAATGGCTTAAATGAAATTTTATCTGATGAATTTAGGTAAATTTTAAAATTCTTATAAAAATTTTTTTCGATTAATTCGACTTTGCTTTTATAATTAAATAAAACTGGTAAAGATAAAATTGTAAGTGATGAAAAAATTATTGCAATTGCAAGTAAAATTAACGTAAAGGTTATTTTATTTTGCTTAATTTTATTCATTAGAATAGTAAGACTTATACAATAAAAAATATGTTAAATTCTGATTATTTGTTAAATTTAAATGAAAAGCAACAAGAAGCAGTAGAACATCTTGATGGCCCACTACTAATAGTTGCTGGAGCTGGATCTGGGAAAACAAAAGTGCTTACATCAAGGATTGCTCATATAATTAGAAGTCATAAGGCGTTCTCTAGTCAAATTCTTGCGGTCACTTTTACCAACAAAGCCTCAAAAGAAATGCAAATTAGAGTATCGAAAATCTTAGGAAGAGAAGCAACAGGTTTACCTTGGTTAGGTACATTTCATTCAATTAGTGCAAAGATTTTAAGAAAACATGCTGATGCTGTTGGGTTAAAATCAAACTTTACAATTATGGACCAAGAAGATCAATTAAGGCTAATTAAAAATATATGTAAAGCTGAAAATATAGATGTCAAAAAAATATCACCAAAATACATATTAGCTATTATAGATAAATGGAAAAATAAAGGTTACTATCCACAAGATGTTATCTTAAAAAAAAAAGATGTATTAGAGAAAAGTTTCTTAAATATTTATAAAATTTATCAACAAAAGCTCATTGATTTGAATGCTGCTGACTTTAGCGATTTAATTCTGCACACAGTAAAAATATTTAAAAACTACAAAGATATATTAGCGATATATTCAAAAAAATTTAAATATATTCTGGTTGATGAATATCAGGACACTAACTTCATACAAAGCGAGTGGCTTAAATTTTTATCAACAACAAATATGAATCTTTGCTGTGTTGGTGATGATGACCAGTCGATTTATAGTTGGCGAGGAGCAGAAATTAAAAATTTCTTAGAATTTGATAAAACCTATAAAAATACAAAAATTATTAGATTAGAGAAAAATTATAGATCTACTCAAAATATTTTAAATGTTGCATCAAAATTGATCGAAAATAATCAGAATAGAGTTGGTAAAACATTGTATACTAATCAAGAAGATGGTGACCTTGTTACACTAGACTGTTATAGAAATGTTAAAGATGAGGCTACTGAAATAAGTTCAACTATTGAGAAATACAAAGGAAAAAATTCTTTAAATGAAATAGCAATTTTAGTAAGAGCTATTTTCCAAACAAGAGAATTCGAAGAAAGATTTTTGAAAGTTGGTATACCGTATAGAATAATTGGAGGCATTAAGTTCTATGAAAGGGCAGAAATAAAAGACTGTATAGCTTATTTAAGATGTATACATCAACCGAAAGATGATTTGTCATTTGAGAGAATAATAAATGTTCCAAAAAGGTCAATTGGAAATACTACAATTAAAAATATTTCTGAGTACGCAAAACAAAATAAATGTTCATTAGAATTTGCATCCAAAAAACTAATAGAGTTAAATGAAATTAAACCAAAAACAAAAATTGGTTTGAATTCTTTATTAAATTTATTGGAAAAGTGGAGATATGAATTTCGGAAGAAATTAAATCATAATAAACTTTTACAGATTGTTTTAGATGAATCTGGATATAGCGAAATGTTAAAAAATAAAAAAGATTTGGAGAATGAAAATAGGCTAGAAAATATAAAAGAACTTCTAAATGCAATGAAAGAATTTGATAATTTAGAAAGTTTTTTAGAACATGTAGCATTAGCTACCTCACTTGATCAAGATTGGGAGAGTGAAAAAGTGAATTTAATGACATTACATGCCTCAAAAGGATTAGAATTCAATATTGTTTATTTACCGGGTTGGGAGGAAGGTTTATTTCCCCATCAAAAAAGTATTGAAGAAAAAGGTGAGAGTGGCCTTGAAGAAGAAAGAAGACTTGCTTATGTGGGCATCACCAGAGCAAAGAAAATAGCAAAAATCTCATTTTCTATGAATAGATTTTATCAAGGAGATTGGATGGACAGTATTGCCTCAAGATTTGTTGACGAACTTCCCGATGAATTCATAAAAAAAAATAACAATTTTTCAGATAAGGCAGAAAGCGATTTTGAATTCAACCAAGATATTGAATTTGAAGACGAGATTAGAAGCCCAGGATGGTTAAGATTTCAAAAAAAATTAAATGATAAATAAAATCAGAAATTTAATAGTTTCAAATAACCTTGATGGATATATTATTCCAAAAAACGACGAATTTTTTACTGAGTATTCAAAAACAAGTAAACTTGAAATGGTTGCAAAATTCACAGGATCAGCGGGTTTTATTCTTATTTTAAAAAATACAAATCACTTATTTGTTGATGGCAGATATACAACTCAGGCTAAGCAACAATCTGGAAAAGGATTTAATATTCATGAAATACCATATGTATGGCCGAAAGATATTTTAAAAAATTATAATCCAAAAAATATAGGATTTGATCCCAAATTGTTTACAAAAGATACATTAAAATTATATTTCAATAATTCTTGTAATTTATTTCCAGTGACTTCTAATTTATTTAAAAACAGAATTGAAGAAATAAATAATGATAATTTAGTTTACTCAATAAGTAGTTCAATTTCAGGGGAAAGTTCACAAAGTAAAATTAAAAGATTAAAAAAAATTATAAAACGCAAAGAAATCGATAATTTATTTATTAGTTCAAATGAAAATGTATGTTGGTTACTTAATATAAGAGGCAAGGATTTACCAAATTCTCCTATAGCAAATTTTCAGGCAATTTTTACAAATAAACAGGAAATTTTTCTTTTTGGAGACATAAGAAAACTAAAAATAATAAAAAAAAAATTATTAAATGAAAATATTGTATTTTTTGAAAAAAATAAGTTTTTTCAAATTTTAAGTTCTTTAAAAGGAAAATCATTTGGCATAGATAATAAAACTTGCTCTTTGTTTAACGAATACTTAATAAATTCAAAGTATATTATCAAAAATAGGACTGATCCAATTTACAAATTAAAATCTATTAAAAATAGTATTGAAATTAAAAATATGAAAGATGTTCATATTCAAGATGGTGTGGCAGTTACTAAATTTTTATTCTGGATAAAAAATACAAAGATTGATAAATTAGATGAAATTAAAGTCGAGAAAAAATTAGAAAGTTTCAGAAAACAAAATAAAAATTTTTTATTTCCAAGTTTCAGTACTATAGCTGGTTCAGGGCCAAATGGTGCAATTATACATTACAGATCCAACAAAAAATCAAATCGTAAGCTAAAAAGAAATCATCTTTTATTATTAGACTCAGGCGGACAATATAAATGGGGCACAACCGATGTTACTAGAACAATCTCTTTCAACAAACCCAATAAAAAAATTAAAGAATTATATACAAGAGTTTTAAAAGGTCATATTGCTGTTGCCGTAGCTAAAATTGATAAATTGAAAAATGGAAATAATCTAGACAAATTAGCTAGAAAAAGTCTTAAATCAATTAATTTAGATTATAAACATGGCACTGGACATGGGGTTGGGTTTTTTATGAATGTTCATGAAGGTCCACAAAGTATATCAAAAAATAATTTTGTAAAACTTGAAAAAGGCATGATCATTAGTAATGAACCAGGTTATTATTTAGAAAATAAATTTGGTATTAGAATTGAAAATTTAGTTTATGTTGACAGCATTAAAAAAAAATTATTTTTGAAAAACTTAACCTTTGTACCTCTTGAAAAAGATTTAATTGAAACAAGTCTTTTAACAAAAATTGAAAAAGATTATATTTTTAATTATCACTTAGAAACTTATTTAAAAATATCTCCATATCTAAAAAATAATGAGAGGAAATGGTTTGTTAAACTAATTTAGCAAATCAGACCATTCCTGTTGAGTGAGTATTTTAATTCCCAAATCTTTAGCTTGTTCTATTTTTCTATTGGTTGGTTTTTCACCAATTACTAAATAGTTTAATTTTTTAGTTATACTACTAACAATGCTTCCTGAATTTTTCTCAATCAAACTTTTGGCCTCTGCTCTACTAATATTTTGTAATTTACCAGTAAACATAAAAGATCTATTTTTTAATTTACCATTTGTGCTAATTTTTCTATCTTGAACTTTTAAAACTTCGCTTAATTTTTCGACGACTTTAATATTTACTTTATTTTGAAAAAAACTTTTTAAAGATTTAATTTGTGTCTCTCCAATTCCATCTATATTTATAAGATCGTTAATTTTGTTATTTATAGTAAAACCTAAAAAATTTTTTATATTTTTAGTAAAATGAGCAATTACTTTAGAATTTTCAACACCAATATGCCGTATCCCAAGGGAGAAAATAAATTTATCCAACGTAACTTCCTTAGAATTTTCTATTGAGTATTTAAGATTTGAGACTGATTGTGGTCCCCATCCGTCAAGTGAGGATATTTTTTTATAATTTAAATTAAAAATATCATGAGGAAATTTTATAAATTTTAATTCCCAAAATTTTTCTACAACTTTTTTTCCTAAACCATCAATATTTATTGCATCCTTAGATATAAAATGTTTGATTTTTTCTATTGCAATTTTTTCACAAGAAAATCCTTCGTTGGTACATCTTCGGACTGCATCATATTTTTTTGTAGTTTTATTATATTCTTTTTCTGTGCTTGATCCACAAGATGGGCATTTAATAGGAAAAAGAAATTTGCTAGAATTTTTTTTTCTTTTTTTTAAGTCTACTTCTAAAACATGGGGGATGACATCGCCTGCTCTCTCTATTTTAACACTGTCACCAATTCTTATATCTTTTCTTAATATTTCATCTTCATTATGAAGGGTTGCATTTGAAACAACAACACCTCCAATATTTACTGGTTTTACTTTTGCTACTGGAGTTAAAGCTCCTGTTCTTCCAACTTGAATATCAATATTTAATATTTCTGAATAAGCATGATCGGCGGAAAATTTATGTGCAATTGCCCATCTAGGTGCATTGGAGGTAAACCCTAATCTTTTCTGCAAATTTATATTATTTACTTTATAAACTAATCCATCTACATCATAGTTTAAATCATATCTTTTTTTTTCAAATTTTTCATGGAACCTTATTAATTCGTCTATCGTTTTGATAACTTCGTTATATTTGCTAGTTACAAATCCCCACGTTTTTAGCTCTTTTAAAAAATCAGATTGATTTTGAAATTTATCTTCACTCACAAATCCAAATGTATAAGCAATAAACTTAAGAGGAATTTTACTTGTTTCATTTGGATCTTTTTGCCTAAGTGTGCCTGAGGCTGCGTTTCTCGGATTGGCAAATTTATCTTTTATTTTATGAAAGTCTTTTTTTTCAATATAAACCTCTCCTCTAATTTCTATCTCTTCTGGAATTGTACTTTTTTTTATTATTTGCGGAATATCTCTTATAGTTTTGATATTATTAGTTATTAATTCTCCTTCATTACCGTCTCCACGAGAAACTCCATAAGTCAATTTGCCATTTAAATAAGTTAAAGATGCTGAGATACCATCAATTTTAGGCTCTACACTATATTCCAAAAAAATTTTCTTATTAAGGTAATTAAGAATTTTTTTTTCAAAATTTATAAGGTCTTCTCTACTGAACGCATTAGACAAAGAAAGCATTCTCACTTTGTGCTTAAATTTTTCAAAATTTTTAGATGGTTTGAAACCAACTGAATTTGATGGTGATTTAATATTATTGAGAAAAGGAAATTTTTTTTCTAATTCTAATATTTCTATTTTAAGTTTATCAAATTCTCCATCTGAAATATTTGGTGCATTTTTATCATAATATAATTTGTTATGTTTGTTAAATTCTTTAATTTTTACATTGTATAATTTTGTAATTTCTTTTTTCTTGGACATTTTTTAAGTTAATTATTTAAAAAGTTTTTTGAATTTTTTTAGAATAGATTCTTTATCATCCTTTATTATTTTTGTTTGTTTTTGATAATTTTTATTAAGTATTTTGTAACTTGCTTCATACCATTTGCTTGACTGATAATTATAACCAAGTAATTTTGCATATTTTTCAGCCTCATCTATTAGTCCAACTTTGTAATGTAATTCTACCAATCTATGAAGTGCTTCTTCTACATAAATTGTTGTATCAAAATCATTTACAACTTTTTTAAATCTATTAATAGCAGGTATCCATTTTTCTCTTTGAACATAATATCGTGCCAGGTACATCTCTTTTGAAGCCATAATTTCTACAATAAATTCTAATTTAAATTTTGAATCTGCTGCATAATCAGTGTTTGGATATTTATCTATTAAAATTTCAAAATACTTTTTTGCTTTTAAAATTTCATTAAAATCTTTTTTCTCATCAACTATTTGGTCATAATGACATAAAGCTAACAAGTAATAAGCATAATCAGTTTGAGGATGGTTTTTATATTTAACTAAAAATCGTTCCAAGTCATTTATTGCGTCTTTGTAATATCCTTGAGAAAAGTAACCATAAGCTGACATTAGTACTGCACGAGGAGCCCATATAGATTGGGGATACAATAGCTCTGCTTCACTAAATTTTTTACCTGCATAAATCACATCTCCTCTTTCAAATTCTTTCAGAGCTTGATTGTAAACTTCAATCATCTGTGTCTCTAAATTTTTTTCTTTTAAAATTGTAACTTTTTCCTCTTTTTTAGAACATGATAAAGTAAGGATTATTATTAACAGAAAAATAAAATTGTAAGCAATTTTCATCTGTTAATTTTATCAGATTAATAAAAAAATTCTAATCTTTAAGCGATAGATTTTAAATTGTGGTAATTTGCAAATGTATGTGGAAGTTGTTTTCCTTTAATTTCTATTAAAGAATAATTACTTTGATCAGTGAATATTTTTTTTAGTAGTTTATTTGTCAAGTTATGCCCTCCCTGCGAACATTTTATGCTACCAATAATTTTATATCCAGATAAAAATAGATCACCCATACAGTCAAGAATTTTATGGTTTACAAATTCTAAGTTATTTCTTAATCCAGTGTCGTTTAAAACTTTATTATTTTTAACTACAATAGCATTATCTAAAGAGCCACCCCTTCCAAGATTAATTTCTTTTAGTTTCTCTATATCTTCAAATAAACAAAATGTTCTTGAATCAAAAATATCAGTTAAATCGTCTTCAAAAACATTTATTTTATTTTTTTGTGTTCCTATAAATTGATTTTCATATTTAATTTCAAATTCTAAATCTCCACTTATGTTAGATTTTGAAATTGAAATAAACTTTTTTTCATCTTCAACTTTGACATCTTTATTAATTTTTATAATCTTGATTGGTTGGTCGCTAAATTTTAAGCCAACTTGTTTAATTTTATCTACAAATGCTTTGGCAGATCCATCCATAATTGGAACTTCTTTTGAATCAATCTCAACTAACGCATTATCCACTCCCACTCCGTAAAAGGCTCCCATTAAATGTTCTATAGTTGAAACTTTTACTCCATGTTCGTTAGATATAGTTGTGCAAAGAGTAGTGTCACTTACATTTGAGTAATTTGGATAAATTATGTTATTTGAATTTAAATCAACCCTTTTAAATATAATTCCAGTATTTGGGGGAGCTGGATTAATTTTTAAATTAACATTAGATCCTGTATGAATACCTATGCCATTAAAAGAAATGGATTTTGATAATGTTTTTTGAGTAAGTATTGACACATGAAATTTATATAAAATGTGGCGTAAATTAAATACTCAAGAAATATTACAAGAAAATACCATCATTTATCGAAAAAGTTGAAAAATTTTTCAAAAATTCCATGTTTTTTATTAATTATTTTTGGTATTTCATAATTTATTTTGTGGTTTTCCAGGCCACATTTACAAATTTGAACATCTGACTCCCTATAATAATTAATTGACTTAAAACCAAATCTATCATCCAAATAAAAAGAATTATTATTAAATAGTTTTGATCCTTCGCCAATCAAAAATAGATTTGAACCTTCTAAGACGTTTTTACTATTATTAATATTTGATTTTTTAAAGATTAAATCCATGATTTCCTGAACTCTATACAAAATCACTTTTTTTAGTAAATCTACTGAAATATTTTTATTAATAATTTCATGAATAACCATCGTATCTTCCGAGGTTTTATTTTTGTATGAAAACTCTGTCTCGGCTTTATTAAATGATTTTTTTAATTTTTCTGCATCCACTTCCGAAATTTTAAAAACTTTTGAGATATCTGTTGTGATATGATGTCCTCCTATTGGGATTGTTTCGATTAATTTAAGTTTTTCATTTTCGAAAAAAAAAATTGAAGATCTTCTTAACCCAACATCTAAAAAAGATGTTTTGTTTTCACTTAATTTTTTTACATATGATTGAGACTTTATGTAAGAAGAACAAAATATATTTATTATATTTAAATTAAACTTAATGAATTCATCTCTTATTTTCTTAATAAATAATTTTGGAAAACATATTAATTTAAAGTCGATTTTTAAATTATTATCTACTGTTTTATCTTTAGGAAATTCTTCAAAAATTTTTTCGTCATCTATTATACATTTATCCATAATTATATGAGATAAATAATATTTATCGTAATGTAATTTAATTATTTGATCTAATTCTAATATTAATGGCTCATATAATTTATTTATTTTTGAACTTCTGTCTAAATGTTTTATTAATGATATATCTATTGTAAATAATTGAGCAGAATCTAGAATTAAAATAATATCTTCGATATGATCAGAAAATTTTTTTTCAGCTTTTTTTATAATTTTATTAATTATCTCAAAATGACTTTGTAAATTCTCGTTTGTATATATTTTTATTGATTCTGAAAATTTTTCATCAAGGTTATAATCAAAAGATGCAAAGCGAATTTTAGATGATCCAAAATCGATTACATTGAAATAATTTTTTTTACCCATTTCTTAAAATTAATCTATTTTTAATTCTTAAATCAATAATTTTATTTGAATTTATATTGTTTTTTGATCTAAATTTTTTGAAAAGATTTATTGCTTCAGAAATATTTTTATTAGGCAATTGAATTATAATATTATTTGCAAAATATAAGTCCCATCTTTTATTTTTGTGAAAATAGTATCTAGTTATTTCATTTAAATCAATTTTTTGACTTAAAAGTTCTCTTCGAAGAAAAATGTAATCATCTGGTTTAAATTTTCCGAAAATAGTTGGTAATTTTTTTTTATTTGAAATTTGTTTTGATAGTATAAAATTTCCATTTTCTCCTACAAAATATTTTTTTTGATCTAAGTAGGTGATCGCAATTAAATTAGTTTGTTTGGTTTGAATATTAATAATTGAAGGATATTTCTTTTTAATACTTATACTTTCAATAAAGCTAAGTTTATTAAATTTTTCTATAAGAAAATTTTTGTTTACAAAAAAAATATTTTCACCTAACAAAAAACTAGTATTTGATAAGATATTGTCATTAATTTCTTTTTTAGTATTTTCAACTTTAACATCTGTAATTTTAAAAATACTTTTCAAATTATTTATTAAATTATTATTAAAAAAAGTTGATAGAAATAAAAATGAAACCAAATAAAAATATATTTTTTTTTTATTTATTGATTGATGCATCTTCCAAAATTTTTATTATCAAATTTTTGAAAGTAATGTTATTAAAATTTGCTATCTCAGGCACTAGTGAGAGTGAAGTCATTCCTGGTTGTGTATTAGTTTCTAGTAAATAAAAGGAGTTTTTATAATACCTAAAATCTGATCGTGTAACCCCTCTACAATTTAAAATTTTATGTGCTTTTAGAGCAATTTTTGTTAATTCCTGATATTTTCTCTTTGAAATTTCCACAGGAATTATATGCTCCGTTCTTGCTTTTGGGTTATATTTGGCTTGATAATCATAAAATTTTCTAGTTGGTCTAAGCTCAATTGCTCCGAGCACTTTATTTTCTAAAATTGCAACTTGTATTTCTCTCCCAGGTATATATTTTTCCAATAAAACCTCTCCATATTCATTTAGTTTTGTAAGAGTTTTCAAAATATTATTTTTGTTACATATAAAAACATTTACGCTAGAGCCTTCATTAAGAGGTTTTACAACTAGAGGAAATCCAATCTTTTTTTGTAAATTATTTATTAATTTCAATTTGTTTATATTATTTCTGTAAGAGAATTTAAGATACTTAGGTGTCAAAATGTTGTTTTTAATAAAAATTTTTTTTGACAGTTCCTTATCTATTGCTAAAGAAGACGATAATACGCCTGAATGAGTGTATTTTACTTTTTCGGATTCTAAAATTGCTTGAATATAACCATCTTCTCCATATCTTCCATGCAATAAATTTAATACTATATTTGGATTAAAGTTTCTTAATACTTGAACAAATTTACCATCAGGATTTACTACCTTAATTTTATATTTTTTATCTTTATTTAATTCTGAGTAAACGCTTTTTGCAGTTTGTATACTAACTTCTTTTTCTTTTGAATATCCACCCGCCAAAATTAGAATTTTTTTCATTATTCTATAATTTTGATTTCTAAATTAATATTAATCCCAGTTTTATCTTTAACATTTTTTTTTACAAAATTTATTAAAGAGTTCATTTCTTCAAATGACGCGTTTTTTTTGTTAATAAAAAAATTTGAGTGTTTTTTTGATATACTGGCATCTCCAAAATTTATATTTTCTGGAACTGATTCTTTTATTAGTTCCCAAGCTTTTTTTGTCGTTTGATCGATTGGGTTTTTAAAAGTACTACCCCCCGTCTTAATTTTTGAGGGTTGAGAATTATTTTTTTTTATTGCCAATTCTTCCATCAAATTTTTTATTTTATTTTTATTTAATAAATCACCTTTAAAAGTAGCACTTAAAAAAATTAAATTTTCGTTTAATTCTATTTTTCTATATTGAAATTTAATTTTGTTAGATGGGATAACTTTTATATTTCCCTTCGTGTCAATACATTGCAGGGAGATTAATTTGTCTTTAAATTCTGTCCCAAAACATCCAGAATTCATTTGAAGACCCCCTCCAACTGAACCAGGAATACAGTACATAAATTCAAAACCACTTATTCCATTCTCTAGTGCAAATTCTGAAAGTTTTTTTTGTGAGCAAGCTGAGCCTGCTATTATTGTATCTGGTTTCAATTTTGATAATGTACTAAAATTGTTACTAAGTTTGATTATTACTCCTTCATAAGTATTATCTTTAAATAACACATTTGAACCCATTCCTAATATAAACATTTTTCCTCTATTATTATACAGTTTTAGGAATTCCTTTAACTCTATAAGATTTTTTGGTTTGAAAAAGATTTTTGATTTACCCCCTATATTAAACCAATTAAGTTTTTTGATATCAGTATTAAAAAATAGATCTGCATTATATTTATTTTTAAAATCTTCAATATCTTTTAATTCCATATCAATTAAGATTTCTTACCCAATTTGTTATAGATCCAGCACCCATAGCAATAAAAATTTTATTTCCAAATGCGATGTTTTTAGTAATTTTTTTTAAATCTATTTCATTTTTAAGCATTATCAGATTAACTTTAGAATTTTTTGCAACTAATTTTGCAAATGAAGTGTATGAGAATCCTAATTTTATAGTTTCACTAGCTTTATAAATTGGACAAAGTAAAACTGTGTTTGCATTTTTAAAGCATTTAGAAAATTCAATTTTTAAATTTTTTACTCTTGAAATTCTATGCGGTTGAAAAATACAAACTATTTCTTCTTTATTATATACTTTACTGACACCATCTAATACTGATGAAATTTCAGTTGGATGATGAGCGTAGTCATCGAAAAATGGCACTTTATTAATTTCAAATAAGAAATTAAATCTTCTCTGGACTCCATTGAAGTTTTTGAGACCTAATTTAATTATTTTATCTGATACACCAATTGAAAAAGCTACTGCCAATGCAGATGTTGCATTTTTTATATTATGCAAACCTAACAAAGGTATTGAAATATTTTTTATAATTTTTGTTTTGCCCGGTATTTTTATTTTAATATTAAATTTTGAATAATTTTTGTTCTGAATTATATTGAAAATATGAAAATTCGATTTCTTATTTAGACCAAATGTATAGTAATTGTTATTTTTAATTTTTGGTAAAATATTTTTTACATTTTTATCATCTAAACACAGAAAAGCCTTTCCTAGAGAAGGTGTTTTATCAATAAATTCTATGAATTTATTTTTTAAATTTTTCATAGTTCTGTAATAATCCAAATGTTCATTGTCAATGTTAGTTATTATTGAATAATTAAAAGGTATTTGAAGAAAACTTCCATCCGATTCATCTGATTCAACTAAACTCCAGTCGCTTTTTCCTAATTTTGCCGAACTTCCTATTGAATTCAAAACACCACCGTTAATTATTGTCGGGTCTAATTTTGCATAGTTCATAATGTTTGACAAAATTGATGTTGTTGTTGTTTTGCCGTGTGATCCTGTCACAACAATATTTTTCATTAAAGAAACTATATGACCTAACATTTCTCCTCTTTTATATATCGGTAAGTTTAATTTTTTAGCATGCCTATATTCTGGATTTGATTTTTTTATAGCTGATGAAACTACTAATACAGTACAATTTTTTATATTTTGCTTATTATGATTTAAATAAATTGGAATTTTTCTTTTTCTCAGTAAATTAAGATTTTTATTATCTGATTTGTCACTTCCTTGTATTTTAAAGCCTAAACTATCCATTATTAATGCTAAGCCACTCATACCAATACCGCCAATTCCAACAAAATGAATTAGTTCGGTTTTTCCAATATTAATTTTCATCTATAATTTCTATAATCTTATTGTTTATATTATTCCAAGTATTTTTTTTAGTAATTTCCTCAAGATTTTTAAATTTTTCGTTGTAATTTTTATAATCGTTAAATATTTCAAATATCATCTTTGAAAATTTATTAAATTCGAATTCCTTTTGTTTTATTAACCAACAACAATTTTTTTTATAGTATAATTCTGAATTATAGAATTGGTGATTATCTCTTGCAGATGGGAGAGGTATTGAAATAAACGGTATTTTTAAGAATGAAAGTTCACTTAATGTGCTTGCGCCTCCTCTGGTAATTGCTAGATCTATACCATTGTAAAGTTTATGACTATCATTGGTAAATTCAATAAATTTGTATTTTATATTTGATTTGTCATATTTATTTTTTATTGAAGATAAATTATTAATATTTGATATTTGTTGTATAACTTCGAAATTTCGTTTTTTTGAAATTTCGATAATTAATTCAGTAATATTTTCGTCAAAAAACGATGCACCCTGACTGCCACCGATGATAAGAATTTTTTTTGTTTCCTTTTTTAAATTAATTATATTTTTTTCTAAGTTATATATTTCTTTTTTTAAAATAGGTTTGATTATAACTTTTTTAGAATTGTATTTTATTGGGAAATTTCTTAAATTTTCATCGTAACAAATTATTTTTGTTGAAAATTTCAAAGCAAAGCGGTTAGATCTACCTAAAACACTATTAGGCTCAAACAAGAAAACTTTTTTTTGTAATATAAATGCAGCTAAGCAAAATGGAAATGTCATGTACCCACCAGTACTAATTACAATATTTGTCTTATTATTTTTTAAAAATCTAATAGATTGAAAAATGTTTAGAAAATATTTAAAAATATTTATTGGAAGTAAATAAGGCTTTAAAAATAAATTAGGTACATCTATTAATTCATATTTAAATTTTTCAGTATTTATATATTTACTTCCTCTCAAATCAGATACCATTTTTACAGAAAATTTGTTTTTCAAATGTTCAAACAAAGAGGTAGATGGTACTACGTGGCCACCAGAACCACCTGTTACTATAAGTATATTTTTCATACTAATTTAATTTTCTCTTCGTCAAATTTAATATTATTCCAGTTAAAATTGATGTTCCAACTATTGAAGAACCACCATAACTAATAAATGGCATAGTCATGCCTGTAGTAGGAAGCATTCTTATATTTACACCAATATGAATAAATGTTTGCAATAGTATTATTGAAATACTTCCAACTAATATAAGCTTAAAATTATTATTTTTTGTAAAATTTATTTTTTTTAAAACTCTATAAGATAATATTAAATAAAGTAATATTATACCTATTAAGATAATTATTCCAAATTCTTCTGCAATTACAGAAATTATATAATCTGTATGCGCTTCTGGTATTCTTGAATTTAAAGTTCCTTCACCTATTCCTTTTCCAAAAAAACTTCCACTAGATATTGCATCACTTGCTTTGTCAGCCTGGTAATTATTACCGCTAGAACTATCTAAAAATGACATTAATCTTATTCTTATGTATTCAAACTTTGGCACCAAAAAGACTAAAAATAGAGTTAATGAACCCACAGCTAATAATGAAATTGCAAAAAGTAATAAATTTATTCCTGAAACAAAAATAATGGCAAGCCAAACAGATATTATTAATAATGTTTGTCCTAAGTCTGGTTGAGATAAGAGTAAAATTATAATTGGTACTAAAATAACTGAACTCAAGAGGTATTTTATATAAAGGTTTTTTTTTTCTAATGAAATTATTAGTGAAATAACAATAACAAAAAAAGGTTTTAAAGTTTCAATAGGTTGAAATCTAGGTAATGAGCCAATATCTAACCATCTCTTTGACCCTTTGACCTCTACTCCTATTAAGGGAACTAAGGATAAACTTATAAATGTGATAACAAATAATACGACTGATAACCTAATTAAAATTTTTTGATCTAGCAGAGATAAAAATAAAATTAAAAATATTCCTATTAAAACAAAAATTAAATGTTTTAAAAAAAAATAGTAAGAATTTGTGTTTAATTTATCTGATGCGATTATTGAAGTTGAAACTAAAGAAAAGAACAATCCTAGTGAAAATAATAAACTTATTATCAGAAAAATTGTTTTATCAATGTTTTTCCACCAATCATAAAATGTATCAAAATATTTATTCATTCAATTGGTAAGTATCTTTTAATTAACATATTGAATTGTCTACCTCTTTCTTCAAAATTTTTGTATTGATCAAATGATGCGGCTGATGGGCTAAATAAAACTGTAACTTTTGTTTTTATATCCTTAAGGTTTGGAATTAATTTAAGAGTATTTCTCAGATCTTTTGATAGATTAACTTTAATTTTATTTTTAAATAGTTTGAGGAAAACTTGTCTATCTTTCCCGTAAATATATGCTTCTAAATTTTTAAAATACTTTTTATTCAAATTAAATTTGTCACCCTTTTTAAATAATCCTCCCAAGATCCATATAATTTTTTCGTTAGATTCTAAAAATGGAACAGTAGAAGATAATGTTGTTGACTTTGAGTCGTTTATTATTTTTAAATACTTTGATTGATGGATCACTTCCTGTCTAAATTTCAAAGGTTTAAATTTATTAATAGTTTTTATTACAGTTTTTAAATTAAGTTTCATATGTTTCGATAGCTCAAATAAAAAATTTAAATTTTGAAAATTTGTTGAATTTTTAAAATTATCATTACTTAATTTATTTTTTAAATATGCATACTTATTTTTACTTACATAAATTATTTTAGATTTTATATTTTTAGTTCTTAATAAGTCCTTCAATAAATTAGTGTTTGTTATTATTGCTACATCATTTTCGTTTTGTCTTATTACACATTTTAATTTTGATAATACATAATTTTTCATTGTATTATGCCTTTCTAAATGATCTGGGGAAATATTAATGATTATAGAAAATTTTGATTTGAAATATTTACTATAAGCTAGTTGATAAGAAGATGCCTCAATAACAAAGATAGTATTTTTGGTAACTCTTTTTTCCTCTAAAATAGGATTTCCAATATTTCCAGTTAGCCTAGTATCATAATGGTGTTTCTTTAAAATATCATAAAGCAACTTACTTGTAGTTGACTTTCCGTTCGTACCAGTAATCGTAATTGTTAAAACTTCAGGGTTAAATTTATAAAATATATCAAAATCAGTAATAACTTTTTTTTGGTTCTTTTTTAAATAATTTGATAACTGGCATCTATTTATATTAATACCAGGACTTATAACTATATAATCAAAATTATTGTTTAATAATTTTGATTTAGAAATAAAAAATTTTTTATATTTATTTTTAATTTTTTTCTTATGATCATCGAAAATAAAACACCTATTTTTCTTTTTTAAATATTTTAATGATGAAATTCCAGACTTTCCAAAACCATAAATTAAAAAATTTTTACTTAGCGTTTCATTTTTTAATTTCATTATCTAAGTTTCAAAGTTGCTAATCCAATCATCGCTAGAATAATAGAAATTATCCAAAATCTAATTACAACCGTTGACTCTGGCCATCCTTTTTTTTCAAAATGATGGTGTATTGGAGCCATTTTAAATATTCTTTTACCTGTTAATTTATAGGAAATAACTTGAACTATTACAGAAACAGCCTCTAAAACAAACAATCCGCCTGTTATTGCTAACACAATTTCGTGCTTAGTTATTATACCAACCGCGCCCAGTGAACCACCTAATGATAAAGATCCAGTGTCTCCCATAAAAATTTTTGCCGGTGGTGCATTAAACCATAAAAAACCTAAACAAGCCCCGATTATTGATCCACAAAAAATCGAAGCTTCTCCTACACCCTCTATATATGCGATCTGAAGATAATCAGAAAAAATTATATTACCAGAGACGTAACTAATAAATGCGAAACAGGCGGCAACTAACATAACAGGAACTGTTGCTAATCCGTCTAAACCATCTGTTAAATTAACTGCATTTGAAGCTCCAACTAATATGAACATATAAAAAGGTATAAAAAACCAGCCAAGATTTATTACTAAGTTTTTGAAAAAAGGAAAATATAGATTATTTATTTGATCAGAATTACTAGTGATATAAAGTATAAATATACCAATCAAAGCTAAAATAATTTGTAGAGAGAACTTTAGTTTAGAAGAAATTCCATTCGAACTTTTTAACTTTATTTTTTTATAATCATCATAAGCTCCCAATAATCCAAAAGAAGCTGCAATAAATATTAAAAACCAATTGTAAGGATTTGATAAGTCACCCCATAGCAATACTCCTGAAAAAACGCCTAATAATATTATTAGTCCTCCCATTGTAGGTGTTCCAATTTTTCTAATTATATGATCGCTAGGGCCATCTTCTCTGATTGGATTATGAATCTGTTTTGAAGAAAAAAAATTAATTAATGGGTTTCCAACTAAAAAAACAACAACCATAGCTGTAAACATAGAAAGACCGGTTCTTACAGTTAAATATTTAAAAACATTCAAAAAACTAAATTGATCTACTAGTATTGAAAAAAGTTCAAACAACATTAAGATTTTGATCCAATTTGTTTGGTTATTTGATTTAATCCTGTAGAATTTGAGCCCTTTATCATTAAAAAATCACCATTATTTAAATCATTTTTTATTATATTAAAAATTTCACTAGTTGATTTAAGTATTTTTCCTCTTTTTTGTGTTCTAATTTTGTTAAATGTTTCTGTGATATAATTCCCACAAACAAACAGCTTTTTGAACTTTGCTTTATTGATATCTTTTGCTGCTTCAATATGAAGTTTTTTTGAAAATTTTCCTAATTCTAACATGTCACCTAGTAGCAAAAATTTTTTATTTGGATTTATTTTTAAATTATCAAATTTCTTAATTGAGAAATTGAGAGATAATGGATTTGAGTTATAACTTTCATCTATTATATTAACTGTTTTAGAGCCGACATTGTATTTTTTTATATTTCCTCTACCACTTGGTATTTTATAATTAGAAAAAAAGTTACTTTTTATTTTATCAATGATATTTAAACTTTTACAAACTGCTATGGAAGCCAATATATTATCCAAATAAGGTAATAAGTTATTATTAATTTTAAAATTAAAAGTTTTAGAAGCTACATCAATGTAAATGATATAAAATTTTGTAGATTTTTTTAATTTAGATAATCTAATATTAGAATTTTTATGTTTACCAAAAGAAATGATATTTAAATTATTTTTGTTCGCTAAGTT
The DNA here is from genome assembly GCA_902633125.1 of uncultured Pelagibacteraceae bacterium. Taxonomy (GTDB): domain Bacteria; phylum Pseudomonadota; class Alphaproteobacteria; order Pelagibacterales; family Pelagibacteraceae; genus Pelagibacter. The sequence goes on from CACPEZ010000002.1 coordinate 88,424, forward strand.
TGAAAAAAAATTAAAAAATTTATCATCTCTATTCAATACAATTGTTCCATTTTTTCTTATGTTGAAAATAATCTCTGATTTGGCTTTAGCTATATCCAATAAAGATTTAAAATTTTTGGCGTGCGCATAACTAATATTTGTAATAACTCCAACGTCTGGTTTAATTATTTTTGATAAATAGTCTATTTCTCCCTTTTTATCCATTCCAATTTCAAATATTCCATAAGTCGTATCCTTATTTAAATTTATTAATGAAATCGGTAAACCGAATTTATTATTGAATGAATTTTTTGAAAATATTGTGGAATAATTTTTTTGAAGACATTGTCCTAACAATTCTTTCAGCGAAGTTTTGCCTGAAGATCCTGTAATTGCAACTTGAGATGAATTAGAAGAAATTCTTATCTTTTGTGAAAATTTAATTAATAATTCTAGAGTACTTTTAACATTAATCTTTTTTTTACTATCATTTTTATTATTTTGAAGTATTGCTAATTTTGCTCCATTTTTTAGAGCTTCGTCTGCAAAATCATTTCCATTAAAAAATTTCCCCTTAATTCCAAGGAAAATTTTACCTTTATTTTGTTCTTTCGAATTAGTGCTAATTTTTAAATTTTTTAATCTATCTAATTTTTTGTTATTTATAATTTCTTTAAGTATATTTAATTTCCAATCATTTGATAAAGATTTATTTTTTAAAATTATTGATTTTTTTATATTATCTCTGTCAGAAAATTTATTTTTCTTAATATATTCTTGAGTGTTTTCATGTCCCTTTCCTGCAATAATTAAAACCTCATCAGACTTACTATTTAAAATTGCTTTTTTTATAGCTAATTTTCTTGATGGTATTTCAATCATTTTAGATGGTAAAATTGATTTCTTAATGCTTGCTCTGATATTTTCTGGATTTTCACTTCTAGGATTATCGTCTGTAAGATAAATATAATTACATAGTTTGTTAGCAATTTTACCCATTATTGGTCTTTTTTCTTTATCTCTTTCACCGCCACACCCAAATACAATATTAATTTTTCTTAAACCATATTGTTCCTTAATATTTTCTATACTGGTTTTGAGGGCCTCAGGAGTATGAGCATAGTCTAAAATAAAAATTGAATTATCTTTGGTTGTTCCGATTATCTCGAGCCTTCCTTTTGTGGGTTTAATATACTTAAGTTTTTTAACAATATCATCAATTTTTAGATTACTTTTAATTGCTGCTGCAATAGCCATCATCAAATTCTTAATTTGTATTTTTCCAATTAGGCTTGTTTTAAATTGGTATTCCTTATTTTGAAAAGTAAACTTTATATGTTGGTAGTTATTTAAAATTTTAATTGAATTAATTTTTAAATGACTATCTGATGTGCCAATGTTTAATAAATTTAATTTTTTTCTTTTGGCTATTTTTTCAAAGATTTGTGAATATTTCAAATCATTATCAAATATCAAATTTCCATTTTTATTTGTCAACTCATTAAATAAAATTAATTTTGAATTAAAATAATTTTTATAATTTTTGTGATAGTCTAAATGATCTCTGCTTAAATTAGTGAATATAGATGTACTAAATTTAATACCATGTAATCTTTTTTGATGAAGGCCATGACTTGATGCTTCTAAAATTACATTTTCAATTTTTTTTTTCTTTAAATTTGCAAGTATTTTATTAATTGTAATAGTATCAACAGTTGTATTATTAAGTTTTAAGTTAATACCATTCGATTTGACGCCTAAAGTTCCAATTGAGGCTACTCTTTTTTTATTAAGTTTTAATATTTGGTAATAAAAATTGACTATAGATGATTTACCGTTTGTGCCAGTCACAGCAATTATATTATTTGGTTTTTTATTATAATATTTATTTGCAAAACTTGATAAGGCTAGCCTAGGATTCCTTACTTTTATATATAATACACCTTTATTGATTCCAGTTTTAAATTTATTTGATACAATTATTTGGGCTCCTCTTTTAATGGCATCATTTATAAAATTATTTCCGTTTAATTTATTACCCTGTATTGCAAAAAATATATAATTTTTTTTTATTTTTTTTGAATTAAATTCAAATCCATTAAAACTTTTATTAATAAAATCTTTTTTAAGATTTTTAAAAAAGCTTTTTAATATCATTATTAAATTTCTTAATATTTTATGGCTAAAATAGGCCCGATTTTTTCAATTATATTTTTTGCAACCTCAACAGAAGTCCAGCCGGCAGTATTAAAAGGTGTGCCTATTATCTTCCTTTTTTTACCATCATTATATTCATAAATATAAGTTTCACTCAATTTTGGTTCATCTAACAAAACAATTAAAACATATTTTGGAGAAGATATTGGAAAAATTGAAGCAAAAGTATTTATTTTTTTTTTTGAATATTTACCCTTTATAGATTTTTGAGCTGTTCCTGTTTTTCCAGCAATTTCATAACCAGCAATATTTGCTAAATTAGCTGTGCCTTGTTCGGATGTTACAATTTTTCTTAATATTTTGTTAATTTTATTTGAATTTTCTTGTGATATTATTTGCTTACCTCTTTTTGAATTTTTCTCTTTTTTAATTAAAGTTGGTTTTATTTTATATCCACCATTTGCAATTATTGCATAGGCTTTTGCAAGTTGAAGTGGTGTGGTTGTTATACCATGACCATATGCTGATGTAGCTAATTTACATTTTCCCCATTTAAACGGAATTGGATTTCCAACTTCTTCAATATCAAATTGTATTTTATTTAGTAAATCTAAATTTTCTAGAAAATCTTTAAAATTTTCTAAACCGACTTTCTGGGCAATTTTGATTGAACCAATATTTCCAGATCTAATTAATATTTCTTCTGCAGTAAGACTAGATGGAATATCCATATCATATTCAGAGATTGAACTTCCCGCACATTTTATTTTTTTTGGTAGATTTTTGAAAAGTGTATCTTCTTCGATAACATTTTCTTGAAGCCCAGCAGCCAGTGTAAATGTTTTAAAAACTGATCCAAGTTCATAAACACCTTTTGTGGATCTGTTTATAAATTTTTTATCAGAAATATCTTCTCTTTTATTTAAATCAAAATCTGGCAAAGAAACCATCGATATAATCTCACCGCTGTTAACGTTCATTAAAATAACTGTACTTCCATAACTATTAAAAATTTCTTGAAATTTTAACAATTCTTCTCTTATCAAATATTGTATTTCAGTATCTAAAGAAAGTTTTAATGGCTTGTTTGAAGTTGTTAATTCATAATCAAAAGATTTTTCTATACCAGACACACCATTGTTATCTGTATCAATCTGTCCCAATATATGACTGAAAAGATTACCGTTAGGATAAACACGAGCAATGTTTTCTTCCTCTTTAAACGATTTTTCTCCTAGTAATTTTATTTTTTCTAGTTTAGCTGGAGATATTTTCTTTTTGACATAAAAAAACTTTTTTCCGTTGATTTCCTTTTCAAAATTCTTGTCAGGAAATATTAATTTTAAAGAAATTAATAATTTTTCTTTGTTAATTAGTTGATTTGGATTTATACCTAAATTGGTCACACGCACTGTTTTAGCAATAATATTTCCATTTCTATCCATGATAGATGCTCTATATTTCTCTTTTTCTTTTAAAGTTTGAGTTTGGTTTGTTTTTTTAAATCCTAGATAGATAGTTTTAGACGTAAATATTATTGTAATTATAAAAAAGATGAAGAAAATAAATGATATACGTTCAAAAGATATTTTTAAATTTGATCTATTTGCTTCAAATTTAAAATTTTCGTCAATATTATTCATTATTAAATTTAAATAGTTTTAAATCCGTAATTTTTTTTTTTTTTAATTCTTTATCAAAATATATTTTGGAATATTCCATTAATTTATTTGGTGATGTAAGATAGTTGTAATCAAATAAAACTAACTCATAAATATCATTGAGAGCTCTGATATCTTCTTGAGTTTCAAAAATTTTTTTATCAAGTTTTTTTGTCGAATTTTTTGTAAATGCAGTAGAAATTATAAGAATAATAATTGGGATAAATAAAAGAATTTTTTTATGCATCAAAGTTCAAATTTTCTATATCTTTTAAGTATTTAAAATTACTAACAAATTTTTTAAAATTACATCCATTCTCTAATTTGTATGCAAATCTAAGTTTTGCTGACCTTGAAGGTGGATTAATATTAATCTCACCGGATGATGGGACTATTGGTTTTTTTTTGGTTAAATTAAAATACTTTTTAGTTGAAATACTTTTTGGCAAATATCTCGAAGAATTTTTTACTTCTGAGTATTCTTTAAAAAAAAACTTTACTATTTTATCCTCGATAGAATGAAAAGTAACAACTGCTATTACTCCACCAACTGGCAAAATATTATAGGCTTTTATTAAACCATATATCAGCTCGGTTATCTCTTTATTTACAAAAATTCTAAGAGCTTGAAAAACTTTAGTGGATTTATTTTTTCCACTTTTCTTTTTTTTTAAACTATCAATGATTTCTACTAAATTTTCAGTTTTAATTTTTTTATTTTTTCTTAATTGTACTATTTTTTTTGATATCGGTTTTGCATATTTTTCATCGCCAAAATACTTGAAAATTTTAAAAAGACTTTGTTGGCTCATTTTTGATATTACATCATCACAAGAAAAATCATTTAATCCCATTCTCATGTCTAGTTTACCTTTGCTATTAAAAGATATGCCTCTATTTAGATCAGAAATCTGATTTAATGAATATCCCAGATCAAAAATAATTGCTTTAATATTATCTTCCTTTATTTGATCGATATCTGAAAATTTTTTGTTATAAAATTTAAATCTTTTTTTATATTTTGTGTGGAATTCATTAACTACACTATTGACAGAATTATCTCTATCTAGTGCTACAATATTATTTAAGTTATTCTCTAATATCTTTTTTGAATAACCGCCTGCACCAAATGTGCAATCGATAAATGTGCCACCATAAAGAGGGGAAATAATACTAACTAATTCGTTTAGTAATACTGGAAAATGTTTTTCCAGATTTATGGTGGCATTCATTTATTTTTTTGAAGACCATTAATTCTTTTGTCTTCTCAAAAATGCTGGAATTTCTAAATCTTCTTCTTCCTCAGAAATTATCTCTTGTGGTGAGGTTGATAACTCCTCGTTAGCATCTGAATTAAATAGCTCTGGGGTATCATCATCACTCAACTCAAAATTCTCCAAACCATTATTTTCAGATACTTGCTCATCTATATTGTTTTCAAATTCAGAGTTTACTGAGCTAGCTACAGGTACTTCAGTTTTCTCTAAATCTTCACCACTTAAAGTGTTTGATGACTCATTTGCATAATTAGTATCTATACTTTTAGAACTCAATTCTTCATTTTTCTCTTCTTCCTCTATTTTAAGAGCGTTAGCTCCATTAGTAATAATTGAATTATTATTTGTAAATTGGAAAGATTGAGTTGATGCAGAATTTGAAAACTCAGAATAACCAGGATTTCTATTTTGAATTCTATGCACCATGTTAATTACTGATTTAGGCTCGGGTTGTTGTCCATCTAATGCAGTAGCAACAATTGAAACTCTCATTAATCCATCCAAACTATCATCAGTTATAGCTCCTATAATTAATTCTGCTTCTGGATCGACTTCGGCTCTTACTTTATTCACAGCTTCATCTACTTCGAATAATTTTAGATCTTTACCTCCGGTTATATTAACCAAAAGTCCTTTTGCCCCTTTTAAAGAATAATCATCAATCAATGGGTTGTTAATTGCTGACTCTGCAGCTTTGACTGCTCTGCCTTCTCCTTCAGCTTGACCTGTGCCCATCATAGCTTTGCCCATTGAACTCATAACAGTTTCTACATCAGCAAAATCTAAGTTAATAAGCCCTGGTCTTACCATTAAATCAGTTATACTTTGAACACCATGAAGCAAAACATCATTTGATAAAGCAAAAGATTCTTCAAAAGTTGTTTGTTCACTTGCAATCTTGAATAAATTTTGGTTTGGAACAACTATAATAGTATCAACATGTTTTCGAAGTTCTTCTAAGCCTTGTTGAGCTTTTCTCATTCTTGAAGGGCCCTCATATAAGAAAGGTAAAGTTATAACCCCGACTGTTAAGATATTAAGTTCTTTTGCAGCTCTTGCAATTACATGAGCAGATCCAGTTCCAGTTCCACCACCCATTCCGGCTGTGATGAAAACCATATTTGCACCCTGCAATATATTTACAATTTCATTTAAAGACTCGTCTGCAGCAGCTTGACCTATATCTAATTTTGCACCTGCTCCTAGCCCTTTAGTTAAATTTAATCCCATTTGTATTTTTGTTTGTGCCTTACTTAATCTTAAATCTTGAGCATCTGTATTGACTGCAATAAACTCAACGCCCTGAAGGCCAGCATCAATCATTCCATTGATTGCATTTCCACCCGCTCCTCCTACTCCTAATACTAGAATTCTAGGTTTTAGCTCTTTTATATCTGGTGTTTTAAAGTTTATTGTCATATTTCTCCCCTTTTAGTTATTAAATTGCTTTTCCCATTTAAGACTTGCTCGATTAATATTAGATTTTTTTCTAGCGTTTGCCCTAAATTTTTCAAAATGTGTTGGTTCCCAAATTTGAAATGTTTTACCTTGACCAACAAATAACATGCTGTTTTTAATTCTTGCATGTTTTAGTAATTTTGTTGTTATTTGAACTCTGCCCTCACTATCAAATTGTAAATTTATACTTTCCGATAATATAGATGTTGCAAAATAATCTTTCTTTTCTTCAAATGGATTTAATGAGTCTATTGCATTAGATATTTTTTCAATTCGATCTTGTGGCCATGCCTCAATACATAAATTGTTAAATGATGGATAACAAATTATTCCATTGTAGCCTATATTTGATAAATATGATCTATATGATGAAGGCACTGAAACCCTTCCCTTTTTGTCCAATTTGTTTTCGTAGGTTGATAAAAACATAAACCATATTATCCTAAATTTGGGTTTTTATGGGATATTATGGGTTTTATTTGTTAGCGTCAATAGCTAATATTATGGAACTCCAATGTAAAAAATTAATAATTATTTGGATTTATTTAAATGAAATGCCAGATAAACTATAAGCCGGGTTCTGTCTTTTAAACTTATCATTTATCTAGGCTTTAAATCACTTTAAAGCTCAAGCAACTAACCCTGATGACTAGCCAAAGACTGCTTTTAGTTATTTCTAACAATGTCATCTCTACTCAGTCTTGCTCCCAGTGGGGTTTTCCATGCACTAGTTGTTGCCAACTTAGCCGGTGTGCTCTTACCACACCTTTTCACCCTTGCCTTGATAAGGCGGTTTATTTTCTGTGGCACTATCCCTAGGGTTTCCCCCGCCAGCTGTTAACTGGCACTGTGTCTTTGTAGAGCCCGGACTTTCCTCTTTAAAAATTAAAGCGATAAGTCATTTATCTGGCAAGTAAGAATTATTACTTTTTTTTTAAATTTCAACTAAATTTAATTCAATTAAATCAAGGATTTTAGAATTTCGTAAGACTCTTGATCGACAGCGCTACTGATTAATTTTGGCCTGAATCTTCTTTGAAAGCTTTTATAAATTTTAATTTTTTCTTTATTATTTTTTGATGATTTATAACCAAATTTAAATAGCAATTTATAAAAATCTTTATTGTCTGCCAGTTTTTTTTTTCTTAAATATTTACATTTTTTTTCATTTAAATTGTGCCACAAAGATATTTTTTTTTTATTAAGTAATTTCCAGGGAAATTTTTCTCCTGGATCTTTTTTTCTTAAAGGAGCAATATCAGAATGTCCTAGGATATTTTCTTTTTTTATTTTATATTTTTTTTTTAATTTTTTAGATAAACTTAAAATCGATAAAATCTGTTTATTATTAAAATTTCTATAACCATATTCGTGTCCAGGATTTGAAATTTCAATTCCTATTGAATTTGAGTTGAGAAATAAATCTTTTTTCCAAGAAGAAATTCCAGCATGCCAAGCAATATATAAATCTGGAACCATTCTCACAATTTCTCCATTAATCTTAATTAAGTAGTGACAACTCACTTTAGAGTTGAGGTTCGTTAATCTTTTTATAGCTGCGTTTTCAGATTTCATTCCTGTATAGTGATAAATTAGGTATTTTATCTTTGATCTACCTCTTTTTTTTATATTAAAATTAGGAGAGTAATTTATAGACATTTTTTCAACATTTTTCTGCATAAATTCAAACAATTTACCTTTATATTCACCCTGATTATAATATAACTATTTTATGAGTAGACAACTATCCATTCTGATATTTATCATCTTTGCGTTTGTTAATAGTTATGCAAATGCTGGGGATGATGGCAAACTTAAATTAAATGAAAATAAAAATGGGTACGTAGAAGTCGGTGATTGTTTTGAAAAAGTTAATAGGGGAATTTTTGGGTTCAACCAAGTCTTAGACAAAGTAATTTTTAAGCCGTTAGCAAAAGGGTACAGAATGTTTCCTCAACCTATTAGATCTGGCACAAGCAATGCATTAAGCAATATTGGCAATGTTGTAACTATTCCTAACAATGTACTTCAAGGTCAATTTAAAGATGCCGGGTTAAACTCAGCAAGATTTGTTATTAATTCAACTCTTGGAGTTGCAGGAATATTCGACGTTGCTTCTTATTATGGTATAAAAAAACGTGATAAAGAAGACTACGGACAAACACTAGGAGTTTGGGGAGCTGGTCCTGGTTGTTATTTTGTCTTGCCGGTTTTAGGCCCAACTACTGTAAGAGATTCAATAGGATCAGTAGTTAATATGATTGGAGGAGATGCGTGGTATAATGTTACCGTAGCTAATGACACTCAATATTTTTCCGAAGCAGATTATTATGCATCTAGATTATTAAGTGGCGTTGATTTTAGAGCAAAAAATTTAGAATCATTTGATAGTCTTGAAAACAGTTCTGTTGATCTTTATGCATCAGTTAGAAGTTTATATTTGCAGGATAGATACAGAAAAATCAGAAATATAGATAAAACTACTGATACACTCAGTGATGATGACTGGGAAGAATTAGATACTCAATAATTTATCTTCAGATGAAATTAATTAGTTATTTAATTGTATTTTTATTTTTTACTAATTTTTCGAATATATCTTTTGCAAAAGATCCTAGCGCTTTAATAAATGAAATAGTTGATGAGGCAGCTTCAGTATTGTCTAGTGAAGATCCAGTTGAATCAAAAATAATTAAATTAAATGCTATTGCTGAGAGAAGTGTAGATATTAATGGAATAGGCATGTACACTTTAGGGAAATATAGAAAATCTATTGATGAAGAACAAAAATCTAAATATCAAAAATTATTTAGGAGTTATTTTTTAAAAAGTTTCTCAAGTAGATTAGTTGATTATACAAATCCAAGAATTAACGTAGTCTCCCAAAAAAAAATTAACGATAAATATACTATAGTCAATAGTATATTGGAGGCGACATCAAAAAGGCCCCAAGTAAAAATAGATTGGAGAATTTACACAAAAAATCCGGATAGACCTTTAATAAGAGATTTAATTGTAGAAGGATTAAGTTTGGCCAGAACGCAAAAAGAGGAATTCAACTCAATTATACAAAACAATGATGGCGATATAAATGCTCTATTTAAAACTCTAGAGGAATTTTTAATTAAATAATTTAATAGAAGCCAATTTCACTTAAACAAATATCTGACTCAAAATCATCAAAACCCGCAACTAAACCAACTGATTTTATATTTTGTCCTAAAATGCTTTTTGGTTGATAGAAGTTAGATTTTTTAAATTTTTTAAATGGTGCTCTGATTTCAATCCAATTTTTCGTTGTTTCAAAAGTGTAACTATAATACTGCCATGGCGCTAGAGTTAAACCTGTTCTTAAATGAAGATTATAATTTTTTTCATTGCCATAAACTTTTAAATATACTCCATCATATTCTTTACTATTAATTTCAGGATTTAATTTTGCTCTGATTTGTATAAATCCACCATTGTTTTTAGTGGATACATCCCCTGTCATTCTATAACACATCACTCCATCAACTTTCTCGACTATAAATTTTCCTGTCGATAAACCTCCCATTACTTGATCAGTAATAAAGTTCCATTGTTGAGATTGATTTGTTAATTTTGGGTTTTTTAATTGATCTAAAATCATATCTTTGGATGAAACTTTACTTTGGCATATAAAAAATAAAATTAAAAATATTACTTTTTTCAAAACAAAATTATTTATTTTTTTGCAAGTTGTTGGAGAAGATAAATTTCTTTTTCAGTAAGAGTATTTTTCTCTTCTTTTATTTGATCCTCTAAACTAAATAATGTTATTAATGAAAAAAAAGATACTAATCCAGTTAATATAATGAAATAAATTGAGCTCAAATTAACAATTATCAGTATTACAAATACGCTTGTCCATCCAATAAATACACCTCTTAAAATTGCTCGATGACTTTTTAAATCAGGTATTTTTATAAACTGAATAAACAGGAGTATTAAAAGCAGCATTATTCCAGAAATAGATGCACGTAATAGGACTAATGTATCTAATCCCCCTCCATATAACTCTCGATGAATTAAATATGCAATAACAGCTTTATAAGCAAAATAAAAAAGAATTACAGAAGAGACTAATATTGAAACATAGTATGATATCCTAGGTTTAATGTTTATTTTAAACTTCATTTTATTTATTATAATAATACAGTTATTACTAAGATTTTAAAAAACTATAATTTATTAACATTGATTTTACTTGATTTGGTGGGCCCGCCAGGACTCGAACCTGGGACCAATACATTATGAGTGTACTGCTCTAACCAACTGAGCTACAGGCCCTAAATTGAACTCTTAAATATACTATTTTTTTTTAGTTAGCAATTGAAGATAATTTATAAATGGTGGGCCGTGTTGGTTACGCTCCAACTACCCCTGCAATGTCAATGCAGTACTCTACTATTGAGCTAACGGCCCTAGCTTTCCAAGAAACTTTTAAGTTGTTTTGATCTACTTGGATGTTTTAATTTTCTAAGAGCCTTTGCCTCAATCTGTCTAATTCTTTCTCTGGTAACTGAAAACTGAAGTCCAACTTCCTCTAAAGTATGATCTGTATTCATTCCTACACCAAAACGCATTCTTAAAACTCTTTCTTCTCTGGGAGTCAATGTTGATAAAATTTTTGTAGTTGCCTCACTCAAATTTGACTTTATTGCCTGTTCCAAAGGCGCAAGTGCTTTAGTATCTTCAATGAAGTCTCCTAAACTACTATCCTCTTCGTCGCCTACAGGTTTTTCTAATGAAACTGGCTCTTTAGATATTTTTAAAACTTTTCTAACTTTCTCTAAAGGCATTCTTAATTTTTTTGCCAATTCTTCTGGCGTTGCCTCACGTCCAAACTCACTTAATATTAATCTTTGTGTTCTTACAATTTTATTTATGGTCTCAATCATGTGTACTGGTATTCTTATTGTTCTGGCTTGATCAGCTATTGATCTTGTTATTGCTTGCCTTATCCACCATGTAGCATATGTTGAAAATTTATATCCTCTGCGATACTCAAATTTATCAACTGCTTTCATCAAACCAATGTTTCCCTCTTGAATTAAATCTAAAAATTGAAGACCTCTATTTGTATATTTTTTTGCAATTGATATTACTAACCTCAAGTTTGCTTCGACCATCTCTTTTTTAGCTATTCTCGACTCTTTTTCTCCCTTTTGTACTCTACTTACAAGTTTTTTATATTCTGTTACAGAAATTCCTAATTTATTACTAATCTCTACTAATCTATCTCTTATATTTTTAAATTCATTTTTGTTTTTTTGAAAAAATTTTTTCCATATTTCATTTGTGTCAAGAAATTCTTTTAAGTTAGGATTAATTTCATTACCAATATAAAACTTTATAAATTCATCTCTAGAAATTTTCGCCTCAAGAGCGAGTCTTAGGAGATTTCCTTCCAATGAAATTATTTTTTTATTCTCTACATAATGTCTTTGAACTAGTTCCTCTAAAACCGATGGAGATAGTTGCAAAGATTTAATGTTTTCAAGAATTTCATCCACGATTTTTTGGTAATTTTTGTCTTTAGATAAAGAAAACTTTTTGGAACTCAAAACACATTCAAGTTTTTCTTTTTGATACTTTATTAATTTATTATATTCTTTTGTTAACGTGTGGATAGTTTGTAAAACTTTTGGCTTAATTTCTGTTTCCATAGCAGCAAGAGTTGGGTTAAATTCATCGTCCTCTGAATTATTACTTTCATCTTGACTTTGGTCGTCATCTTGTTTTTTTTGTTTTGATCCATTTGTGTCATCATCATCCATATAATTAGTGTCAATATCTATTATTTCTCTGACCATAATTTCATCATTCTGGAGTTTACTATCCCATTCAAAAAATTGCTGAGCAGTAATTGGACTTTGTGACAACGCATTCAACATAACATCTTTTCCTGCTTCAATCCTTTTTGCAATTGCTATCTCACCTTCTCTGGATAATAATTCGACACCACCCATTTCTCTAAGATACATTCTGATAGGGTCGTCACTTTTTTCTATTGTCTTTCCTTCATCTTTTGATGATGCATCTTTTTTTCTTAATATTTTGTAATCAGATTTTTTTTCTACTAAAACAATATTTTCGTCGAGTATGTGTATTAAAGCTTGGGATAAATTTTCGCTAGAAAGATTTCTTTTACCTAATGACTTATTTAATTCTTCATGAGTGATAAAACCTCTGTGGATCCCTCGACCCATTAATCTAGCAAATGATTTTGTTATTATTCGTTCCACAATTAAAAGTTTGAAGGACCTATATAATGTCTAATTCGAAAAAATCTATGTGATTTTTTTTAATTTTAGTTGATTTTTTGCAGTTTTTTTAACTCTTTTATCTCATTAAATGTTGTTTCACTCATATCCTGAGAAAACTTTGATTCTAACTCAGATATTCTTTGCTCTAATTCATAATTTTTTAGATCTTGAATAATTTCATTAAAAATCTCTAAAATTTTTTCATCATCTGTTAAATTTTTTGATATTATGTGTTTAATTGAAGCATAATTCATAACTCTATTAACTAAATTTTTATCCACATTTAGTTTTTTAACGTCTAGATTTAATAAGTTTTCTGATTGATTTAAAATTTCATCATATAGTTGCTTATTTTCATGACTATATAATTTTACATTGTCTAATAAATGAAAATTTTCATAAATTAATTTTGGTTTAGAAAGTAAAATATATAAAAAAGAAAATTCTTTAATTTCAAAAGATTTTAATGATTTTGTCTCATTGTAGTAACTTTTGGTTTTGGCAAGAGATTTTGGAAATTTTTTATAATTTTTGCTAAATTTTGAATTAATATTCGGTGTTAATTCCGAAACTTTTTCAAGAAAATACTCTAAAGTGTATTTTTTCACAAAACTATCTTTAATTTTTGATGCTATTTCTCTTAGTTTTTTTTCGAAAATTGCTTTTGAAGTAGGACTTTCAGTTGTTTGTCCTTTATAATGCTCAAAGATAAATTTATGTATAGGTATAGATCTCTGATCTGAAATTTCTAAAAACTTATCTTTGCCAAATTTGTTTACATAATTATCTGGATCTAAATTGTTTTCTAAGAGTAAAAATGAAATTTTTTTGTCAGGTTTTAATTCATCGATAATATTCTCTGCTGCTCTTAATGCAGCTTTATAGCCACTTTGATCACCATCAAAGCATATAATAATATTGTTATAGAATTGATTTAAAATATGTATCTGCTTACTTGTTAAAGCAGTCCCTAAGTTTGCCACAGTATTCTCTATACCATTTTTTGATAAACCAATAACATCCATATACCCTTCAACTAAATATACATCATCTAATTTATTTGATAACTTTCTTGCTTTATCAAGATTATATAAATTTGATCCTTTCTTAAAAAAAGGTGTTTCGGGTGAATTAATATATTTAGCTAAATTTTTACTATCATCTAAAATTCTTCCACCAAAACCTATTATATTTCCCGATATATTATTTATTGGAAAAATTATTCTGTTTCTAAATCTTGATATATATTTTTTTTTCTTCTCATCAAAATAAAATAAGCCTGTATCTTTGATAATTTCTTCATCGTAATCCTTTTTTAGGATTTCATAATAATCTAAATCCTCTGTGACAAAGCCAAGATTAAAATTTTTAACCTCAGCACCAGACAGTCCTCTTGCTTTAAGGTAATTTTTTGCTTTAGTTGAATTCTCATTTTTAAACAATTCATTTTTATAAAATTCAGAAAAATTACTACATATAGATTTATATAATTTCCATTTATTCTCTCTTTCCTCATCTTGTTTTGAAAACGTATAAGGTTGCATTCCTGCTAAATTTGAAAGCATTTTAACTGCTTCACCAAATCTAAGGTTTTGAGTTTTCATCACAAAGTCAAAAATGTTTCCATGTTCACTTGTGCTAAAACAATGGTAAAATTCTTTTTCATCATTGACTGTAAATGATGGAGTTTTCTCAGTTTTAAATGGAGACAAACCAACAAACTCTTTGCCTCTTTTTTTAAGTTTAACAGTTTTAGAAACAACTGTAGAAACTTTTAACCTATTTTTAATTTCATCTAAATATTCTTTTGGATATTTCATCAGCTATTAAGTAAATTTTTAATAATCTGACCCGCCTTAGAAAAATCAATTGTATCAGCATGATTTTTTTTCAATTCACCCATGACTTTACCCATATCCTTAATTGAAGAGGCTCCAGAACTTTTTATAATTTCTTCACATATCTTTTTTGTATCTGCCTCAGATAATTGCTTAGGCAAATATTCAGATAAAACATCAAGCTCTCCCTGTTCAATTTCCAGTAAATCTGATCTGTTATTTTTTTTGTATATTTCAATTGATTCGGACCTTTGTTTGATCATTTTTTTTAAAAGTTTTTTTATATCGTCATCGTCTGTTTCTTTTTTATTTGGACCAGATCTGTTATTAATATCTAAGTCCTTAACTCCAGACAAAATTAACCTATAAGTTGATATCTTATTTTTATCTTTTGATTTTAAAGCATTTTTGTAATCGCTATCTATTTTATCTCTCAGGGACATACTAGAATGTACTTCATAGACAAAATTGTTCAAAAGAAAAAATTGTATTTTTAAAAAATTATTATAGATCTGTTGCGGATAAATACGTTTTATTGTATTAACCTTTAACTTATGAGTTGTAATTGACTTTAAAACGAAAAAACAAAACCTCGCATCTCTCAAATTTTAACACAGCTGTTTTAGTTCTCGAAAATAAATCAGTCTTTAAAGGAATCGGTCTAGGGTATAAGGGTGAGGCAACTGGAGAGGTATGCTTTAATACATCATTAACTGGTTACCAAGAAATAATATCTGATCCATCGTATGCAGGACAGATAATAAATTTTACATTTCCACACATTGGGAACGTTGGGGTTAACAAAGAAGACATAGAATCTGATAAAATATGGACAAGAGGAGTTATTTTTAATTCAGAGATAACAAATCCTTCAAATTATAGGTCTCTTCAAAATTTAGATAAGTGGCTAAAAAAAAATAAAATAGTAGGCATAACTGGTCTTGATACTAGAAGTTTAACAAATTTTATCAGAGATAAAGGGGCTCCAAAAGGAACAATATCAAACAATAAAAATGGTAAATTTAATATCAATAAACTAATAAATAAATCAATAAAATGGCCTGGTTTAAACGGAATGGATCTTGCTCAAGAGGTCTCAACTAATAAAACTTATATTTGGAAAGGATATAAAACCTGGAAAAAAAATAGGGGTTATGAAAAAAATAGAAAAAAAAAATTTAGGGTTGTGGCGATAGATTATGGAATTAAAAAAAATATACTTAGGTATTTTTCTGATTTTGATTGTGAAGTTAAAGTTGTTTCCTGCAAAGAAAATGCAAATAATATACTTAATCTAAAACCTCATGGAATTTTTTTATCGAACGGCCCGGGTGATCCTGCTGCAACAGGAAAATATGCGATTAAAGTCGTTAAAAATTTAATAAAAAAAAATATTCCATTATTTGGGATATGTTTGGGTCATCAAATATTAGCTTTAGCATTAAATGCAAAAACCAAAAAAATGAAGTTAGGACATAGAGGTGCAAATCATCCGGTTAAAAATTTAATTACAAAGAAAGTAGAAATTACCAGTCAAAATCATGGATTTGAAGTTGTTAAAGAAAGTTTAAAAAAAAATACAGAAATAACTCACCTATCATTATTTGACAATTCTATAGAGGGAATAAGATTAAAAAATAAACCAGTTTTCTCAGTCCAATATCATCCTGAAGCTAATCCTGGACCACAAGATAGTAAATATTTATTTAATAATTTTGTTAAAGACATAAAAAAATATGCCAAAAAGAAAAGATATTAAAAAAATTTTAGTCATTGGAGCTGGACCAATTATTATAGGTCAAGCTTGTGAATTTGATTATTCAGGAACACAAGCATGTAAAGCATTACAAGATGAGGGTTATAAAGTAATATTAATAAACTCAAACCCAGCAACTATAATGACAGATCCTGGTGTTGCTGATAAAACTTATATCGAACCAATATCTTTGGAAGTGCTTGAGGAGGTAATAAAAAAAGAGAGGCCTGATGCTATTCTCCCTACAATGGGTGGTCAAACAGCATTAAATCTAGCAATTAATGCAGAAAAAATTGGTTTGCTTAAAAAGTATAGAATTGAACTTATCGGAGCAAACTCTAAGGCAATAGCTAATGCTGAAGATAGAAAAAAATTTAGAAAGAATATGTCTGATATTGGTATTGATTTACCAAAATCAGAGGTTTTGAATAAATTTTCAAACGCTAAAAAATGTTTAAACAAAATTGGTCTTCCTGCAATTATTAGACCTTCATTTACTTTGGGTGGATTAGGCGGAGGGATTGCGAGAACAAGAAAAGATTTTTTTAAGATTGTAAAAGAAGGGATGAACGAATCACCTCAAAATCAGGTTTTGGTTGAGGAATGTTTAGATGGCTGGAAAGAATTTGAGATGGAGGTTGTTAGAGATCGAAATGATAATTGTATAATTATCTGTTCAATAGAAAATGTTGATCCAATGGGAACTCATACTGGTGATTCTGTTACAATAGCTCCAGCATTAACACTTACAGATAAAGAATATCAAGTAATGAGAAATGCATCTATTGCTTGCTTAAGAAAAATAGGTGTTGAAACAGGAGGTTCAAATGTTCAATTTGCCATAAATCCAAAAAATGGAAGAATGGTAATTATTGAAATGAACCCCAGAGTTTCAAGATCATCTGCATTAGCTTCAAAAGCAACGGGCTTTCCAATAGCAAAAGTAGCAGCAAAATTAGCAGTTGGTTATACTCTTGATGAACTGCAAAATGAGATAACTAAAGTAACACCAGCTTCTTTTGAACCAACAATTGATTATGTTGTAACAAAAATTCCAAGGTTTACGTTTGAAAAATTTTCTGACACAGAAGCAATTTTAGGCACATCCATGAGATCAGTTGGTGAAGCAATGGCAATTGGGAGAAATTTCAAAGAATCTTTTCAAAAAGCCCTGGTTTCACTTGAAACTGGTTTATCAGGATTAGATAATATTTTTAATTATTCAAAAAAAGAAATCCTAAAAAATTTAAAAATCAATATTCCAAATAAATTGCTATTAATTGCTGAAGCTTTTAGAAAAAAAATTTCTTTAGATATTATATATAAATTATCAAAGGTAGATCCTTGGTTTTTAAATCAAATTAAGGAAATAGTTGATGAAGAAAAAATACTAATCTCAAAAGGACTGCCCAAAACTTTTGGGGAATTTAATAGAATAAAATCAATAGGCTTTTCTGACAAAAAGATCTCACAATTAACTGATCAAAAAGAAACAGTCGTCAAATCAAGAAGAAAAGCGCTAAAAGTTATGCCTGTTTTTAAAAAAGTTGATACCTGTGCTGCAGAATTTAAATCTTTTACACCTTATATGTATTCTACTTATCAAAGAAATTTTTCTATTAAAACTGAATGCGAAGCGGAGCCAAGCAATAAAAAGAAAATAATAATTCTAGGTGGAGGACCAAATAGAATTGGCCAAGGTATAGAGTTTGATTATTGCTGTTGTCAGGCGAGCTTTTCTTTAAAAGAAGCAGGTTTTGAAACAATAATGATAAATTGTAACCCGGAAACTGTTTCTACAGATTATGATACAAGTGATAGATTATACTTTGAACCTTTAATTGAAGAGTATGTTGAGAATATAATTTTAAAAGAAAAATCAAAAGGAAATCTAATTGGGATTATTGCACAATTTGGAGGACAAACCCCTATCAAATTAGCTAAATTTTTAGATGAAAATAAATTACCTATTTTAGGGACACAATATAAATCAATTGATCTTGCAGAAGATAGAGACAGATTCAGAGAATTACTAATAAAACTTAAATTAAAACAAGCTGAAAGCGGAATAGCCTACAAATTCGATCAAGCTATTAATGTTGCTGAAAAAATTGGATTACCTGTAGTTGTTAGACCTTCTTATGTTTTGGGTGGAAGAGCTATGGAGATTGTTCATGATAAAAGTCAATTGAAACAATTTATCAATGAGGCCTTCAAAGCATCAGAGCAAAATCCAATCTTAATTGATAAATTTATCGACAATGCAATGGAAGTAGATGTAGACGCGATTTCTGATGGAAAAGATGTTTATGTTGCTGGAATAATGCAACATATTGAAGAAGCCGGGATTCATTCTGGAGACTCTGCTTGTTGCTTGCCGCCGGTATCAATAAAGGTAAATATTTTAAGAGAACTTAAAATACAAACAAGAAAATTAGCTCTGGCTTTAAAAGTTAAAGGATTTTTAAATATTCAATTTGCAATTAAAAATGATGAAATTTTTGTCATTGAAGTTAATCCTAGAGCAAGCAGAACTGTACCCTTTGTTTCAAAAGCAAACGGTATTCCACTTGCAAAAATTGCATCAAGAATAATGTCTGGGGAAAAATTAAGTAAGTATAAATTAAAATACAAAACCAATAAAAAATTTGCTGTTAAAGAAGCAGTATTTCCATTCAATAAATTTCCAGATAGTGATTTATTACTTGGCCCTGAGATGAAGTCTACTGGTGAAGTAATGGGTTTCGATGATGATTTTGGAATGGCTGTTGCAAAAAGTCAAATTGCTGCTTCTAATTCGTTGCCAACTAAAGGAATGGCATTCTTATCAGTAAAAGACTCTCACAAACAAGAAATAATAGGTGTTGCACAAAGATTAATAAAACTTGGATTCACACTTTCCGCAACCAAAGGAACTTCAGAGATTTTAAAACAAAACGGAATGAAATGTAAAAAAATTAATAAAGTGAGTAGTGGAAGACCACATATAGTAGATGTTTTAAATTCTAAAAAAATATCTTTGGTAATAAATACTGGAGGTGGAAATTCTGAACACAGAATTAGTGATGCAAGAGCATTAAGAAGAGGAACTCTTGCAAACAAAATCCCTTATTGTACGAATATGTCGACAGCCTATTCATTCTTAGAAGCAATTAAATCCTTAAAAACAACCAAGTTAAGAGTTAGATCTCTGCAGGATAATTAATTTTAATTGACTTTCCAATCTGTCTCAAATGTAACATAATTTACTTGAAGACATCTTCTCTCTTTTACTATTTCTTTTTTTTCCATACCATGCCAAGTTTTAGGGCCACTTGAAAAGAAATAGCCATAATTATCCTTATAAGGAACAGTTTTTGCTAATTTTAGATTTTCATCATAAAAATCTGTTCCTAAATCTTCTTTTTCATTATGCTTATTTACGAATAATAAACATGACATCAGTTTCTCTTTAATATCGCAATGTGGTTTTAGCCAGAATCCTTTTCTATCACAGATAACTTCAACTCTTACATATGAATTTGAAAGATCTTTATTTATCATTTCAGAAATTTTTTTATAAGTTGATGGATTTTGAAGTTCTTTAATAAATTCAACAAGATTAGGAAATTGATTTGAATTTTCTTTTGTAACAAAACATCTAAATTTTAATGCTTTGCCCCCATCTGATATACCTTCTCTAAACTTACCTTCACCTCCATCAATTGCTCTTGTGCCATCATAGTTTAAATTATGTTCTATCGGATTAGCTATATCAGCGTTTACAATTTCCTGAACTTGGCCATCAGTTAATGGTTGATCTAATTCCCAATGTTCAAAAGGGGATTTATGATTTGACGAATTTTTTAATATTGAATTTAAAAATGCCATTATAATTGAATTTTATCTTTAATGATATTTGCTACTCTATTCGTTTCATCTAATTTTTCATAGTTCCAATTTTCTAATTTTTCTCCTAATTCTCTAACAATTTTCATTTCTTGAAATAATTTTCTAAAATTTTTAAATCTTTTATCGCTTTTTTTAGGTGGAATAGTGGCAATATAAATTGGCTTACCTGTTAAAGCTGCCTCTGAAATCATAGAGCTTGAATCACAAGTTATAACTAAATGTTTTGATTGTGAAAGAGCACTTAAATAGGCTTTTTTATCAACACCATCTAATACTAAATGATCATTTCCAAAATATATTTTTGCATGTTCTATAGTTCCCTTTGGCGTTCTCATAGAAGGGATGACTACTAAATTAAGATTATTTTCTTTAACTAAATAATTTACTTTTGAAAAAATTTCTTGGATATTTCTATCTGAGTAATCATAATACTGGGTAGGACCACCAATTATTAATGAAATTATATTTTTATCCTTCAATTTACTTGAAATACTAAATAAATATTCTTTGTCTTTTTCAATTTCTTTACTTGTTAAATAATGAATAGCTCCTTTTGTTTTTATTACATTATGACCATCAAGATTGTCGTGCTCAGGTACTACAACTAGATCAAAATTATCTAGTTTTATCTTTGGGTTTTGAATATGAATATTAAATACTTTTTTCTTTGAAATTTTTTTTAGGAATAATGATGGAATAATACTTTTTCTCCCACATGAAATAATTAAATCAAAATCTTCGCATTCAATTTTTTTAAAAACTAAGCCAGATATTGGAGTGAATTTCGGTGGTATAACTTTCCAGATACCTTTTGTTTCAACTGTGTGGTGAGAATAATTTATATCTAAAGCTTTAGCCAAACCTTCTACTTGGCTAATCATCCCATGCATACCTTCTGTTAATAATATACCTTTCAATTTAGTCATTAATCATTATATAGCTTTCATATGAGTGAAAATCCAACTAAACACACAAAAGTGTTAATAATTGGGTCAGGTCCCGCTGGATATACAGCAGCAATTTATGCTGCAAGAGCAATGTTAAAACCAATATTAGTTCATGGTATGGAGCCTGGTGGCCAATTAACAACAACAACGGATGTTGAAAATTTTCCTGGATTTAAAGATGTAATACAAGGGCCATGGCTTATGGATCAAATGAAAGGTCAAGCAGAAGTAGTTGGAACTGAAATGATACAAGATCATATTGCATCAGTGGACTTAAAATCTAAGCCATTTAAAGCTGTTGGAGATAGTGGCCAAATTTATGAGGCAGAGTCAATTATTATTTCGACAGGAGCTCAAGCAAGATGGTTAAATATTGACTCAGAACAAAGCTTTAGAGGTTTTGGTGTATCTGCATGTGCAACATGTGATGGATTTTTCTTTAAAGACAAAACTGTAGCAGTGGTTGGGGGTGGAAATGCTGCAGTCGAAGAAGCTATGTTTTTAACAAAATTTGCTTCAAAAGTTCAGCTTATTCACAGAAGAGATAGTCTGAGAGCAGAAAAATTACTTCAAAAGAAATTAATGGAAAATAAAAAAATTGAAATAATTTGGGACTCTGTTGTTGATGAAGTTATTGGGGATAGTGATCCTAAAAATGTAACTGGATTAAAAATTAAAAATGTTAAAACAAATAAAATAGACGAACTAAAAATTGATGGCTTGTTCATTGCTATAGGGCATGATCCAGCAACCTCATTATTTAAAGACCAACTAGAAATGGATAATGAGGGTTATTTAATAACAAAACCAGAGTCTACGGAAACAAACATACCAGGAGTTTTTGCTGCTGGTGATGTGAAAGATAAAGTATTTAGACAGGCAGTTACAGCAGCTGGTATGGGATGTATGGCAGCATTAGAGGCTGAAAAACATTTATCCGAATAAATGAATGAAACAGTATTGTTAACGGGTATAAGTGGATGGATCGCTAAACACACTGCAATTGAATTATTAAAATCGGGATATAAAGTTTTAGGCACTGTTAGAGATTCTGGTTTAATAGAGCAAACAAAAAAAACCATAAATGAATATGCATCAATTGATAAATTATCATTTGTCGAATTAGATCTTTTAAAAGACCAAGGTTGGGATGAGGCATTAAAAGGCTGTAAGTATGTAATGCATGTAGCTTCTCCTTTCCCTTTAAAGACCTCTAGAGATCGTGAAAGTCTTGTTCCTACAGCTAAAGATGGAACTATAAGAGTTTTAAAAGCTGCTGTTAATGCGGGAGTTGAACGTATTATTAAAACTTCTTCAATTGCAACAATGTTTAGAAAACCTAATAGGACAAATCCATATACATTTGGTGAAAATGATTGGAGTGATGCTAATTGGAAAGGTTGTAATGATTACTTTGTTTCAAAAATCAAGGCTGAAAAAGCAGCTTGGGAATTTATGGAGAATAAAGGTTTAAAAAATAAATTGGTATGTATATGTCCTGGAGGTGTCTTTGGAGACGCTTTAGATACTAAAGAAAAAACTTCGATAAGTTATGTTAAATTATTTCTAGAAGGTAAATATCCAGGTGCTCCGGATTTTAGTATTTTAGTCTCAGATATGAAAGATGTAGTGAAAGCTCACATCAATTCTTTAACAAGACCAGATGTTGGTGGAAGACGACTAATAATTGGCTCTGAGGTCAAAAGAATGATAGATTTTTCTAATATTATGGCTGAAGCATTACCTAAATATTCAAAAAAACTTCCAAAAAGAGTGTTGCCAAACTTTTTAGTGAGAATAATTAGTCATCTAGATACGAGTGCAAAAATGATGGTTCCAGATTTAGGGATACAAATGCAAACTGATGCTTCGTATGCTGAAGATTTATTAGGATTTAAATTTCAGCCGGCTAAAGGATGTATTGAGGATGCAGCAAAATCAGTAGTTAGACTTGGATTAGTATAATATCAATACTTTACAAACTATTTCAGTATAGAATAAAAAGTTATTTTAAATTATAAAAGAATGTAAATGGAAAACATTGTAAAGCAAATCCAGCTTGTAGCATTAGTAATCATTTTAGTTAGTACAGTTATTGCTTTTGGGCAAGAAATGTACCAGATGATACTCGTACAAAGAGTTACTTTAGCCGATCTGCTTTTACTTTTTTTATATCTTGAAGTGCTTGCAATGGTTAGAGTATTTTGGGAAAGCCAATCAATTCAAATTACACTGCCGTTATTTATTGCTATAACTGCACTTGCTAGATTTATTATTTTACAAGGAAAATCTCTAAATCCAGAGATATTACTATATGAAGCAGGTGCGATTGTTTTAATTGCTTTAGCAATTGTAATTTTAAGATTTAGAAATTCTTCACTAATTGGACTAAATAAAAAAAAATAGGTTTATCCTAAATCCTCACAAAACTTTTTAATTCTAGACATTGCTATTTTAAGTTTTGCCATTGAAGTTGCATATGAAATTCTAAAATATCCATCTAAACCAAATGCTGAGCCTTGGACAGCAGCAACATTTTGTTTTTCTAATAGCTTTTGGACAAAATCAGTATCTTTTTTAAGTTTAGTTCTTTTATTTAAAAGTTTTTTACAATTCGGAAATACGTAAAATGCACCATTAGGTTTTAAGCAGCTAATACCATCAATATTGTTTAAACTTTTTACAACAAAATCTCTTCTTTCTTTAAATGATTTTGCTCTTTTCTTAATAAAGTCTTGTTTTCCATTCAAAGCTTCAACAGCTGCTGCTTGACTAATTGATGAGGGATTCGAAGTTGACTGAGATTGAATTTTTCTAATTGCAGAAATTATTTCTTTTGGTCCAGCTGCATAACCAATTCTCCAACCAGTCATTGCATAAGATTTGCTCACTCCATTCATTGTTAATGTTCGAGATTTTAATTTTGAAATTTGAGCAATTGTAAAAAATTTAAAATTATCATATTTAACGTGCTCATAAATATCATCGCTCAAAATATGAACTTTTTTGTTTTTGATTAAAACCTTAGCTAATTTTTGAATTTCTGATTTGCTGTATCCAGATCCAGTTGGATTAGATGGTGAGTTAAGGATTATCCATTTCGTTCTTTTTGTAATTGCAGCTTTTAATTTTGCAGGTGTAATTTTAAATCCATCTTTTTCATCACATTTTACTATTTTTGGTTTTCCTCCTGCTAAGAGAACCATATCCGGATATGAAACCCAGAATGGAGCAGGAATAATGACTTCATCTCCTTGATTTAAAGTTGCCATAAAAGTGTTATAGAGAACTTGTTTCCCTCCAGTTCCAACTGTGATTTCATCTAGTTTATAATTTAGTTTATTTTCTCTTTTAAATTTTTTTAAAATTGCTTTTTTTAATGCTGGAGTTCCATCAACTGCAGTATACTTTGTATCTCCGTCTCTTATTGCTTTAATAGCTGCATTTTTAACATTGATAGGAGTATCAAAATCTGGTTCCCCTGCCCCAAGTCCAACTACATCTTTTCCTGCAGCTCTTAATTCTCTTGCCTTTTGAGTAACTGCAATAGTTGGGGATGGTTTAATTCTTTTTAAATTATTAGATATTATGCTCATTGAATTATGAAATTATTCAATTACGTTGTTTAATATATGGAGAATACATATCAAGACCTAATTACAGACATTCAAAGTAAAAACCCAAAAATCGGTGGAAAACTCGAAGGTGGAAAAAAATTCAAAATAAAGTCAGATTTTACCCCAGCTGGTGACCAGCCAGAAGCAATTAAAAAGCTAGTCCAAGGAGCTAAAAAAAATGAGTTTAATCAAGTATTATTAGGTGTAACTGGATCTGGAAAAACTTTTACAATGGCAAAAGTTATAGAAGCTACGAATAGACCAGCGTTAATATTGGCACCAAATAAAACTTTGGCAGCTCAACTTTACGGTGAGATGAAAACTTTTTTTCCAGATAATGCAGTTGAGTATTTTGTATCTTACTATGATTATTACACTCCAGAAGCCTACGTGCCAAGATCAGATACGTATATAGAAAAAGAAGCATCAATAAACGAGCAGATTGATAGAATGAGACACTCTGCAACAAGATCTCTTCTTGAAAGAGACGATGTTTTAATTGTTGCAAGTGTTTCCTGTATTTATGGTTTGGGATCAGTTGAAGCTTACAGCAAAATGACTTTAACCCTACAGAAAAACTATGAATATAATAGAGAGCAAATAATAAAATCTCTTGTTGCTCTTCAGTATAAGAGAAATGATCAAAATTTTTTTAGAGGAACATTTAGGGCAAGGGGAGAATATTTAGAAATATTTCCATCTCATCTGGAGGATAGAGCATGGAGATTAAGTTTATTTGGTGATAAACTTGAGAAGATTGAGGAATTTGATCCTTTGACAGGAGATCAGGTTAGAGATCTTAGTCTAGTAAAAGTTTATGCTAATTCTCATTACATCACTCCTAAACCAACTGTAGAACAAGCAATTATAAAAATAAGAAAAGAATTAGAGGAGACTTTAAAAAAACACAAATCAGAAAACAAATTATTAGAGGCGCAACGATTAGAGGAGAGAACTAAATTTGATTTAGAAATGATTGAGGCAACTGGATCATGTGCAGGAATTGAAAATTACTCAAGATTTTTATCTGGTAGAAAACCAGGAGAGCCACCTCCTACCCTTTTTGAATATTTTCCTGATAACACATTAGTTTTTGTAGATGAATCTCATGTTACTGTTCCTCAACTTAATGGAATGTTTAAGGGAGATAGATCTCGAAAAAGCACGTTGGCTGAGTATGGTTTTAGATTGCCTTCTTGCATGGACAATAGACCTTTAAAATTTGAAGAGTGGGATTTGATGAGAACACAAACTGTATTTGTTTCAGCAACTCCTGGCCCATGGGAATTGGAACAGACTAAAGGTAAGTTTATTGATCAAGTCATAAGACCTACAGGCTTAATTGATCCACCAGTTGAGATTAGACCAGCTAAAAATCAAGTAGATGACCTTATGCATGAATGTAAAAGAGTAGTTGAAAATAATTATAGAGTTTTAGTTACAACACTTACAAAAAAAATGGCAGAGGATTTAACCGAGTATCTTCATGAAAATGGTATAAAAGTAAGATACCTTCATTCTGATATAGATACACTTGAGAGAATAGAGATTATGAGAGATCTTAGAATGGGTGTATTTGATGTTCTAGTTGGAATAAATTTATTAAGAGAAGGTCTAGATATTCCAGAATGTGCATTAGTTGGAATACTGGATGCTGACAAGGAAGGATTTTTGCGATCAGAAACTTCACTAATTCAAACAATAGGAAGAGCCGCAAGAAACGTAGATGGAAAAGTTATTCTCTATGCTGATAAGGAAACAAAAAGTATAAAGAAAGCAATTAAAGAAACTGAGAGAAGAAGAAAGATTCAATTAGAGTACAATAAGAAAAATAAAATCGACGCTAAATCTGTAAAAAAAGAAATAAGTGATATTTTAGAAAGTGTTTACGAGAAAGATTACGTCAAAATAAGCGAGGGTTCCAATATTGGCGGTAACCTTAAAAAACATTTAAAAGGATTAGACAAAAAGATGAAAGAAGCTGCATCTAATTTGGAATTTGAGGAAGCCGCTAAAATTAGAGATGAGATGAGAAAACTTCAAAGTACTGAATTAGAAATTACTTTAAACCCTAAAATTAGACAGTACGATGTTAAAAATAAAATTTATCCTAAAGGTAGATCAACTCTAGGTATGCCTGGCACAAGGGTCACAAAAAAAAGAGATAAAAAATGGAAGCACGGAAGATAATAATTACTGGAGCAGCAACTAGAATTGGGGCTGCAATAGCTAAAAAATTATCAGGGCCTAATATTGAAATTGTCATTCATTATAACAAATCTAGGTCCAAAGCAGAAAGTCTTAAAAAAGATTTAAATAAAAGTGGTACAAAAATTTATTTGGTAAAAGCAGATTTGACTAAAGAAAAAGAGATTGAGAAAATATTAAAGTTCTCAAAAACAAAATTGAAATATTTTGATTGTTTAATAAATAATGCTTCGTTATTTGAAAACGACAAGCTTGAGAATTTTACTACAAAAAGTTGGGAAAGCCATTTAAAAGCTAATTTAAAAGCGCCAGCTTTATTATCAAAGGGTTTTGCAAAAAATACTATAGGCAAAAACAATAATATTATTAATATAATTGATCAAAGAATATTTAAATTAACACCATATTTTTTTTCATATACATTAAGTAAAACTGGTCTTTATACTTTAACCAAAACAAGTGCGATGAGTCTTGCCCCAAATATTAGAGTGAATGGAATTGCTCCAGGTCCAACTATCAAAAATAAAAGACAGTCTGACAAACATTTTAAAAAGCAATACATGGCGACTCCTCTTAAAAGACAGACAAATGTACAAGAAATCTGCAATGCTGTTGACTTTTTTATTAAAAATAGATCTATTACTGGTCAAGTTTTAGCTATTGATAGTGGCCAAAACCTAAACTGGCAAACACCAGATATTATGGGAGGAAAAGAATGAAAAGAATATTTTTAATTATAATTTTTTTACTTTCTACAAATAATCTATTTGCCAATACTTTAGAATATAAAGGTTTAGAAAAATTATCCAAAAATAATACTTTCATGAACAGTAAAGGTGAACCTTATTCGATTGATGAAATATCTGATAAAAAAAATTCAGTGGTAATAGTTTATAATCATGGAAGTATTCAAGATCATAAGCAGGACCCATGTAAAGCAAAACCTAAATTTGGATATCTTTGGGATGCTGCAGTAGTACCAGCTATCTTAAAATTACATAATAAAACAATTAATGGATTAGAGGTTAAAATTTATCGTGTATGCTCAGGAGTAAAAGGTATGTCAGTGAAGAATCAAAAAAAATACAGAAAAGAATTAAATTCAAAAGGAAAAATTGATTTAGTAGATGAGCATAAAATCATTAAAAGACCAAAGATAATTCTAAATGAAGTTGAAAATTTAAAGAAACTTGGATTTGATAAAATAATATTATCAGGATATTCGGCTGGTGGATGGTCGTCTCTTGTTTTACAATCTAGACATCCAGAAAAAATTATTGGAACTATTGCTTTTAACCCAGCATTTGCGGGGCCTAAAAAAGAATGGCAAAAAAAATATCCTGAATGGGGTGCTTTTAGAGATGATTCAATAAATAAATTAAATAAAGCAGATAAAATAAATGCAATTGTTTTTGCACATAAAGACGACATATTTGAAGATCCTAAAACTTTATCATTTTTTGAAAATTTTAAAGATTTGAGTCTTATTGATTATAGTGAAATAAAACCAACTAGTTGTACTTGGGCAGATGTAAATGAAAAAATGACACCAGATAAAGGACATAATATTCCTCAATCAAAATGTTTTACAAAATATTTAGAAGATAATAATTATCTGACTACATTTCTTGAAAATATACTTTAATGAAAAAGAATAACTTAAAGATTGTTAAAATAAATAAAACAAAAAGCTTATTTAATTACGAAAAAAAAGTTTTAATAAAAGAATTAATACTGGGATTAAAACTTGGTTATTTTGATTTTGAAAAAGAAAAGCCTCAAAAAGTAAAATTTAATTTAGAAGTTAATTATCAAGATAAACAGCCATCGAATGATAAAGATATTAAATCGATAGTTAACTATGCTAAAATAGTAAAATTAATAAAAAAACTAGTAAAAAACAAACATTACAATTTTCTTGAAACATTGGCAGAAGATGTTTTTGACGAACTATTCAAAGATAAAAGAATAGATAAAATTACTCTTCAAATCGAAAAATTAGAAATAATGAAGGATTGCAGCTCAGTTGGGATCCAAATTTCTAAAAAAAGAAGCCATGATCAGCTCTGATATAGGTAAAGAAGTAATTAAAAAAGAATTGCCCTTGGTTCCTAAGTTGCCAGGTGTTTACAGGATGCTAAATTCAAAAGGAGAAATTCTTTATGTGGGTAAAGCAAAAAACCTTCCAAACAGACTTAAAAGTTATGTATCAGAAAAAAGTCATATCATTAGGACTGAGAGAATGCTCTCTCAAACAAAAAGACTCGAAATTACTACTACTTCAAATGAAAGTGAGGCTTTACTTTTAGAAGCAAATTTAATTAAAAAGTTTAAACCAAAATTTAATATTTTACTAAGAGATGACAAATCCTTTCCTTTTATTTTTATAGGCGAAAAAGATAAATGGCCACAAATCAAAAGGCACAGAGGAAAAAAAGGCAAAGAAGGATTTTATTTTGGACCATTTGCATCAGCTGGATCTGCAAATTGGACTATAAAAATGATCCAAAAAATATTTCATCTTAGAATTTGTGATGATACTGTTTTCAAAAATAGAGAAAGACCCTGCATACTTTATCAAATTAAAAGGTGCTCAGGACCTTGTGTTGGTTACGTAACCGAGAATGATTATAAACAAACTGTTGATGATGCAATTGAATTTGTGTCAGGCAAATCTAGAAAAATTCAGAAAAGCTTATCTAGCCAAATGGAAAAGGCTAGTGAGGATTTAGACTTTGAAAAAGCAGCAATATTAAGAGATCGAATTAAATCATTAAATATTATCCAATCTTCTCAAAGAATTAATGAGGCAAATTTAGTCGAAGCAGATGTTATCGCGGGATATAAAGAGTCTGGAAAAACTTGTATTCAAGTTTTTTTTTATAGGTCAAAACAAAATTGGGGTAATCAAGCTTTTTTTCCAAAGCATGATCCAGAAGAAAATCTAAGTGATATCATTAATTCTTTTGTGTCTCAATTTTATGAAAATAAAAGTGTTCCATCTTCAATAATTTTATCTAATGAAATTAAAGAGAAAGAATTAATTGAAAAAACACTTACACAAAAAGAAGGTAAACAAATTACAATTACTGTTGCAAAAAAAGGGACGAAACTAAAAGTTATAAATCAAGCAATAAATAATGCAAAAGATAGTTTGAATAGAAAACTTTATGAGAGTCAAAATAATAGAGATCTTTTCGATGCAGTATCAAAAAAATTCAATCTTGAAACTAATATTAATTTAGTTGAGGTTTATGATAATAGCCATATTCAAGGCACAAATAGTGTGGGCGCTTTAATTACTTATGGCGATGAAGGGTTCGTTAAAAAAAGGTATAGAAAATTTAATATAAAAATTCAAAAAAATGCTCAAGATGATTATGGAATGATGAAAGAAGTTCTTAACAGAAGATTTAAAAGAGCAGTTCAAGAGAAAGATAATTATTTAACTTTCCCTGATTTAGTTTTAATTGATGGAGGGAAAGGTCAATATTCCGTTGCTAGAGAAGCGATGAATGAACTCGGTCTACATGAAATACCTATTGTAGCTATAGCAAAGGGCAAAATGAGAAATAGTGGAAATGAAACATTTTTTCATGATGGAAGAGAGTTCAAGTTTGAGAAAAATGATCCAACATTATTCTTTTTACAAAGACTAAGAGATGAATCCCATCGATTTGCAGTAAGTGCTCATAGAGCAAAAAGAAAAAAGGGCATAAGCAAATCATTATTAGATCAAATTGATGGTATTGGATCTATCAGAAAAAGGGCATTATTAAATCATTTTGGTTCAGCCAGAGCTGTGGAATCAGCTAGTTTAGATGAAATAAAATCAGTTGATGGAGTTGAGGAAAAAGTTGCAAAAAAAATATATAACTTCTTTCACGAATGAAATTTAAAATACCTAATTATTTAACAATTGGACGAATAATAATTGTTCCAATATTTGTTTTTACATTCTACCTTCCTGGATTTTATGGAGACGTTATACCATTTGCTCTTTTTTTAATTGCCTCATTTACAGATTTTTTAGATGGCCTTTTAGCGAGGATGTTTAAAGAAGAGTCTAAACTTGGTGAACTTTTAGATCCTATTGCAGATAAAATTATTGTTGCAACTGCGTTAATTTTATTAGTTATGGACCAAACAATAAAAAATTACGAAGTTATTGCAGCTATTATAATTCTTACAAGGGAAATACTAATTTCAGGTTTAAGAGAATTTCTAGCGAAAGGAAAAATAAAGCTTCCAGTTTCTAATTTAGCAAAACTTAAAACATTCTTGCAGATGTTTTCGATAGCAATACTTCTGACTGGGGAAACAGGAAATAAATTAATAAATTTTCAAGATTATAATGCTCAAACAATTGGCATTATTATTTTATGGCTATCTGCGTTTTTAACACTTTATACTGGATATGATTATCTTAGAAAAGGAATAGACCATGCAATATCAGAAGATAATAAGGATTAGGCAGCTTTTTTTTGTCTAACTAACTGATCAAAGCTTTTTGATAATCCTAATATAACATCACAAATTTTGTATTTATGATCTGCTATGCTTGCAACAGGTGTTATTTCGGCTGCAGTGCCAGTTAAGAAACATCCATCAAAATTACCTAGTTCATCTGGAGAAATTTTTCTTTCATGAACTTTAATATTTTTTGATTTGGCTAATTCAATTACAGCTTGTCTTGTAATACCATTTAAAAAAGAATCTGGTGTTGGTGTATGTAATTCATTATTTTTATCTTTAAAAAAAATGTTTGCACTTGTTCCTTCTGCAACATTACCTTCAAAATCTAACATTAATGATTCAGAATACCCTTGTTGTTCAGCTTCATGTTTTGAAAGAGTGCAAATCATATATAAACCTGCTGCTTTTGCATCCCAAGGAATAGTGTTTGGAGCTGGTCTTCGCCATTTAGAAATATTTAATTTTATTCCTTCAGCTTTTAATTTTGGATCAAAATATGCAGGCCATTCCCAGGTAGCTATTGCTACATTAATTGAAGTTTTCTGTGCAGACACACCCATCATCTCGCTTCCTCTCCACGCAAATGGTCTTACGTATCCATTTTGAATATTTTGAACTGCTACAATTTTTTTTGAAGCTTCATTTATTTCATCTTTTGTATAAGGAATATTAATGTCTAATCTTTTTGCAGAATAAAATAATCTATCTGTATGCTCTTCTAGCTTAAATATTTCTCCATCGTATACTCTTTCACCTTCAAAAACTAAACTTGCATAATGAAGTCCGTGACTGATTACATGACATTTTGCATCTTGCCATTCAACAAGCTCATTATTGTACCAAATTTTTCCTGATCGTTTATCGAAAGGTATCATTATTTAATTTTATAAAAAAATATAATTGTATATATAATATGTCAATATAACTTACCAATATGAAAAAACTTTTATATTTAAAAGATGAAGATCTCAAACAATATATTGAAAAAATATTTCTTGGCTACAGAGAGACAGTTTCGGATGCTAAAAATGTATTGAATAAATACTCCATAGGTGTCGCACATAACAAGGTTATTCATCTAATTTCATTATATGAGGGTATCACAATATCAGAACTTTTAAGAAAATTGAAAGTTACAAAGCAAAGTTTGAATAGAGTTTTGAAAGATTTAATAAATTTAAAAGCTATAAAATATGAAAAAGACCAAGTAGACACAAGAATAAAGCATGTCTACTTAACAGAAGAGGGAGAGAAATTATTTAACGAAATTTTCTCGGCTCAAAAGAAAAGAATTTATCAAGCATTCTCAGCATCAAAAGCGAATGAGGTTGTAAGTTTTGACAATGTTTTAAAAAAAATAATTAATGGAAAAATTTAAAGCACATATTTTAGTTGTAGATGATGATGATGGCATAAGAGAATTAGTTAAAGAATACCTTTCCCAAAATGAATATCTTGTAACTAGTTCGAATAGTGCCGAAGATGCTCTTGAGAAAGTTAAAATTATAAAGTTTGACTTAATAGTGCTTGATATAATGATGCCAGGAAAGAGTGGTTTAGAATTTACGAAAGAAAATAAAGATAAAATTTCGACCCCTATAATTCTTTTAACTGCGAAGGGTGAAGCTTCAGAGAGAATAGAGGGTTTAGATATTGGTGCAGACGATTACCTTCCAAAACCTTTTGAGCCTAAAGAATTAATACTTAGAATTAATAATATCTTAAATAAAACAAAATATAAAAATACAAAGAGAAAATTTAAATTTGGTAAAATTGAAATAGATCTTAATAAGCAGTTTATTTTGAAAAATGATAAATCAATAAAAATCAATAATACAGAAAAAATAATTTTAGATAAAATGGTTAATTCCCCTGGAAAAATTTTTAAAAGAGAGGAGATTGGAAATCTTATAAAAATTGATAAAGAAAGATCAGTTGATGTAATAATTACTAGACTTAGGAAAAAAATTGAAGAAAACCCCAAAAGCCCAAATTATTTACAAACAATAAGAGGTGAAGGTTATGTTTTATGGATTGAGTAAATATATAAAAAATATCTTGCCTAAAAGACTTTTTTATAGAGGATTGCTAATTGTTGCTGTTCCAATAGTTGTTATGCAAATAACTATTTCATTAGTTTTTTTTGATAGTCTATGGATCAAAACTAATTCTGGAATGACAAGAGCATTGGTCTCTGAAGTCAAAACTTTTGTAGATGCTTATGATAATGACGAAACTAACAAAGATTTTATAATAATTTTATTCAAAGAACACTTGGGTTTTAATATCAAATATGAAAAAGATAAAATCTTACCAGATAAAATACCAGAAAGATGGTTCAGTCCAGTGGATCGGTCACTAAGAAGAGAATTAAAGAAAAAAAATTTAACTTATTGGTTTGACACAACAAACTTCAAAGAAGTTGTTGACTTGAAAATAGGATATTCAAAAGGATATTTTCAATTTTATATTCCAAGGGACAGACTAACTACAAGTTCAGCTAGATTATTTGGTCTTTGGATAACATTGCCAGCATTATTAATGATAGTGGTAGCTATAATTTTTTTAAAGAACCAAACTAGGCCCATAACCAAACTTGCAGAGGCATCTGAAAGATTTGGTCGAGGAGAAGATATTGACGAATTTAGGCCTTCTGGAGCACTCGAAATCCGAAAAGCTGGTTTAGAGTTTGACAAAATGAGAAAAAGAATAATTAGACATCTTAATCAAAGATCTGAGATGCTATCAGGTATCAGCCACGATTTAAGAACACCTTTGACAAGGATAAAACTTCAAATAGCGATGATTAAAGACAAAAGTGTTGTTGAAAAATTATCAAGAGATGTTGATGAAATGGAAAAAATGTTAAATGAGTATCTTCAATTCGCAAGATCTGGAGCAAAAGATAAAACTGAAACGTTTGATATATCTGTCCTCCTTGAAGATATTTGCAAAAAATATGAGAAACCAAATATAAAATATTTTTTAAAAGAGAGGGTTTATTTTGATGGAAGAAAGAATTTAATTAGTAGATGTATCAATAATCTAATAGATAATTCTTTAAAATTTGCTGACAATGTTGAATTATATTTAAAAAAAGGAAGATCAACTATCAATATTTCAATTGAGGATGATGGTCCAGGAATACCACAGAAAGAACATCAAAATGTTTTGAAGCCATTTTATAAAATTGATAAAAGTAGATCTGAAACAAAGTCAAGTGTTGGTCTTGGTTTAGCTATATCATCAGATGTCGTAAAATCACATGGGGGAGATCTTAAATTTGATAAGTCTAGTTTAGGTGGATTAAAAGTAATTATTTCTTTGCCCGTTTAGTTTTTTTTTTAATTTTTTTTTCAGCAATTTTTTTTTCTAGTTTTTCAATTCTTTTATTTAATATATCTATTTCATCTTTACTTACTAAATTCATTTTAAGAATAATTTCCTCTTTTTTTGATCGTAAAATATTTACAACTTCATCACTAAAATCTTTGTAATTGACCAGTCCGTCTTCCAAAAATTTTGCAAATTTATCAAATACGAATCTTGATTTTGACATAATAATTTCTTATCAAAGTTTAAGTAATATTTATAATATTACAATTAAATGTTTATTAATAATTTTGACCCAGTAGCTTTTGAGATCTTTTCATTAGAAATTAGATGGTATTCCTTGTCTTATATATTTGGCTTATTATTTGGTTGGTATTTTGCAAAAAACAAACTAATCAAAGATAATGCTCAGAGAGAATATTTTGATGATTATATAACTTATTTGATCATAAGTATCATCCTTGGTGGAAGACTTGGATATGTAATTATTTATGACCCTATTTATTTTATTAGCAATCCAATTGAGATTATAAAAATTTGGCAAGGTGGCATGTCTTTTCACGGTGCACTAATTGGAATTATTATAGGAACTTATTTTTTCTGCAAAAATAAAAATCAAAATATTTTTAGTTATTTAGATGTGGTTGCTGTTTGTTCTCCTATAGGAATTTTTTTAGGAAGAATATCAAATTTCATAAACTCAGAACTTTATGGCATAGAAACAAATGTGCCATGGTCAGTAAAGTTTATAAAAATTGATGATTTAAATAGACATCCTTCACAAATTTATGAGGCAATATTTGAGGGAATTGTTCTATTTATTATTTTAAGTTTGATGTTTAATAGATTAAGGAACATACCTGGGATTATTTCGGGGTATTTTTTAATTTTATACTCTTTTTTTAGATTTGTTATCGAGTTCTTTAGAGAACCAGATCAGCAGCTAGGTTATTTATTCTTCAACTTGAGTATGGGGCAAATAATAAGTTGTATAGCACTAACTTGCGGATTAATTATCATCTATTATAAAAATGCTAATAGGACAGAATAAAAAAATCTCATTAGATAAATTTATTTACAAATCTTTGTATGACAAGGATAATGGTTATTATATTAAAAAAAATCCTTTCGGAAAAAAAGGTGATTTCATAACATCTCCAAATATTTCTGTTCTTTTTTCAGAAATGATATCTATTTGGTTAATTTCATTTTGGGAGAATTTAAAAAAGCCAAAAAAAATAAATATTGTAGAGCTGGGTGCAGGTAATGGTGAGATGATGTCACAAATTATACAAACTTTAAATAATTTTAGTGAAATTAGTTTATCTGCCAATTTCTTAATTTTAGAAAAAAGTCCATTACTGATAAAAATTCAGAAAAGTAAAATAGATAAGAAAAAAGCAAGTTGGATTAGAAATTTAAAAAAAATTCCAAAGGCTCCAACTATATTCTTGGCTAATGAATTTTTTGATGCATTTCCTATCAAACAGTTTTTAAAGAAAAGCAATAATTGGTATGAAAAATATGTAGCATACAAAAAAAATAAGTTTGAAGTTTGTGATCAAAAAGTGTCGTCAAAAAAAATTGAGAAATATTTAGGTAAGGATATAAAAAAAGAAAAATTTGTTGAATATTCACCTTCAGCAATGAAATTTGTTAACGAAATAGGGAATTTTATTTTTAAAAATAATGGTGGTTTATTAATGATAGACTATGGCTTTACCAGTGGAAAAATGAAAAATACTTTGCAAAGTGTTGAGAAGCATAGAAAAATTAGTTTTTTAGAAAATCCCTATAATTCAGATATTACTCATTTAATAAATTTTAAAATGTATGAGAAAGAGTTTGCAAATTCTAATTTGAAATCTTTAATAACAACCCAAGGTAATTTCTTAATGAAATTAGGAATATTAAAAAGAGCTGAGATTATAAGTAAAAATTTACAATTTAGTAAGAAAGCTGAGATATTTTATAGAATAAAAAGATTAATTGATGAAAAATATATGGGCTCTTTATTTAAAGTATTGTTTGTAAGCAAATCCAAAAATAATTTTAATTTGGGTTTTAAGTGATTAAGTCAAAAATTTTTAGAGATCAAAAATCTATTTCACATTATTTTTTTAATAGATTGGGTGGTACTTCAAAAGGGATCTACAAAAGTTTAAATTGTGGAAAAGGTTCAAAAGATAAAATTGCTAATATAAGTAAAAATTTAAAAATAGTTTCAAAAAAAATAGGCTGCACAAGTGAAAATCTAGTTTCTCTTAATCAAATTCACAGCAATAAAGTTCATAAAATTAATAATGTTCCAAAAAAAAGATTGACTGGAGACGCGATGATCACAAATAAGCAAAATATTGCGATTAGTATACTTACTGCAGATTGTGCACCAATTCTAATTATAGAAAAAAAGCAAAAATTTGTTGGTGCAATACATGCTGGGTGGAAAGGTGCTTTTAAGGGAATAGTAAAAAAAACAATTCAGCTTTTAAAAAAAAATGGATGCTCAGAGAAAGATATGATTGCTTGCATTGGACCATGTATAAAAAAAAATAGTTATGAAGTAAAAAATGATTTTTTTAAATTGTTTAAGGACAAAAATAAAAAAAATGTGAATTTCTTTACATTTAAAAAGAAAAAAATTTATTTTGATTTAAGCGAATATATAAAATCTCAATTTTATGAAAATGGAGTTAAAAAAATAGATATAATAAGAAAAGATACCTATGCTTTAGAAAATAACTTTTTTAGTTCTAGAAGATCAAAAAAAAATAAACATAACGATTATGGTAGAAATATTTCTGCAATTATGATTAAATAGCTTATCGCGGATGAAAATTCTCACAGGAAACAGCAATAAACATCTTAGTCAAAAAATATCTAAATTTTTGAAAAATAGACTAGTTAATTCAAACATAAGAAAATTTGCAGACGGAGAAATCTATATAGAAATTAATGAAAATATTAGAGGCAATAGTATTTTTTTAATTCAATCCGTTTCATCTCCTGCAAATGACAATTTAATGGAATTACTACTATCGATTGATGCTTTAAAAAGATCATCGGCCAAAAACATAACTGCTGTGATCCCATATTTTGGATATGCAAGACAAGATAGAAAGGTGGTTCCTAGAACATCTATATCTGCAAAACTTGTATCTAACCTTATTGCAAAAGCAGGAGCAGATAGAGTCGTTACAGTTGATTTACACTCTGGACAAATTCAAGGATTTTTTGATATTCCAGTAGATAACTTATTTGCAACTCCAATATTTGCTAGACATATAAAAAAGAAATTAAAAAAAAATAATATAATCTGTGTTGCTCCAGATGTCGGTGGTACAGCAAGAGCAAGGGCTTTAGGAAAATTGTTAAATGTAGATTTAGCAATAGTAGACAAAAGAAGACCTGCTCCTGGAAAATCAGAAGTGATGAATGTAATTGGAAATGTGAAAAATAAAACTTGTATATTAGTTGACGATATAATCGACTCTGGTGGAACAATTGTAAATGCAGCTTCTGAATTAAAAAAAAGAGGAGCTAAAGATGTTCATGTGTATGTAACACATGGTGTATTAAGTGGTAATGCTGTTGAAAAAATTAAAAAATCTTCAATAAAAAACTTAGTTGTAACTGATACAATTGATAATTCGACAAAAGTTAAAAAAGCTAAGAATATTGAGGTATTAACAATCTCTAATTTGGTTGGAGAAGCTATTAAAAGGATATCAAATTCTACCTCAGTATCAGATCTATTTAAATAATTTACTTGTAAAATTTAGTTTCATAAGTTAAAAACCCGACACTTTATGAGTTTATTAGCAGCCACAATTAGAGAAACAAAAACTAAGGGTGAAGTAAAATCTCTTAGAAGTAAAGGTATGGTTCCAGGAATAATTTATGGAGGAGAGGAGCCAAATCAAAAAATCTCTGTCTCTGTTAAAGAAGTAAAAAATTTATTAAATAAAGAAAATATTTTATCAAATATAATTTCAATTAATATTGATGGTAAAGAACAAAAAGTTTTACCAAGAGTTATTGATTTTGATACAGTGACAGATGAGCCTATACATTTAGATTTTTTAAGAATTGTTAAAGGTGCAAAAGTAATTTTAGAAATTCCAGTTAAGTTTATAAACCACGAATTGTCACCAGGATTAAAAAGAGGTGGGGTTTTGAATATTGTAAGACGTAAAGTTGAATTAAGATGTCCTACAGAAAATATACCAACAGAGTTAGTTGTAGATCTAAATAACTTAGATATTGGAGCAAGTATTAAAATATCTTTTATAAATTTACCTGAAAATGTAACACCTACAATTCAAGGAAGAGACTTTGTAATCGCGACAGTAGCAGCACCAACAGTTGTTAAAGAACCTGAAAAACCAGCAGAAGCTGAAGGAGAAGGTGGAGAAACTGCGGAGGCAGCTGCGGATGGAGACGCTAAACCTGAGGAAGGTGCAGAAAAAGCTGCAGATGGCGACAAAGGAAAAGACGAAGGAAAAGCTCCAGCAGAGAAAAAATAATAATCTGTGAAAATAATAATAAAATAAAATGTTGTTACTCGTAGGTTTGGGCAATCCAACCCCAAACAGTCATAATAATAGACATAACATAGGTTTTAAAGTTGTAGATGCGATAAATCAAAAATTTGGTCTTTCAAAGCAAAAGCCAAAATTTAAGGGTTTACTTACAACAGGCAATATTGGGGAAAAGAAAATTTATGCCATCAAACCTCTGACCTTTATGAACAACTCAGGAATATGTATCAGAGAATTGCTTGAATATTTCAAAATAGATGCAGAAGATGTAATTGTTTTTCATGATGATCTAGATGTAGAGTTTGGAAAAATAAAGGCAAAATTTGGTGGATCAAGCGCAGGTCACAATGGAGTTGCTTCAATTGATAAATTTATTGGAAAAGACTATTCAAGAGTGAGGATCGGGATTGGAAAGCCGGAGAATAAAATGTCTGTATCAGATTTTGTTTTAAATGATTTTTCTGATGATGAACAAGAACACTTAGAAAAAATTACTCACAATATAATAGACTCTATTGCTATTTTAATAGATAAAAAATTAGATTTATTCTCAAGCAAAGTTAATAATAATTAAATGGGTTTTAAGTGTGGTATAGTTGGTTTACCAAATGTTGGTAAATCTACTTTATTTAATGCACTTACAAATTCAAGCAAAGCTCAAGCAGCAAATTTTCCTTTCTGTACGATAGATCCAAATATAGGTGTAGTTCCTGTACCAGATTATAGGTTAGATGAATTAGTTAAAATTTCAAATTCAAAAAAAAAAATAAATACTACAATATCTTTTGTTGATATAGCAGGATTAGTCGAAGGAGCCTCTAAAGGTGAAGGATTAGGTAACAAATTCTTATCACACATAAGAGAAGTAGATGCTGTTATTCATTTAATTAGGTGTTTTGATTCTGATGATATTCAGAATGTAAATCCAACAGTTGATCCCATTAGAGATTTAGAAATAATTGAAACAGAAATGTCTTTAGCTGATTTGGAATCTATCCAAAAAAGACTTGATAGGAAAAATAAAAAAAATAATGACGAAAATCAAAACCAAATTCTAGAAAGAGCTCAGAATTTAATTAATGATAAAGATGATATAAATAGATTATACGAAGAATTTGATAAAAAGGATGTTAAATTGTCAGGATTATTGTCAACAAAACCTAAATTGTATGTTTGTAATGTTGATGAAAATAGCATTGATAAAGGCAATGATTATACAAAAAGTTTTATTGAAAAATATGGTTCTAAAAACACCCTAACT
This sequence comes from uncultured Pelagibacteraceae bacterium, assembly GCA_902633125.1. GTDB lineage: Bacteria > Pseudomonadota > Alphaproteobacteria > Pelagibacterales > Pelagibacteraceae > Pelagibacter. The sequence continues at coordinate 129,114 of CACPEZ010000002.1, forward strand.
ATTTCAGCTGAAATAGAAAATCAATTAAATGAACTAGAAAATGAAGAAAGAAAAAACTATATGAAAATGATAAATGTAGATGATACTGGATTAAATTTATTAATCAAAAAAGGATATGACCTTTTATCTTTAGAGACGTTTTTCACTTCAGGAGTTGAGGAGACAAGGGCTTGGACAATTAACAAAAATTGCATGGCGCCTCAAGCAGCAGGTATAATTCATACAGATTTTGAAAAAGGTTTTATAAGAGCAGAAACTGTGTCTTATCAAGATTTCGTTGTTAGTGGTGGTTGGTTAAAATCAAGAGAAAACGGCAAAATGAGATTAGAAGGCAAAGATTATATAGTTAAAGATGGGGATGTTCTAAACTTTAGATTCAACACGTGACCATATCTTCTTCATAGTAAAGTAAACCAATACAGTCAATATTATCAAATAAGCTATAACTCTAAATCCTGTTTTATGTCTTTGCTCTAAATGTGGTTCCGCTGACCACATCAGAAAATTTGTAACATCTTTGGACATTTGCTCAGCTGTTGCTTTTGTTCCATCTGTATACTCAATTAAATCATCAGATAAAGGAGCTGGCATTTTAATTTTATTACCATACATATACTTATTGTAATAAACACCATCATCAAGTTCTACACCCTCTGGTGGTTCAGAATACCCTAGCAATAAGGAATAAATATAATCTGCTCCGCCTTTTCTTGCCTTAACTAGAACAGACATATCTGGTGGATAAGCACCACCATTAGCAGCTTTAGCTTCTTGCTCATTAGCATATGGCATCACGAATTTATCAGATAATTTGGCTGGTCTTACAAACATTTCTCCAGTACTGTCCGGGCCATCTGTTACCTCAAAACTTGCAGCTATTGCTTTGGCTTCTGCTTCAGAAAATTCTGGTCCACCCTTTTCTGCCAAATTTCTATAGGTTAAATATTTCATAGAATGGCAAGATGCACATACTTCTGTATATACTTGATAACCCCTTTGAAGTGATGCTCTATCAAATTTTCCAAAAAGACCTTTGAAAGTCCATTTAGTCTCTAAAAAAGGAGGTGATTTTTCAGCAGAGTTAGATGAATTTAGTACTATAACTGAGAATATTAATACAAAAAAAATATTTTTTAACTTTCTCACTTTATTGTTTTTTCTATTTTTTCATCACTCCTTGCTGCAGCTAAATTTGGTGAGCCTCCTAAAACTGGCTCGGTAATACTCAAAGGCAGCGGGGTGGTTTTTTCTTTCCATCCTAAAACTGGAAGAATAATTAAAAAATGCGCAAAGTAATACGCTGTAGCAACTCTTGCAATTAA
>CACPEZ010000003.1 GCA_902633125.1 uncultured Pelagibacteraceae bacterium
TCGTTCCATCTAATGCTTTTAAACCCAACATACCATCATAGATAATTGTAAAATTACCTTTATCGTCACCTAAAACCTTTGATGTACCTGCAAAAAAACCGTTTTGTTTAATTTGTCCTTGTTCAGCAAAAGCTGTGCTCGACATAAATATGATAATTAAAAAAAAATATAATTTTTTCATAAACTATTACTTTTTCATTGCATTGAACATGCTCAATGTGTCGTCAAACGCAATAAACAATGTCAGTTTACCATCATCGCTTACTTCAAAATAATGACCAAAAATAGTATCCATGCCATCTGCCTTAGCAATTGCTTTAACAAACACTTTATTCCCCTCACTTATCATCATATCAGGGGTTACTGAAAAATTACTCCATAGATCTGGAACTTGCATCATGGTTTTCATATATGCTTCTTTGCCTTTATGAGTTCCTGACATTGGATGCTTATCTCCAGGATAAATCCAAGTGATATCATCATGTACCATTTCCATAAATCCCTCCATATCTCCTTTGCCAAAAAGTTCATATCCTTTTTTTACTACTTCTTTTGCGTTCATAAAATTCCTTTAATTATTAGATAATTATTATTCATTCTAAATTAAAAATGTAATGGTTTTATTACAGTGCTGGTATGCGTGATTATATCCAGTCGGGATAAGGCAAACCTTTTTCAATTAAAAAAGGTTTATTAAACATCTTTGAGTTGTATCTGTCTGATTTGTCGCAAAGAATAGTGACAATAGTTTTACCTGGTCCTAATTTTTTCCCTAATCTAATTGCACCTGCAATATTTACTCCACAACTTGTTCCAAGACTTAAACCTTCATTTTTGATTAAATCATATAGTATTGGCAAAGATTCTTTATCTTCAATTGAAAAAGCTCCATCTATTTTTGCTTCTGCAAAATTAGCAGTTACTCTGCTGGATCCAATGCCCTCAGTTATTGATCCACCTTCAGCTTTTAACTCGCCGTTTTCAATGTGATTGTAAAGAGATGATCCCTTTGGATCTGATAGATAAATTTTTATATCTTTATTTTTTTCTTTCAAAAAACTACTTACTCCACCAATAGTTCCACCAGTTCCAGAAGAACATACAAATCCATCAACTTTTCCCTCCGTTTGCTCCCATATCTCAGGACCCGTTGTATGGTAGTGACCTTTAGAGTTTGCGGTATTATCAAATTGGTTAGCCCAAACAACTCCGTGATTATTTGAACTTTTTAGCTCTTCAGCCATTCTGGCAGCAACCTTAACAAAGTTATTTTCATCTTTATAAGGTTTTGGTGGAACTAATTTTAAATCTGCACCAATATTTCTTAATGTATCTTTTTTTTCTTGAGTTTGATTATCATTCATTACAATAATCGTTTTATAACCAAGTGAATTTCCAATAAGGCATAAACCAATACCAGTGTTTCCTGCAGTTCCTTCTACAATTATTCCACCTTTAGATATTAATTTTTTTTGTTCAGCATCCCTTATTAAAGCTAGTGCTGCTCTGTCTTTTACAGATCCTCCTGGATTTAAATATTCGGCTTTACCATAAATGTTACAGCCAGTTATTTCAGATGCAGCTTTTAGTTTTATTAAAGGAGTATTTCCAATTGATTGGATAAAATCATCCTTGTAATTTTTCATTATTCTTTTTCCTCATTACCATTTGTAACAGCATAAGGTTTAAATTCTTCAGTTGCTGTTCCAACATTCTTAGCAGGTATTCCTACCATAACAGCATTTTCAGGAACATTTTTTGTTACAACTGCATTAGCTCCAATTCTTGCATTTTTCCCTACAACTACAGGCCCCAAAATCTGTGCACCCGAACCAACGACTACATTATCATGAAGAGTAGGGTGTCTTTTAATTTCTCTTTGATCATTGGAATTTATGCTTGGAGATATTCCACCTAAAGTAACCATATGATAAATTGTTACGTTATCTGCAATGTCAGAAGTTTCACCTATAACAACGCCCATACCGTGATCAATAAATAAATTTTTACCTATCTTAGCTCTTGGATGAATTTCAATACCAGTTAAAAATCTCGAAAATTGAGAAATTATTCTTGCGATAAGATCAAATTTTGCAGTAGCAAAAAAATTTGCAATTCTGTGAAAAAATACAGCCTTAACGCCAGGGTACGTTAATATTACACTTAACTTAGATCTTGCTGCTGGATCCCTATCAATAATTGATTGCAAATAGTCATTCATAGACTGCCTATATAGTTATTAATGTTGGAATTTAAAGTTAATTAATATTGTCTAAAGTAAGCCCTTTTACATTAGCAGGTACTGCGACATCCATCATTTTTGGATTTGCAAGATTTAGATTATTCATTATGTCCGCATATTCTTCCTTTGAGCTTACTTGTAATCTTGGATTATTATTTTTTTCATTTTCAATAGTGGAAAATTTCTTGCCATTATAATCATGAGCTGGAAATACGAGAGTTTTTTCGGGTAATTTTAATAATTTATTAAATATAGAATCATAAGCATCGTAAGCATTACCATTTTGAAAATCTGTTCTACCACTTCCATTTATTAAAAGTGTATCTCCAGTAAAAACTCTATCATTCATCAAAAAACTATAAGAGCAGTCAGTATGACCAGGAGTATAAATTGCTTGAAGTTCAACTTCTTCAACTTTAATTTTTTCACCATCTTTAATTCTTAGATCTATCACTTCTGATTTAGATTTTTCTCCCATAACTCTTATACAGTTTGTTCTTTTATTTAATTCATTTAATGCTGAGATATGATCAGCATGAATGTGAGTATCAATTACTTTTACAAGTTTAAGATCTAAATTATTCAAAATAGTTGAATACTCATCAGAATGTTCAATGACTGGATCAATTATTAATGCTTCTCTACCTTCACCACTTGCAATTATATAAGTGTATGTAGAAGATTTTTGATCGAAAAGTTGTTCAAATATCATAAATACCTAACTTTATAAAAGTTTGCTTAGTAAAACAATCTTTCATATAATATTTTTTTTATAAGGAGGAGACAATGTTAAAAATAAATAGTATGTGTCCTGATTTTCAAGCTAAAACAACTGAAGGAGATATTTCTTTTCACGAATGGTTAGGTGATAGTTGGGGAGTTATTTTTTCACACCCTAAAGATTTTACACCAGTTTGTACTACAGAACTTGGTGCTTTAGGATTAATGAAAGATGAATTTGATAAAAGAAATGTAAAAGTGATTGGTTTAAGTGTTGATGGAGTAGAGGATCATAAAAAATGGTTAGATGATATTAAAGATGTATCTGGTACAAAACCAAATTATCCAATTATTGCTGATGAAGATTTAAAAGTAGCAAAATTGTTTAATATGTTGGAAGCAGATGCTGGAACAACCTCAATGGGTAGAACTGCAGTTGATAATGAAACTGTAAGAACTATTTTTGTAATCAGACCTGATAAGAGAATTGGATTATATCTTACATATCCTATGGCAACTGGAAGAAACTTTTTAGAGATTTTGCGTGCAATAGACTCTATGCAGCTAACAGCTAAACATAAAGTAGCTACTCCTGCTAATTGGAAAAAGGGAGAGGATGTTGTTATTTTGCCAGCGATTAAAGATGACGAAGCTAAAAAAATATATCCAGATGGATGGGAAACTGTAAAACCTTATCTAAGAAAGGTTCCAGATCCTTCTAAGTAAATTGGATAAAAATATTTTAAACCGACAATCTCAGCATTGGGAAACTAATTTCTCAAATAAGCCTGAGATGTTTGGTTTAGAACCAAGTTTACCTGCAAAAAAAGCTTTAAATATTTTCAAAGAAAACAATTATTCTAAAATTGTTGAGCTAGGAGCAGGTCTAGGAAGAGATAGCATTTACTTTGCAAAGAATTCGATAAATGTAACAGCATTAGACTATAGTGAAAATGGAATTAAAATTATCAATGAAAAGATAAAAAAAGAAAATTTAACATCTTCAATTTCAACATTAAAATTTGACATAAGAGAAGACTTACCATTTGAAACTAATTCAGTTGATGCTTGTTATTCACATATGCTTTATTGCATGGCTTTAACCCTGAAAGATTTGGACAAACTTAATAGCGAGATTCATAGAATTTTAAAACCTGGAGGATTAAATATTTACACAGTCAGAAATACTAATGACGGAGACTATAAAAAAGGAATTCATAGAGGAGAAGATCTATACGAAATAGATGGTTTTATTATTCATTTTTTTTCTGAAGATAAAATACTGAATTTAACAAATGGATTTAAAAACTTAATTATTGAGTATTTTGAAGAAGGATCATTTCCGAGAAAATTATACTTTATTTGTAATAAAAAAAATTAAATTTTCTTTAAATTTTTATATTTTTTCATACACACTTGAGCTAACAAAAGATTTGGATCAACAAATATTTTAGAGTCTTTTGCTTTTTTAAAAGATTTGTATGAAAAAATAGCTATTGGTAGTTCTGTACAACCAAGAATTATTTTTTTACATTTTTTTTTCATTAAAAATTTAACTGCTGGTCTTAAAGCTTTTTCAGCATCTTTTACTTTACCTTTTTTCACATATTTAATTGCAGTATTTACTGAACTCTTTTGTAACCTTTCACTCGGACTTATCAAATTATAATTTTTTTCAAAATACTTATGGTAGATTTTTGTGTCTAAAGTAGCTTCAGTACATAATAATCCTATAGTTGAATTTTTCTTAAATTTTTTTTTTGTGTTTAAATATACCTCTTTTGGCATACTAAGAAATGGCACTGATATTTTTTTTTGAATATCTTCATGCCAGTAATGTGCTGTGTTACAAGGCATTACAATAAACTTGCATTTATTTTTTTCCAGCATTCGACAACCAGCAATTAATTCTTTTAAAACATTTTTGTATTGCTTTAAATTCTCTGCTCTTCGTGGTGTATTTGATTTATTATAGAGGACAAACATCGGATATTTTTGATCTAATTTTCCTCTGTTTAATTTTGCAAGCTTATCACAAAAGTCTAAGCCCGCTTGAGTTCCCATGCCACCTAATATTCCAATCATAATTTAAATAATATCTTCTATATTAAAATTCAAAACATCTATATAGATATTTAAATAACAGCAGAAAAATATTATCGCTAAATATGAACAGAAATTTATCCTTACTTACGTTAAGTCAGATATTTGGTTTTACCACAGCAACAATAACAGTATTTCTTAGCGGAATAGTTGGTTCTCAAATTAGCTCAAATCAGTCTTTATCAACTTTACCAACCGCTTTATTCGTAGTTGGAACAGCAAGCTTTACTGTTTTAGCGGCAAATATTATGAGTAAAATTGGAAGGAGAAATGGTTTTGTATTTGCGGCTATAGGAAGTTCATGTTCTGCACTACTTGCTGCTTTTGCAATCAGTCAGAAAAGTTTTAATTTATTTTGTTTATCTTGCTTAATTCTTGGAATGGGAGCTGCATTTAATCATCAATATAGATTTGCAGCAGCTGAAAGTGTTGAAAAAGACAAAATACCAAAAGCAATTTCTACTCTTCTATTGGCAGGGATTGTTTCAGCATTTTTAGGCATAAGTCTTGCAAATTACACTAAAGATTTAATTCAAGATCAATTGTATGTTGGTTCTTATCTTTTGTTATCTTTCCTATCTTTCATGCCTGGAGTTTTTTTATTTTTTTTTAAAAATGTAGAAAATATTCAAGAGAATAGTCTAAAGGAAGGGAATATAAGAAATCTAAAATATATTGTATTACAACCAAGATTTTTACAAGCAATTACTGCAGCTGCTTTTGCTTATGCAATAATGTCATTTTTAATGACAGCAACTCCTTTAAGTATGCATGTTATGGAAAATATGAGCTTAAAAGAAACTGGCTTAGTATTACAATTTCATGTGGTTGCAATGTTTTTACCTTCGCTAGTAACAGGTAATTTAATAAAAAAATATGGACACAGTACAATAATTTATGGTGGAGTTTTATTTTTTTTTATTACAGTTCTTTTAAGTTTATTTGAACAGACATATCTCAATTATATGATCTCATTAATTTTTTTAGGCCTCGGTTGGAATTTTTTATTTATATCAGGCACTAGCTTAGTGGTTTTGACTTATAACAAAGAAGAAAAATTTAAAGTGCAAGGGATAAATGACTTAATTGTTTTTTCAACTATGGCTTTGGCCAGTTTATCTGCTGGAATTTTACTAAATTCTATTGGATGGAAAATGATGAATCTTATTTGCATACCTTTTTTAGTATTAATTATTTTAGTAAGTTTTATGGCTGATAAAAAATCAGTTTCTTAAACATGTCTTTTATTTTTTTAGGTTTTTTGACGGGCTTAACATTAATTTTTGCAATAGGACCACAAAATGTTTTTGTAATAGAGCAAGGACTAAAGAAACAATATATATTTTTAGTTTGTTTAGTCTGTGCATTATCTGATTTGATTTTAATTTTCTTAGGTATCTTCTTATTCAATTATTTTTCTAATTATTTTAATAATGTAGTGGAGCTGATTTTGAATATCCTTTTAATTATTTTTTTATCTTTTTTTATTTACGGAAAAATTAAAGAAATATTTAAATTTAAATCTTTAGAATTTAAAAATAATGTCATAGCACAGAGTTCATTTAATATCTTTATTAAGACCTTAGGTTTTACATATTTAAACCCACACGTATATTCTGATACAGTATTTTTTTTAGGAAATTTCTCAAAATCCTTTAATATTGAAAACAAAATTTACTTTGGAATAGGTGCTTCTATAGCTTCTTTTTTATTTTTCTTTTCTTTAGGATACTTATCTAAGATTTTTTCAAACAAATTAAATAATAGAAGCTTTTGGAAATACATAAATATTTTTATTATAATATTTATGTCAGGTATAGTTTTTTACATCATTGAGGATATTATTTATTAAAGATTTTTTTTGATAATTTATTAACCTTTAAATAGTTTCCATCAAATTCGTATTGAGTGTGATATTTTCCAGGAAATGCAATGCATTTTATATCAGCACTTAAAGCAGAATTTAAACTTTCTTCTGTATCTTCAATTGCAACACATTCGTCTGAGTTAATATTAAGGTATTTTAAAGCATAATTATAAATATCGGGATATGGTTTTTCTCTTAATATGAATTCATTATTGCCGATAAAATCAAAATCTTTTTTTTCAATTCTTCCTCTTAACGAGTTAAAAATAGAATTGATATTATTACTTGTTGTTGAGCTAGCAAGCCCAATTTTTATTTTGTTCTTTTTGCAAAATTGAATTATTTCATTTACACCGTCTCTAGGCTCAACTTTGTGTTTGTTTAAATATTCATTAAAAATTTTGGTTTTTAAATTTCTTATTTTTTTTCCATCTATTTCAACACTAGTTTCTTTTGCGTAATCATTAATTCTTGTAGTTCCGCCTGATTTTGACAATAGTTTTCTGTATATATCTTCATCCCAGAACCAGTCTAATCCACTTATTTTAAAAGCTTCATTAAATGCATCTCTTTGAAGATCTGATGTTTCAGCTAAGGTTCCAATTGAACCAAATAAAACAGCTTTATAACTCATTATCCCTTCACAGCACCAGCTGTTAATCCACTGATTACTTGTCTTTGGAAAAACATAACTAACATAAATAAAGGAGCAGTTGCTGAGACAACTGCAGAAACAGCCCACATCAAATTACCTTCATGTTGATTTGTTCCAAGATAACTTTGAATTTTGGGTACCATAGTATGATTTTCCTGATTTAATAAAAGAGCAGTCACTGTGAAATCATTATAAGCAAGCATTAAACTAAATAATCCAGCTGTTATTACTCCAGGCCACATAACTGGCATAATGATATGTCTAAATGCTTGAAAATAAGAGCAGCCATCAATTAAAGCACTTTCATCAAGTTCTTTTGGAACAGTTTTAAAAAATGAATACAATAACCACAAAGTAAATGGTTGATTTATTGCAACAAGAACAACAATGGTCGTTGGTAGTATTCCCCAAATTTGTAATTGAAAAAACGGAAATAAATAACCAGAGACTAATGTAATATGCGGCATTGCTCTAAAAATTAATGCTGCAATTAAAATCCAAAATGCATAATTTCTTGTAGACCTTGATAAAGCGTAAGCTCCTAAGGTCCCGAGGAACAATGAAATAGTTACAACAAAAAATGTAACTATAACTGTATTCCTAGATGCTTTCCAAAACTCTCCTTCAGTCCATGCTTGACTATAAGCATCTGTTGTAAACTTTCCTCCAGTTTCTAACAACGTATTGAATGCCGTAATAGCATACCACCAGTCGGCTCTTGAAAAAAAATCAGCTCTTACTTTAAATGACCCCCAGAAAGTCCAAATAAAGGGAAAGCATGCAACCAAAAGCCAAACTATTATAAAGGTTGTATTAAAAATTTTTAAAGCATTTGATCTTTTATCAAGTCCGTATTCCATTTATCTCGCTGTCCTAAATTCCTTCCATGTTCTTATTAAAACTGGTGCTAAAAGTATGGCTATCCCAACAATCGTCATCATTGAGGTGGCTGCGGCCGAACCAAATAATATTACTTCCTCATTAACGAGGTTATCATAAATTAACCAAGATAAAGATTGAGCACTTCCTTCAGCACTAAAACCAATTATAGGCTCAAAAACTCTAAAATTATCCATCAAGGATATGAGAGCAACAAATGTAACTACAGGATAAATATGAGGTAAAACAATATGTCTTACTCTCTGCCATCTAGATGCTCCATCAATAATAGCTGCCTCAACAGGCTCTTGTGGAACTGTTTGTAAAGCTGCATAAAATACTACAAAAGCAAATGGTGAATGGTGCCAAATTCCATAAATTATTATAGTTATCCAAGTAAGAGTTTTTGAGGATTTTAACGATAAATAAGGATCATCCATCAACATCTGCAAATTTGCACCAATAATTCCTTCTGCATCTATCATCCAAAATAAAACTAAAGAACCTACCAATGGAGTAACAATCATCGGCAATATGGTTCCAAATATTAGTGGTCCTCTAATTCTTCTAGTTACTGCATTAAGACTTAAAGCAATTATAAAACCTAAAAGTAAGACGTTAGGTGTTACAAACAAACAATAGGTTAAAGTAAAAATTAGAGCCTTGTAAAAGGGTAGGTTGGTAACTTGATCTACAAATTCCCCAAAACTATTTGTTTCATTCCAAAATTTTCCAATTTCTTCTATTGCAAGATGATTTCTATCGACATAAGTCCCAAATCCGTTGAATTTTCCTAAAGGCTTTTCTTCTCGAATTTTTGATGTTTTTTCTTGGTCAACAACTATAGAAACTGTACATCCAAAAGGATCACATTTTTTTACTTCCTTAACTACTTGGTCGTGCTGCGCATAAAATGATTGTATCCCTGTTGAAATAATAGGAAGACCTATAAATAAAATCATTGCCAATCCAGTTGGCAAGAAAAACCAAAAAAAAGTTTTGTTAGGCATTAATGTAATAAGTGGGGATTTTCATCCCCACTTAAAATTTATAGATTATAGAAAGCCTTGTTCTTTTGCTTTACTCATGTAAGCTGCTTCCACATCTTTTAAAGCTTGTTCTGCTGACTCTTTACCTTGTAAAAATTCAACAATCTCACTTCCTAATGCACCATGCATTAAACCCATTTGTGGTAACATTGGATATGGTTTAGCTTTCATTTTAACAGCTTCGATAACTCCAATTGATTTTGGTCCAGGCTTAAAACCTTCAATTAACCAAACAGCTTGATCCGCTGCATCTGCAACCATCTTTTTGTTAGCAGCTGCGTGTGCCAAAGCTCTAAATGTTGCTTCAGCATCAGCGTCAGATCTATTTTTTGCTAATGTGAAACCGTCCCACCATAAAGTCGCTGCTGGTATGTTTCCTCCAGCAACTGTTGCTGGTCCAGTTAATTTAGTTGCAGCTGTAATTTTTGCATCACCATCATCATCAAGCAATGTTCCTGATCTTGATGCCCAAAGAGTCATTAATGCAACATTTCCAGATTCCCATTCAACTTTAATAGCTTCACTATCGTGAGTTAAATAATCTGGGTTACTTAAACCTGCTAATTTTTTTAGCATATTTAATGTTGCTACACCTTTTGCATTGTTAATGCTTGGTTGAGCAGTTCCTGCTTTAAAGAATTCTCCTCCATGTCCAATATACATGTTAACGAATTCTTCTGCTAAATTCCAACCAGCTTTGTATGCTGCTGCGTAAGGATATTGCATTTTACCAGATGCTCTTATTTTTTCTGATGCCGCTACTACTTCCTCATATGTTTTAGGAACAGCTATACCCAATTCTTTTAAAACATCTTCTCTGTAATATAAGTGCTGAGTGTTTGCCATAAAAGCAACTGCCATTATTTTTCCATCAATTGTTATCAATTGAGAGTCTTGTATTCCTTTTCCATATTTCTTAACAAGATCATCAAGTGGTCTAATTAAATCTTGGTTCATCAAAGGAACTATAGAGCTATTTGCTGCAATTCTTGCAGAAAACTCTGATGGATTTGCAGTTAGAGCTGGTACAGCAATTTTATTGTGCTCAGATGAGTGTGTGACTTTAAAATCTGCACTTCCTTTACATCCTTTAGCTGTTTCCACGAAAGTTCTTAAAGCTGGAAAATCATTAGCTAAAATATTTATTGATCCACTTTTAATGTTACAATCTGCGTAAGCAGAAGTTCCAAAAAGAAGAAACAATAAAGATATTAATATTTTTTTCATATTTGTTTCCCTTATTAAATTTAAATTTATGATTAGAAGGATATATATTCCAAAAGGAATTTAAAAGTATTTTTTAAATCGCATTTGACGCAAGCTTTGCACCTGCGACCAAAGATTCAAATTTTTTGTAAACAATATTTTCATCAACATTTCCAAAGCCAGCAAAAGTACTAAATCCACAATCACTTCCAGCCATTAATTGGTTTTTATCAATTACTTTTGAATACTGAATTATTCTATTTTTTACTAACTCTACATGCTCTACAAAGTTTGATGTTGAGTCTATCACACCAGGAACTATTACTTTATCACTAGGAAGTTTTATATTCTCAAAAACCTGCCATTCATGAGCATGTCTTGGATTCGAGGCTTCAATTAAATAAGTTTGGATATTTGCTTTTAAAGCTATAGGTAATATTTTTTCTAATCCAATATCATGAATATGTGGTCCTTCATAATTTCCCCAACAGATATGCATTCTCAACTTAGAGGCATCGATATCTTTGATTGCCTCATTAAGACATTCGATTTGTTTTTCAGTTCTAACTAAAAATTCTTCATCTGATACATTTTTAAAAGTCATATGTCTTGCAAGTGCAAGATCTGGACAATCAATTTGTAATAATAAATCATTATTTGTTATTTGATCATATTCAGTTTTCATCATTTTTGATAATGCCACCAAATAATCATCGTCATTTTTATAAAATTTGTTTGGAAGGAAATTTGAAATTACTCCTGGTGATGCAGAGTTAATAAATCCTTGAGAATGATTATTTTTTTTTAATGCAGATTTTAAATTACTGATATCTTTAGTTAGAGACTTAGTATCTTTAATTTTTAAATCAGCAGTGCAACATGGTCTTGTATAAGTAGGCGTACCTCCTGATTTTGCAATTTTTTCTTTATATGATGGAAAATCATCTAAGTCTTTAGGAGCTCTTCTCTCACTTTCGCCACTAAAGCCATGTAATCGATCCTTGACATAAGTAGCGTAACTTATTTTTGACATTTCACCATCACTTATAATGTCAATTCCGATATCAATTTGTTTTTTTACAATTTTGTTTACATCTTCTTCTATTATCTTATCAAGTTCTCCTTGATCGAATAATTCATTTTTATCTTTTTTAAAAAGTATCTCAGATAGCTTTTTTGATCTTGGTAGACTTCCAACATGTGTGGTTTTAATTTTATCCATAGTTTTTACATTAATATTTGTTTCCAAATAGCCACTTCATCAAACAATACCCATTCTCTTATAATTTTATCATCTCTTAATTCTGCATGATTTATACCCATTATAAATAAATCTTTGTCAGTCTTTTTCCCAAATTCTTCACTGTCTTTAGAGTGCTTACCACTTAAAAACCATCTGATTGTAGCTTTTTGATTGTTATTTTTTTCATCTAATGATGCAACATGTTCGATTGTAAACTTTATTTCAGAAAATATATTTTTTAAAGAGCTCCAATATTTAATTATATCTTCACTGCCATTTCCAACTTTATTACTTGGCCAAAATAGACTGGCTGCTCTATCATAATCTTCAAAATCATAATCATTATTAAATATTTTCTTTAAAATATTGGAATATATATAACCTGATGAAACTTCATTTACTTTTACTGGAGTATAATCTGACTTTTTATCAGAAGATCTATTAAAAACTTTGATAGCTTTAGATACGCCACCTTCTTTATCAATTAAATGCCTTGCAAATTGCTCAGGTGTATAACCTAGCTGTCGAACCATTGCACCTTGATCTCTCACAATCCACTCATCATAAACCTGATTATTTTTACATGCACAGTCAGCTATAACTCTATAAACAATTTTGTTTCCTGTTTTTTTTCCGTAATACCCGTCATTTAAATGTGTAGCTTTGCTCAGAATTCTGTGAGATGAATGATATCCCTCATAGTCATTTCCACTCCAAATTACATCTTCACCTAGTAATTGTCTGTCTGGAAATTCGTCTAAAGTTTTATAAGTTGCATCAATAACAGGTTTAAAACCATAGGTTATTCCAAAGGGTGATCTTACAGGGATATTCTCTGAATAATATTTAGATATCGACTCGACATCTTTCCCTTCCCAAATTTGTTTAGTAATTTTTAAAATGTAATCAGTTAAATTTTTATAATTACTATCAAATCCTTTCATTAGATCTGACTAACAAAATTTAAAATACTATTTTCTGAATTATTACAAGAGATATCTATTTTGCTATTCAAAGGAACTGAAAAAGTATCTCCTTTTTCTAATTTTATATTTGAGTTTCCTATTATTATTTTCCAATTACCTTCTTGAGCAAAAAGAACGGTTGGCTTTAAACATTCAATATCTTTAATTTCACCAGATATAGAATTTAGTGTTGTTAAATTAAATCCAGTATCTTGTTTGATTGAAGGTTCATAAGTTTTTTTATTAAATTTGTTTCCTAATACTTGATATAATTTAATACCATTAACTTCATCGCTGATATTGTTTTGTTTATTTCTATAAATATTTTTTTCTAATTCTTCTGGCAAATAATTATCAAATCTTTCTAATTCATCTTGAGTGATAGGCTCTATCATCTTTCTACCTTTAGGTACCTCAACCTTTTTTAAATCTATTAACGAATTATCATCAAGCAATGCCATACCAGTCTCTTTTGCTTTTTTTAAAATTTCTGGAACCCATGTTATTATACCAGGATCATCTCCGCCTAATACAACGAACATTAAACTTTCTTTATCTCCAACATTTTCAAATGCTCTGAACATATTTGTAGGCATTGAGATTATATCGCCAGCTTCTAATATTGTTTCTTGTTTTCCATCAGCACCCCAATAAAATCTCCATTTACCTGAATAAATTACAAACACTTCAGCCGTAGTATGACTGTGAAGACCAGATCCATTTTTTGGCATAGCGCTCACAGCCCCTAAATTATACCCATGTAAGGACTGTATTTTTATTAATTGTTTGGTGTCTTCAGCAACTCCACGTCCAATAATTGTATAATTTTTTCTTTCTTTATGACCTTCTAGCCTCCCTTCTACAAAAGGAAGACTGCTTGGAACCAGTTCATTAAATTTTGCCAATCTATCAATCATATTCTTGTTATTTATGTCTATTTAATTATAAATTGCAATTTATGCAAATAGAACAATTTGATACAGGTCTTAAAATTAAGAAAAACATTGAAGATGTAGAAATTACACCTATCCAAAACTTAAATAATAAAAAATTTGTTATTGAGAATTTTAGAAATATTTATCGATTAAAAAAGATTAATCTTAAAAAAAATTTACTAGATATATTTAACAAAGATATCAAAGTTAATTGTTTTGAACCATTAAATGAATTTAATGGCATAGATAATTTTATAGAAAAATTTTGGAATCCTTTATTTGATGCATTTCCAGACATCGAAAGAAGAGAAAATATCATCCTTGGAGGCTCTTTTAGAGATAAAGTACAAGTTGGTTCTTATTCTACTTTATCAGGTCTCTTTTTAAAGCCTTGGTTAGGTATAAAACCAAATTTTAAAATGATTAATCTTAAATGTTGTGAAATTCATGAAATTAAAAATGAAAGAATTATTGAAAGTCATATCTTAATTGATGTGATAGATTTTTTAAGACAAGCTGACAAATGGGTTATTAATCCATCAAGAGGATCCGAAGGAGCATGGCTACCTCCGTTTAATACAGATGGAGTAAATTTTTTTGAAGAAGACATGAGTAAATCTAAGAATTCATTACAACAGGCTTTGAGCATGAATAGAAGTTTAGATATTAAACCTGAGAAAGAAAATATTTCTAAAGATGAATTAAGGCAAAGGTTAATAAATCATCCTCAAAAAGAGTTTTGGCACAAAGATATGATTTGGTACGGTCCTTGTGGAATTGGAACATCGAGGTCATTAGAAGGATTTGTAGATATGCATCAGCTACCTTTTAGAAAATCATTTTCTGAGAGAAATTATTGGGAATTAGGACATTATTGCGAAATTGGAGACGGAAAATTTTCTTTATGTGGTGGATGGCATAGTTTAAAGGCAAAGTATGGATCAAATGA
The DNA here is from genome assembly GCA_902633125.1 of uncultured Pelagibacteraceae bacterium. Classification (GTDB taxonomy): domain Bacteria; phylum Pseudomonadota; class Alphaproteobacteria; order Pelagibacterales; family Pelagibacteraceae; genus Pelagibacter. The sequence continues at coordinate 14,814 of CACPEZ010000003.1, forward strand.
TTGGCTTGGATATACAGCAGATAACCAAGACGTTGTTATGAGAGTAATGGACTTTTATCATCATGATGAAGGATTAATTAGAGAGAATTGGGTACCTATAGATATAGTTCATATTTTAAAACAAATAGGTATTGATGTGTTTGAAAAAATTAAAAATACTTAGATTTAAATAAGTTTATAGTTTTTGAGTGTAATGGAAAAAAATAAAATTATTTATTTAATTAGAGAAACCATACTTTCTAAGTCTCACATCACCAGTTCTAGCATGAGCTTCCATACCTTCATATCTAGAAATTCTAGCAGCTGCAGCACCAACTTCTTTGTTAGATTCTTTATTCATCTTTTGGTAAGTGACTGTTTTTATAAATTTTCCAACGTATAAGCCTCCAGTATATTTTCCTGCACCTTTTGTTGGTAGAATATGATTTGGTCCAGAGCATTTATCTCCATATGCAACTGTTGTTTCTTCACCTAAAAATAAAGAACCATAATTTTTAAGATTTTTTAAATACCAGTCTAAGTTTTCAGCTTGAACCTCCAAATGTTCAGGTGCATATTCATCACTCACTTTCATCATTTCTTCTTTGGTATCACACATAATTACTTCTCCATAATCTCTCCATGCAGCATCAGCATTATTTCTGTTATGTTCAGGTAGTTCTTGAATAATTTCTGGAACTCTTTTCATAACATAATCACATAAAGATTTATCAGTAGTGTAAAGCCAAGCTGGAGAGTCAGGACCATGTTCAGCCTGTCCAACTAAATCATAAGCAATTATTTCTTTATCAGCTGTATGATCTGCAATAATGCCTATTTCGGTTGGTCCTGCAAACAAATCAATTCCAACTTTTCCAAATAAAATTCTTTTAGACTCTGCTACAAATTTATTTCCAGGTCCAACAATCATATCTACTTCAGGATTACCAAAGCAACCATAAGCTAGTGCACCAATTGCTCCTATACCGCCAATGTTCATAATTACATCTGCACCACAAAGGTTAGCTGTATAAATTATAATTGGGTTTGCACCATTTGAATCTTTTGGTGGACTTGTTGCAATTACATTCTTTACTCCTGCAACTTTTGCAGTTGTGACACTCATTATAGCAGAGGCGATATTGTTATATCTTCCACCTGGCACATAACACCCAACAGTATTTACAGGTATTAATTTTTGTCCTGCTATTAAACCAGGTGATAATTCAACTTCTGAGTCTTTTCCAAGATTTTCAAGCTGGTGTTCTGCAAACTTCCTAACTCTTTCATGAGAAAACTGAATATCGTCTTTAATCTTTTGATCTAAGGTTTTATTTATTTCTTCAATTTTTTCTTTGCTAACAATTATATCACCTTCATAATTATCAAATTTTTTTAAAATATCTTTAACCCCTTGGTCTTTTGTTTTTTCTAAATCTTTTAAAATAGAACTTACTTTAGTTCTTGTTTCATCTTCACCTGTAAATGCAGTTTTTTCAGCTTTCTTTATATAAGTAATTGCCATTATCTTTCCTCTAATTTTATAAATGTTTAAATTATAAAAGATGTTTATTCAACAGAAGTTTAATCTAAAGCAACAACAGCTGCAGCTATAGAAGCAAGTCTTGCTGTCGCATCATCTGATCTACTTGTTATAACAACAGGTACTTTACCTCCAACAACTACGCCTGCTGCACATGCTCCCATAAAATAAATCATCATTTTTACAAGCGCATTTCCAGTTTCGACATTTGGAACTAATAATACATCAGCTTCTCCAGCAACTATATTCTCAATTCCCTTAATAGAAGCAGATTTTTTTGAAATACTATTGTCAAATGCTAAGGGTCCAAATATATCAGCATTAAAATTTTCTTTAGTTGCTAATTCAGTCAATTCTTTAGCTTCAACCGAACTCTGTACACTATCAATAACTTCCTCTGTTGCTGAAAGAACGGAAATCTTTGGTCTCGGAATATTAATTCTATGACTAAAATCTATAACATTTCTTAAAATATGCATTTTAGTTTTTAAGTTAGGAGAAACATTCAACGCTCCATCGGTTATGATTAATGGTTTATCATCTTTTTGTAATGTCATATGCCAAATATGACTTAGTCTTGTTTTTCCAATTAATTTATATTCTCTTTTAAGAACTTCTTTCATCAATATATCAGTATGAATATGTCCTTTTACAATAATTTTTACTTTATCTTCCGATGCAAGTTTTGTTGCAATTCCAGCCGTATTATTTTCAACTGGTTCATTAATTATTTCAAAATTTGATATATCAAATTTAAGTTCATCTGCGCATTCTTGTATTTTTTGTTTATCACCTATTAATATTGGGGTGATCAATTTTTCAGAGACAGCATCCATTACCGACATCATTGGTAATTTTTTACCCGCATTTACAATGGCTGCTTTTACTCCTCTTTTTTGATGAGCTATATTAAGTAGATTAACAGGGCAAACTGTGGATTTATCAGATAACATATGAGTTTAAATATTTGTTATGGTTCTAAATATCAATATTTTTTATTACGTTCGATATAAAAATAGTTTAAAATTGAATAAACGATGGAGATAGTTACAAAAATTGCACCTATAGCGTTAGCACTTATAATGTTAGGTCTTGGATTGGGCTTATCAACTAGAGATTTTTTAAGAGTTATAAATAATCCAAAAGATTTTACAGTCGGAATAATTTGTCAATTAATCCTTCTCCCAATCGTTGCTTATATTTTACTTTTAATATTAAGATTACCAGTTGAATTAGCTTTAGGATTAATGATTATTGCTGCTGCTCCTGGAGGAGTAACATCAAATGTCTTAACAAAATTTGCAAATGGAGATGTTGCATTATCTATTTCGTTAACAGCAGTAGGTAGTTTAATTAGTATTTTTTCTGTTCCATTTATTGTTTTTTCTTCAGCAAAATTATTAGGTGTAACTGATTTATCCTCAAGTATTACGATGACTGGTATTGCTCTTAAAATGGCACTAGTTGTAACTATACCAGTAATTCTAGGAATGATAATTAGAAGATTTGCTGAAAACTTTATTTCTTCTAATATTAATATTGTAAATAGAATTACAGGTATTTTGTTTATTGTTGTATTTGCAGCAATATGGATTGAGGAAAGAGAAAATATAATATCATACTTAGGTCAAGCAGGTTTAGCTGTTTTAATATTAAACGTAGTTATGATGACTTTGGCATTTTACATTGCAAAAGGTTTTGCAACTGGAATACCACAGAGAAAATGTATTTCTTTAGAATGTGGATTACAAAATGGAACTTTAGCTGTATTTGTAGCAACACAAATTTTCAATGATGTCGCTTACATGGTTCCCACAGCTGCTTATGCATTAATAATGTATATAACTGGATTTATATTTATATATATTCTTAAAAATTCTAATTAAGATTTATTTGATTGTAGGTTCTTTTTATAAAAACATTTATAGATTTTAAATTTTCATCTTGGATTATCGACATATCTTTAAAATTTTGTTTGCTGACATCAAAATTTATCAATTTATTTTTGTCTAAAGAAATAAATTTATTTTTAATTAATTTCTTGATTTTTCTTACAACTGTTGGTCTTGGTATTCCTGTTATTTCAGAAATAGACATTGCATTAATTCCTTTTATTTTTTTATTAATAATTTTATCTCTCCATTTATCTAAATAACTATCAACTCCTTTAAGTTGCCTTCCAATTTTTGAATTATTATTCAAAATTATAGTTGCCAAAATAGTAAATATTTCCATATCACCAAAATAATTTTTCCACCTCAAACAGTAAGGGAATAAAAATTTATAAAATTGATACCAGCAAAATGAGAAATTATGTTTTATTAAGTTATTAATTTCATTACTGGACATTTCATTTTTTATAACTTTTTCTTCTTTTAAAATTTGACTAAAAACAGACAAAAGTGTGCATATATTTTTTAATGTATCATTTGGCTGTGTTGAATTGTAAGCACTTCTATCTATTGTAATCTTCTTGCCTTTTTTTTTAATTATTCCCTTTTTTTCCAGGAATATAACTTTTCTTCTGACACTTTCTTTTGGTATTTGAAGATCCTTTGATATTCTTATAAGGTTAATTTTCTCAATATCTAATGTTTTATCCTTATAAAAATCATTGAAAGTAATATTTAAATTATTTCTTCTGTAAAAATCAAACTGCTTACTAATCAAATAAATTAAAATTGTGTAAGTATCTATGTCTTTGAACACTTTATAAGCACCGATTGTCCATTCAGACATAAGTTTTAAAAAAAAAGGACTTAAAATATCAAAATGATTTTTGAAAATTTTATCGATAAGCTCATCATCTAGTTCGGAATTTACACTTGGTAGCTGCTTCATAATGTATCAAAACCCAATTTGAACAAATTTAAAACTTGAGTCAACCCATTTTGAACAGTTAAATTCTGTAAAATTTTTTTACTATATGATTTAATAATTTAATGAGTACTGAAAGCTTTAACAGAACATCTAATATTGAAATACCTGAAAAAAAACAGAGAGTAATTCGAATGTCCCCTCGTAAAGTAAATATAGATGTTCTAAAGAAACGAGTAATCACTGAAAAGAAAAAAGAGGCACTTCAGTCAAAAATAATAATACTTTCAGTCTGTTTATCTATCGGAATACTAGGTTATTTTGCAGGTTAACTAGCTAAAAGAATATCTAAATCCTTTTTAATATTTTTTGGAATTTTTATAGATTTTTTAGAGTTTGTTTTTGTTCTTAAAAACTTTTGCTCGCCAGGATAAAAGATTTTTTGTCTTTTTAAATTAGGTATTTTTTTTATTCTTTTAATATTTTTTTTTATCTCTTTTTTATAATCTTTAACAAATAGATTGTCTTTAAATGCTAAAAATAAGTGACCGATATTTTGCGGGCCAGAAAAATCATCAAATGGGTCTTTTACTTTGCCACCATGATTACTTCCAACAAATACTCCAGTTAAAATATCTACCATCCAGGCTAATCCAGATCCTCTAAATCCAGCTATTGGAAGTTGTACCCCAGCAAGAGCTTCTTTTGCATTTGTAGTTGGTTTACCAAATTTGTTTAAAGCAACTCCATATGGTATTTTTTTTCCTAACTTTTCTGCAATCCTAATTTTACCTCTATTAATCATAGACATTGATGTATCTAGTATAAATGGAACCTTGCTATTAGTTTGAGTTCCAAAACATATTGGATTAGTTCCAAAGACTGATTTTTTCCCTCCAAAAGGCGCAATAGCAGGAGGAGCATTTGTAAATGCGAAAGTTATTAAATTTTTTTTAACCGCTTGCTCGACGTAGTATCCAGATAGACCGTAATGTCCGCTGTTTTTTACAGCAACTAACCCAATCCCTGTTTTTTTTGCATTTTGTATAGTTTTTTTAATAGCCTCATCTGCTGCAACAAAACCTATAGAATTATCAGCATCAATTATTGATATAGATTTTGATATATTTTTTACAGTAATTTTAGGTCTCGGATTAATGACTTTTTTTGAGATTCTTTCACAATACATTTTTAAACGAGACAATCCATGTGAAGGCGCACCCACAAGCTCTGCATTCATAATTGCATTTGCGCAAACTATAGAGTGTTTTCTACTTAATTTAAAATTAGTAAAAATTTTAATTATTAAATTTTTAAGCTCTTTTTCATTCATAATTTATGTAAACATAATTGATTTGAAAATTAAACTATAAATTGAATATTTTTTTTATTTATTAAAATTATCTTTAAATTTAAAGTAACAAAAGATTAACATTAGTCGTTTAAATTTATTATCATTAACTAATAAAAAAGTGAGGGATATATGAAAAATATACTTAAAGTAGCTTCTATGGCTCTAGTTCTTTCATTAACACTTTTCGGTATCACAAATAAAGCTTCAGCTGCAAAACTAACTTTATATTGCAGTGTTGAAATAGACGTTTGTGAAATGCTTGAACAAGCTTATGAAAAAGAAACTGGAACAAAAGTTGCTATGACAAGAGCAAGTAGTGGTGAAACTTTTGCAAAAATAAAAGCAGAAGCATCAAATCCAAAAGGAGATGTTTGGTTTGGGGGAACAGGTGATCCACATTTGACTGCAGCACAAGAAAATTTAACTGAGAAATATAAATCTGTTCATTTTAATGATTTATTACCTGCAGCTCAGAACCAGGCAAAAAATGCTGATTTTAAATCAGTAGGAATTTATGTTGGTGCATTAGGTTTTGGATACAACAAAGATCTTTTAGCAAAAAAGGGTCTTCCAGCTCCAAAATCGTGGATGGATTTAACAAAACCAATATATAAAGGTGAAATACAAGTAGCAAATCCAAACTCATCTGGAACTGCTTACACAACCTTAGCTACTATTCTTCAAATATTTGGTGAAGATAAAGGTTGGGATTACATGAAAAAACTTCATGCAAACATAAATACATATACTAAATCTGGTTCTGCACCAATTAAGGCAACTGGTAGAGGTGAAAACTTAATCGGTATTTGTTTCCAACATGATGGTGTGAAACAAACAAAAAAAGGTTTGCCGGTTGTTACGGTCTCTCCTGCTGAAGGAACTGGTTATGAAGTTGGATCTATGAGTATTATTGCAGGTGCAAGAAATATGAAGGAAGCTAAAAAGTTTTATGACTGGGCTTTAAGTCCTGCTATTCAAACTATGGTCTTCACTTCAGGAAAATCTTTGCAAGTGCCATCTAATACTAAAGCAAAAGCTGATCCTGATGCTCCAGACTTATCAACAATAAACTTAATTGATTATAATTTTAAAGTTTATGGAGATAAAAGTACTAGAGCGAGTTTGTTATCCAAATGGGATAACGATGTTTCTGTAATTCCTAGATAAGGAATTAAATGAGAGGGCTCGTTATCTGTTGGATGCTCATTGGAGTATTGGGTTTCCTAATATTTCCATGGTATGTAACAGGTGACGGGTTTTTCTCAATAAATTGGATATTAGAATATTCTTTAGAAGATTACGGTTCTGTATTACCACAGGTATTTATAAATAAAAAATATTGGCTTCTACCTTTAATTGTCCCTTTATTTTTTCCATTATCAACTTTAAAATTAAATCAGAATAATCCCATTTATTCCAAAATTTTCTTGTACTCAGGATTGTTTGGCATTTTTTATTTTATTCTTCAGGGGTTTTCAATTGGTATAAGAGGGTGGAATTTTGAAATCTTTCAATCGATTTTTGGCGATGTAGAAAATCAATTTGGAGTAGGGTCAGGTGCAGTTCTTTTATGCTCTACATTTATTTTTTACATTACACACGGGCTATCCTCACGTGGGTGGTTGAATGGAGATAATTTTATTGTAGGCAGTATAGGAAGCATAATTATTTTAGTTTCAACTTTCGTTTTTTTTCCTATTTTTAGAATGTTTGCTGTTGCCTTTAAAGGCACAGAAGGTGGATATGAAATTAGTAATTTTTCAACCAAAATATTTAATAAAGGAATTTGGGGCCTTGATTGTTTGTATAGTGATTATGCATGTGGTGTTTTTTGGAACACTGTTACTATGGGAACACTTACAGCTTTCTCTTCAACAATTTTGGGTTTAGGTTTTGCTTTATTAATTGCAAGAACAAGTTTTAAATTTAAAAAAACGATTAGAATTTTATCTGTTTTACCAATCATAACACCTCCATTTGTAATCGGTTTAGCAATAATAATATTATTCGGTAGAACGGGAGTTGTAAGTTCTTTTCTTGAATGGGCATTTGAGATTGAGCCCTCGAGATGGATTTATGGTTTACCAGGAATATGGTTTGCACAAACTCTTGCTTTTACACCTATTGCTTTTTTAGTTTTGATAGGAGTTGTTGAAAGTGTAAGTCCTGCAATGGAAGAGGCTTCACAAACATTGAGAGCTTCAAAATGGCAAGTTTTTAAAACTGTTACATTACCTTTAATGAGACCTGGAATTGCAAATGCATTTTTGCTTGGGTTTATTGAAAGCTTAGCTGATTTTGGAAATCCACTTGTACTAGGTGCCGAATATGATGTTTTATCTACAGAAATATTCTTTGCAATTGTAGGTGCACAGTATGATGAAACTAAAGCTGCAATATTAGCAATGATTTTATTAACTGTGGTTCTAGTAGTGTTTTATCTTCAGAATCAATGGTTGGGAAAAAAATCCTATATTTCAATTTCTGGCAAAGGTGATAGTGGAGTTCATCCTGAATTACCAAATAATACTAAGTGGATAATTTACTCAACTGTTCTACCTTGGGCACTCCTTACATTTATAATTTATATAATGATTATGTTTGGTGGATTTGTAGAGATGTGGGGTGTCGATCACAGTTTTACGTTAAGACATTATGTTGAAGCATTTAGTGTTGAATGGGTTAAAGAAAGAGGAATTTTGTGGACTGGTACTGCGTGGAATTCTTTTAACACTACTTTTGCGATAGCATTAATTTCATCATTTCCTACTGCTGCAATAGGTATTTTAACAGCATATCTTCTTACAAGACACAAGTTTAAAGGAAAAAATGCTTTCGAATTCGGTACAATGTTAAGTTTTGCAATACCTGGAAGTGTTATTGGTGTGAGTTACGTTTTTGCGTTTAATGTTCCGCCACTTGAACTTACAGGAACAGGAATTATTTTGGTAATCGCTTTTGTATTTAGAAATATGCCGGTTGGGGTTAGGGCAGGTATAGCTTCAATGAATCAATTAGATCCTCATTTAGATGAAGCATCATCAACATTAAATGCATCTAGTTCTCAAACTTTTAGGAATGTAATTCTTCCATTGCTTAAACCTGCAATTACTGCTTCTTTAGTTTTTAGTTTTGTTAGAGCAATGACGGCAATTAGTGCTGTTATATTCCTTGTTAGTGCTAATTATGATTTAGCTGTCTCATATATATTAGGAAGATTAGAAAACAATGATTATGGTCTAGCAATTGTTTATTCTTCTGCATTAATTGTTGTTATGTTATTTACAATAACATTAATGCAATTAATAATAGGTAAACGAAAATTAGGAAGAAGAGAAGAAACAGCAGGAATATTACAAGGAAATTTTGGATAATGAAAAAAGCAGAAGTAAAATTTGAAAATATTACAAAAAAATTTAATCAGACTGTTGCTGTTGATAATGTGAGTTGTACTTTTGAAGCAGGAACACTGACTACATTGCTAGGCCCCTCTGGATGCGGAAAAACTACTTCTTTAAGAATTATTGCTGGTCTAGAAAGAGCTACTAGTGGTAAAATTTTAGTAGAAAATGAAGATGTAACATTATTACCAGCGACAGATAGAGATGTATCTATGGTATTTCAATCTTATGCTTTGTTTCCACATATGAGTGTGCTTGAAAATGTATCGTATGGTTTAAAGATGATAAATGTTCCAAAAGAAGAATTTACAGAAAAGTCTTTAGAAACTCTTAAGTTAGTTAATTTAGAAGGTTATGAAAATAGGATGCCCTCAGAGCTATCCGGAGGTCAGCAACAAAGGGTAGCTGTTGCAAGAGCAATTGTGCTGAAACCCAAGGTTCTACTTTTTGACGAGCCTTTATCTAATTTAGATGCAAAATTAAGAAGACAAGTAAGAGAGGATATTAGAGAAATTCAACAAAAACTTGGAGTAACTACAATTTATGTAACTCATGATCAAGAGGAAGCATTAGCAATTTCTGACAAAGTAATTGTAATGAACAATGCAATTATTGCTCAACAGGGTAGCCCAAAAGAATTGTATAACTTTCCTAAAACTAAATTTGTAGCTAACTTCATAGGAGACGCAAATGTTGTTAAAGCTGAAATCATTAATCAAAATAATAATATTTACGAGATTCAATTAGCAGAAATGAAAATTAATATAGAAAGTGATCAAAAATTAGAAAGTTCAGTTTCTGTCTCTTTAAGACCAGAAAAAATAACTATTTCAAAAAGTCCTGAAGAAAACTCAATACATGCATCTGTTAATAACGCGTCATTCGTTGGAAATAGTTATCAATATATAGTCAATTCAAAAGTCGGTAAGATTTATGTTGTTTCTAGTGATACCAATGAAATATTTAATGTTGGAGAAAACGTTTATTTAAATTTCGACGAAAAAGAATTACGCTTACTCGACGATTAAGGATTAACCTTTTCCTCTCCAAGGAATTGTCTTATCTATAATTTTTCTCAAAGTTACGTCAAATAGAAGACCCAACATACCCATAATAAAAATTGTGATCCAAATTACTTCATATTGAAAATACTTTTTGGCAACATTTTCAACAAATCCAATTCCAGTTGTACCTGCTAAAAATTCTGCTGCAACTAAAGTACCCCAGCACATACCGACGGCTACTCTAATACCTGTTAAAATTTCAGGTAAAGAATTTGGAAAAATAACATATCTAAGTATCTGTCTTTTAGAAGCACCAAGAGAATGTGCTGCATGAATTTTAGATAACTGCGTGCCTGATGCTCCGGCTCTAGCTGAAATAATCATTATAGATAATGAGACCATAAATAATAAAAATACTTTTCCAGTATTATCAATTCCAAGAACAGAAATAATCAAAGGTGCCCATGCAAGTGGTGGAACTGGTCTGTAAAGTTCAATTAATGGATCAAAGAAGCCTTTAGCAAATCTATTTAAACCCATGAAAAGCCCTAATGGTACACCAATCAATATTCCAAAAACTAACCCTAAAAATACTCTTAAAAATGAATCCCAGATATGACCATAGGGAACAGGGATTTTAAATAATTTAAAATCACCAGTAACAATTTTTAAAACTTTACCTTTAAAATTTTGCTTAACCACACCGTCTTTAGTGTGAACCGGATATTCTCCAGGCAAAACATCGGCTATCCAGTCTGGCAATATAAAGCCAATTATCTGGCTTACATCCATCATATCAATCCAAAGAAGTGGGATATTTTTGTAACCTACACTTGGCTTAGACATTAAAATAAATTTATTAAGTGTATCGGAGGGTTTTGGTAACCATCTACCTGAACCTTGCTCAGAACAACTGGGACCACTTGCAACGATAGTTCCTGCAGGGAATAAAAGAATATCAATTAGTCTTAAACCCCCTTGCTCAGTTTTTTGAAGATTATCAAATTCAATAATTGCATTTTGCATTTCATTAAGAGCATTTGGAGGATAAATACTTGCAAATTCAATTCTTCTTGCAATTTTTACAATATTTTTTGCGTAAGTAGATGCCACTTCTTCAGTGTCATCTAAATTTTTTCTATATAATTTTATCTCTGATTTAAGTTCTTTTATTGCATTTTTGAATTGAGGATTATGGTTTCTTAATTTAAAAAATTTATCATTAATTTTTTTTAATTGTTCAGCTGCAGCGTGAAATTTCAACCCTCTATCTGTTTCAGGCACTAAAGGCACTTCAATAGTATTTTCTATTGATCCTGTTCCGGCACTTACAGTTACTATGCCCCAGCTTCCTTGATCAGCAATTGCTTTTTGTCTTTCATTTTTTTGCTCTTGTGTTTCAAATGGATAATCTTTCTTTTGAAAATTAGTGCTTAACAATCTAATTTCATCAGTCATCTCATCTATTTTTATTTTTGTATTAATCTCCATTAGATTATCGTTAGTAAGCAATGGAATTAATTTGTTTGTTTTATTAATAAAACCAACTAATGCAGTTTTCTGTATGTTGCTTAAATCTGGCGAATTTTGAATTTCTAAACTTATTTTTTTAAGATTTTTATTTTCTATTTTTATTATTGAAGTACTTTTGAATTCTCTTTCTTCAATTGGAAATTGATATTTTAATCCTAATAAAGACTCATTTATTTTTGCGACCTGACATAATTCATTTGCTGATTTTGGATAAAATCCTTTTGCAATATCCCAAGAATAATAAAGCCAAACTAACAATATTGCACTGCTTCCGACAATTATCCAATGAGTTCCACCTTTTGCTCTTTCTGGATTTCCAAAAACTGCATCAACTTTTTCAGTTTTTATTAAACGTCTTCCATAAAGTATGCACCCGATAATTGATACGAGAATTAATATTGTTATTATTTGAGTAAACATTTAATTTTCTTTTCCCATAATTTCTTCCTCCATGTTCCAAATCATGGATAAAATTTCTTCTCTTTTTGATGAAAAATCTTTATTTTTTTTTATTTCTCTTAAATCTTCTTTTAAGCCCATCTCTGCAAATGGAAGATTATATTCTTTATGTATCCTACCTGGTCTTGGTGCCATTACGTACAATCTTTCACCAAGCAGTAGTGCTTCCTCAACTGAGTGCGTAATTAAAATAATTGTTTTTCCAGTTTCTTTCCAAATTTTCAAAACTAAAGATTGCATTTTTTCTCTTGTTAGAGCATCAAGAGCACCTAAAGGCTCATCCATTAAAATCAAATCAGGATCATTGATTAAACACCTTGCAAGAGCTACTCTTTGCTGCATTCCTCCAGATAATTGATATGTTGGGGTATTTCCAAATCCTTTTAAGCCAACAATTTCCAACCACTCATCAACTTTTTTTGAAGTTTCTATAGGATCTTTTTTTTTCATTCTAAGACCAAAGTTGACGTTCTCTGCAACAGTCAACCATTCAAATAATGCACCTTGTTGAAAAACCATACCTCTTTCAACTCCAGGTCCGTCAATTTCTTTACCGTTCAAAGTTATATTTCCAGATGTTGGTCTTAAGAAACCAGCTGCAATATTTAACAAAGTTGTTTTTCCACAACCAGAAGGTCCAAGAACTGTTAGAAGTTCTCCTTTTTTTAATTTGAAATTTAAATCTTTTAGAGCATGAACGGTCTCTCCTTTTGGAGTTTTGAAAATCATGTTTAGATTTTGAGATATTAAATCACTCATTAGCTGACTTTATATAAAATATTTACTTAAAAAAATAGGCACCAATAAAATTGGCGCCTATTTAATTATTCTAATCTTTAAATTATAAAGGTAAGAAACTAGTGTCTACCGCTCCACCTGGAGTTCCCATTCCTTTCAAGAATGCATCTAAGTTTCCGCTTTCCATAGATTTTTTAGTTTCTTCTGGAGTTAAGAATTTGAAACCACTTAAAGTATCTTTCATATCAGCAATTTTCATTTCTGAAGCTTTTGACATAGAATTCATATCGCTTTTTCCATTTCTATATCTTTCATTTGCTTCATGAGTTACTTCAATAAAAGTTCTCAACATTCCAGGATTTTCCTTCATAAACTTGTCTGTTACAGAAGTAATATCTATTCCTAAAATACCTGCATCTCTTGCTTCTTGAACAGTTAAAAGTCTTGATCCTACAGCAACCGCAGCTTTGATAGAATTACCACCAAATAGGCATGCCATTACTACATCTCCACTTACTAATGCAGCTGCTCCTTCTTCAGGGTCCATTTGGATAATATCCATTTTGCTTCTGTCAGCTCCAACAACTTTCATACTTTCGTCAAAAACGTACTCAGCCATAGTACCTAACGGAACAGCAACTTTTTTACCTTCTAATTCTGTTGCGTTCGCTTTTGTTATTCCTGATGCATTAGATGTTACACAAGTTGTTCCACCCATTCCATATTCCATTGCGATATCAACTAATTTGATAGGCGCATTTGATTTTACAGCATTAATAAATGGTACCAAACCTTGTGAGTAAGAAATATCAATATCTCCTGCTAACATTGCATCTGTCATTGCTCCACCATTTGTGAAGTTTGTCCATTTTACTGGAACTCCTAAAGCTTTAGCAAAATTCTTTTTTTGCATGTCCTCTAAATTTGGACTTGGCCACTCTAGAAAGTATGCAACTCTAACTTCGTTCGCAGCAGAGTTTGCTGCTGTGATTGTTAAGTTTAGAGCAAATAAACTTCCTAAAATGAAACTAATTATTTTTTTCATTTCATCTCCTGTTAATTAAATTTAATTATTGATATTTAAGTTTAAATTTTCTTTTAAGTAAATGATGAATAAATTACACAGGCTTCAAAAGTTATAAGTTACAACCTATAGTTGCGGTCTTTTAACATAGCAAGTATGACTAAAATTTACTGGTTAATTTATATAATTAGTCTATGAATCAAAACTTAATTATGAGTTCAGAAAAACCTCAAATACCGAATTCTTTAAATGAACATTGGATGCCATTTACATCTAATAGAGACTTTAAAGAATCTCCAAGATTAATTGTAGAAGCAAAAGGTGTATATTTAAAAAATCATCAAGGTCAAACTCAGATAGATGCAAGCTCGGGATTATTTTGTAATCCTTTAGGTCATGGAAGAGAGGAAATTATTAACGCAATTACAAATCAATTAAAAAAATTAGACTATGCTCAACCATTTCAACAAGGTTTTGGAGGTTCATTTGAACTTGCAACAAAAATTTCAAAACATACGCCAGGAAATTTAAATAGAATTTTTTATACAATTTGTGGATCTACTGCTGTTGAGACTGCAATAAAAATTGCAGTTGCATATCATAAAGCAAGAGGTGAAGGACATAGATTTAGGTTTGTTGGAAGAGAAAGAGGCTATCATGGAATGAATATCGGAGCTACTTCTGTTGGCGGAATGATTAACAACGTGAAAACATTTGCCAATGTTTTGATGCCAGGTGTTCTTCACATGAGACATACACATTTACCAGAACATAAATTTGTTTCAGGTCAACCTGAAACTGGCGCAGAGATGGCTGAAGATCTAGAGAGAATTTGTACAAATTTTGGATCAGAGAACATAGCAGCTTGTATTGTTGAGCCAATTGCTGGATCAACAGGAACATTAGTTCCACCAAAAGGTTATTTGCAAAGGTTACGAGAAATTTGTGATAAGCATGGTATTTTATTAGTTTTTGACGAAGTTATCACAGGATGGGGAAGGACAGGTTCACCATTTGCATCGCAAGAATACGGTGTTACTCCAGATATTATTACAATGGCTAAAGCTACAACAAATGGAATAAGTCCTTTAGGTGCAGTTGCGTGTAAAGAAGAAATTTATGACACAGTTATGGATGGATCTCCAAAAGGAACAATAGAATTATTTCATGGTTACACTTACTCTGGAATTCCTGTCTCAGTAGCTGCAGGCTTAGCGGTTCAAGATATTTTTGAAAAAGATGATATCTTTAATAGAGCAAAAAATTTATCTCCATATTTCCAAGAAGGTTTAATGTCTTTAAAAGATATTGATGTTGTTGATAACATAAGAGGTTATGGAATGATGGGTGGTATTGATATTAAAATGCATAAAAAACCTGGCGCAGCAGGATTTACATGTTTCAAACACTGCTATGATGCAGGAGTTAACTTTAAAGCGACTGGAGATTGTTTAATTATTGCTCCAATGTTTATCTGTGAAAAAAAACATATTGATGAAATAATCGAGAAACTAAGAACTGGTATTACAAACTATTCAAAAAGCAAAAAAAATTAATTTAATTCTATGAAAATCGGGGTTCCAAAAGAAATAAAGCCTCAAGAAAATAGAATTGGACTCACTCCCGAAAGTGTAAAGACATTAACTTCTAATGGCCACGAAGTTTTAATTGAAAATAATGGAGGTTTTGAAGCAGGATTTGAAAACGATCATTACGTATCAAGTGGAGCAAAAATAGTTAATACAGCTGAAGATATATTTAACGACTCCGACATCATTGTTAAAGTCAAAGAGCCACAATCTAGCGAAGTAAGAATGATAAGAGAAAATCAAGTTGTCTTTACATATCTTCATCTTGCTGCAGCCAAGGAACTGACACAAGGTTTAATAGACAGCAAATCAATATGCATCGCTTATGAAACAGTCACAGATAATAACGGAAGACTTCCTTTGTTAGCACCAATGAGTGCAGTAGCTGGAAGAATGTCAGTACAAGCGGGTGCACATTGTTTAGAAAAAAATCAAAAAGGCCGTGGTCTTTTGTTAGGAGGAGCTCCTGGTGTAGAGCCTGGAAATGTAGTTATACTTGGAGGTGGAGTAGTAGGAGAAAATGCTGCTATAATTGCAACAGGCATGAAAGCCAAAGTTAATATTGTAGATAAATCTGAAAAAAGATTAAACGAACTTACCCAAATGTTTGGAGATAAAATAATACCTAATTTAAGTGATAAAACTGATTTAGAAAAATTAATTTCCGAATGTGATTTGTTAGTAGGTGGTGTTTTGATACCAGGTGCTGAGGCACCAAAATTAGTTACAAAGAATATGTTAAAAAAAATGAAAAGGGGATCAGTGATTGTAGATGTTGCAATTGATCAAGGAGGATGTGTTGAAACCAGTAAACCAACTACCTTTGCAGAACCAACTTTTATAATAGATGATGTAATTCATTATTGCGTTGCTAACATGCCTGGTGGCGTTCCTAGAACATCAACAATTGCTTTAAATAAAGCAACACTTCCTTTTTTATCTAAATTAGCAAAAGATGGTTACTTAAAAGCTTTAAATGATGATCAAAATTTTCAAGCAGGATTAAATGTATTTAAAGGAGGCGTTACTCATAAAGCTGTAGCAGATGTATTTGGCCACGATTATTTACCAGCTCACAAAGCTTTGCTTAACTAAAATCCCTATTTTCTCTTACTTTTTAGTAAATTGACAAAAAAAAAATTAATTCTATATAGCAGCTATAATTTAAAAAATTATTCCTGAATTTAACATTCATTTATTTCTCTCTTTTTTGTTGAATTCACCTCCTCGAAAGGGGAGGTAAAAAGGAATTATATACCTTTACTTATAAGATTGTATATTTGATCTTTGTCAGTTAAACCAATTTCTCTCGCTACTTCTTTTTCACCTTTAAAAACTACTATTGTGGTCCAATAATTAACAGCTAAAGCTTTAGCAATATCTTCATGTTCTGTTTGCTCATAAAATAAAAACTCAACATCTTTAAAGTCTTTCATTGCTTGATCGAAAACTTTTGTTTGTGCTGCACATGTTGAACAATATTCGTTCCAAGAATTAATAACAATTGTTTTACCAGATTTTTGAATTTCTAATAATTTTTTCAGATCAAAATTTGTAGTTTTTTCAAAACCAAATGAGATATTTGGTATTAAGAATAAAATTAGAAAGACAAAATATTTTTTCATGAGCTTTATTTAATTATCTGGTCATTCTTTTCAAGATGTTTTCTTTCAAAAATATTTGATGAAACAAAACTGCTAAAATATGCAATGAGATTAAAACTATTAATGTATAATTTGAAATAACATGAACATTGTAAAATTGATCTGCTAAATCAAAGTTATCTTCAATCCTTAATTTAAAAATAAAAAAATTTAGTTTTTCACCATTAAATAGCTTTTTTAAAATTCCTGATGTTGTTATTGTTAAAAGTGCGACATAAAGAGCGAAATGATTCAATTTCGCAATCAAGTTTTGTCCAAAGAATGCCTCAGGCATTAGTTTTGGGGACTTGCTAAAAAATTTATAAATTAACCTAAATAAGGTTATGTAAAATATGGATATTCCTACAATTACATGTACATTTTCAATAGTTATTCTTAAATCCGAAAAATCTAATCTGACCAAAATAAACCCCATTGGTATCTGAGCAATTAGAAGGAGCAAAGTGAACCAATGGAAAAATTTAGCTAACCAACTATATTGTAATGTTATACTGTCAGACATGAGCTATTTTATAAAAATAAATAATATTTTCAAAATAATGTTTATTGTAGCACTTTCTTTTTCATTTAATTCTAATGTTTTATCAGAAGAAAGCGCAAAAGACATTATAAAGAAAAGAAAGTCTTTATTCAGTCAAAATTATAAACTAGCAAAAAGAATTAGTATTTTACTTAACGAAGTTGAAATTGAGGACTCAAAAAAACTGATGATTAGAATGAGTGATAATTATTTAGAATTACTAAATTTATTTCCAGAAAATACAAAAGAGGGACACGGAACAGAGGCTTTACCAATTATTTGGGAAGAAAAAGATGAATTTAATGCTCTAATGAAAAAATCATCTGATCAAATGATAAAGCTAGCTTCAATTATCGAAGACCAAGATGATTTTAGAGCAGCTTTGAAACAATATATGTGGTCGAGCTGTAAAGCTTGTCATAGCAGATATAGGGCTCCACACTAATGAAAAAGTATTTTTTTATTTTTATTGTTTTATTTTATGCAGATACTGCTTTCTCTCATTCGCACTACCCCATAACTAGAGATTCATTAGAAGCAATTAAAAATGGCAAGATATTATACAATCAATATTGTGTTTCTTGTCACCAAGCAAATTTAGCTGGAGCTACAAATTGGCAAGGTTTAGATGAAGATGGGCATAGAAAAGCACCGCCTTTAAATGGAACTGGTCATACTTGGCATCATACAGATGAGTTACTACATAGAATGATAAAGTATGGATTTGCTAAATTGATAAAAAATTATGAAGGCAAGATGATGGGTTTTGGTGACAAAATAAGTGATGAAGGTATTGATAACATTCTTTCGTACATTAAATCTTATTGGAAAGATGATATTTATGAATATCATTTAGAAATGAGCAAACAATGAGTTCAGAAGCAATTAATTTTAATTGGTCATGCAAGCATACTTGGAAAAGAAGCGCAAAAAATACTGCTTGGTGTTTACTAGGCTGTGCAATTGGTGACTTTGGAACTATATTGTATTTTCAGATAACAGGAATTCCCTGGCCTGTTTTAGCCATCATGACTTTAGCAATTATAAATGGTTTGATTACAAGTATTATTTTAGAAACTATAATTTTACTAAGACAAAAACTTGATTTTTCCAAAGCATTAAAGACTGCGCTTGGTATGAGCTTTATATCTATGGTCAGTATGGAAATAGCCATGAACCTCACAGATGTAATTTTAACAGGTGGAGCTATTTTAAATTGGTGGGTAGTACCAATAATGCTTTTAGTTGGATTTTTAACTCCATGGCCATACAATTATTGGAGATTAAAAAAATATAATATTGCTTGTCACTAAAAACATCTCTATATCAAATTAAGACCTCAGATAATGACTAAAGATTTAATAACAATTGATAGCCTTTCAAAGGTATACGACAATGGATTTAACGCTTTAAAAACTGTTAATTTAAATATAAAGCAAGGTGAAATTATTGCTATGCTTGGACCAAATGGAGCTGGCAAAACTACACTGATAAGTATTGTATGTGGTATAGTTAAACCAACTTCTGGAGTAATTACAGTAGATGGTTTTGATATTATAAAAGATTATAGAGAAACAAGATCAAGAATAGGACTGGTCCCCCAAGAAATTTCACTAGAACAATTTGAAACAGTGTTTAACAATGTTTCATATTCAAGAGGCTTATATGGAAAAAAGCCAAACCCCCAACATATAGAAAAAGTTCTAAAAGATTTTAGTTTATGGGATAAAAAAGATTTAAGGTTAAATCAGCTTTCAGGAGGAATGAAAAGACGTGTAATGATAGCAAAAGCATTATCTCATGAACCTTCGATATTATTTCTTGATGAACCAACAGCAGGCGTTGATGTAGAATTGAGAAAAGATATGTGGAAAGTTGTAGAGGGATTAAGGAAAACAGGAGTAACTATAATATTAACAACACACTATATTGAAGAAGCAGAGGCAATCGCAGACCGAGTTGCTGTAATTAATCAAGGAGAAATCATTGTTGTTGATAATAAAATAGATTTATTAAAAAAGATGGGTCATAAAAAATTAACCATTGAATTACAAGATAAAGTCGAAAAAATTCCAGCAGAACTTAATGAATATAATCTATCAATATCTAATGATAATTATTCATTAATTTACAACTATAACTTACATGCTGAAAGAACAGGTATTACAAAGATGCTTCAAGATTTAAAAAATGCAGGTTTGAGGATGAGAGATTTAAAAACAGAGCAAAATAATCTTGAAAAGATTTTTGTGACATTGGTAAAGGAAAATAATGAGGATTAATTTTTACGCATTAAGAGCAATTTATTTTCATGAAATGGATAGATTTAGAAGAACATTAATACAATCTCTTCTTTCTCCAGTTTTATCTACTTCATTATACTTTATAGTATTCGGCTCGGTAATCGGGGATTATGTACAAAAAATTGATGGCATTAGTTATGGCTCTTATATTGTTCCAGGATTATTGATGTTAACATTATTAACGCAATCTATCAGTAACACTTCTTTTGGAATTTTTTTTCCTAAATTTAATGGAACAATTTATGAAATTTTAGCAGCTCCAATTTCTACTGTAGAAATTGTAATTGCTTATGTTGGTGCAGGTGCAACTAAAACCTTAATTGTTGCTGCAGTAATTTTCTGCACTTCACTTTTTTTTGCAGAAGTAAATGTAAAGTTTCCTTTACTAATGATTTTCTTATTAATTCTAGTTGCTTTTACTTTTGCTTTGTTTGGGTTTTTAATTGGACTTCTTAGTAAAAATTTCGAGCAAATGTCTATAATACCAACAATTGTCATAACACCAATGGTATTCTTAGGTGGAAGTTTGTATTCGCTAGATATGCTCCCAAGTT
This sequence comes from uncultured Pelagibacteraceae bacterium, assembly GCA_902633125.1. GTDB lineage: Bacteria > Pseudomonadota > Alphaproteobacteria > Pelagibacterales > Pelagibacteraceae > Pelagibacter. Next base: position 35,296 of record CACPEZ010000003.1, read on the forward strand.
TCTGGCAAACAGTCACTTATTTTAATCCTGTTGTATATTTAATTAATGGGTTGAGGTTTGCATTTTATGGAGTTTCTGATTTTGATATTTGGATAAGTATTTCAACAATGTTTATATTTTTAATTGTATGTGTAACTCTTGTCTCAATTATACTTAAAAAAGGTTATAATATAAAAAATTAATTTGACTGTTGACCAGATAATTCCTGCAATATTTTTAATATTAGTCTTAATATTAGTTCTACCTAATTTTCTCAGATCAAACTCAAATATTAAACAATTGATATCTAATTTTTCAATTTGGATAATAATTATACTTGTTATATTTGGATTGATGTATTTTTTGATGTAAATAGATTTATGATTAAATTTATTCTTCCAGCGGTACTATTAATTTTAATTATTATTTTCTGGGAAAAAATTAATGAATTTTTATTAAGCAAATTTAAAATTAAACTCAATTACATAGCTGTCATCATATTAGTTTTAATATTAGTGGTTTTATCTTTATTACTATATTTCTAATTTATAATGGAGATAAATTTATTATTCTTTGTTAGCGTTTTTCCAGCTATCGTATTATATGGAATTGCTAAATCAGGTTTAGGTGGATCAATATCATTAATTTCAGTTCCATTAATGACAGTAGTAATGCCATTAAATCAAGCACTTGCAATTATTTTACCAATATTAATTTTTTCAGACATTATTGCAGTTTATAGATTTAGAAGAGAGTTTGATTTTGGAACACTTAAATTAATAGTTCCATTTGCAGCTATTGGAATAATAATTGGCTCATTTACATTTACTTATTTTTCTGAGGATTTGCTTAAGTTAATTGTTGGAATAATGGGTTTTTTATTTTCTGGTCATTATTTTTTATTTAAAAAAGAAAAAACTATACCGGCAAAAAAAAACTTTTTTAAAGGGGCTATTTGTTCATCCATTGCTGGTTTTTCAAGTTTTTGTGTTCATGCGGGAGGAACCCCAACAAGTCTTTATTTGCTTCCACTAAGAATGAAAAAAGAAATTTATGTTGGCACAAGAATTATTTTTTTTAGTTGTGTTAATCTAATTAAGCTTCCTCTGTATGTTTATTTATCTATGATGAATTTTGATACTTTATATCAATCAGTTACTCTCTTTCCCCTAGCGCTTATTGGAATTTTTATAGGTTACAAATTACTTAAAATAATTGAGGAAAATTTATTTTATAATATCATTTACGCTTTAATTCTTGTTAGTAGCGCTAAGTTAATAATTGATTTCATTTAATCTTTGAAATAAGTTGTAAATGGGGTGCCAGAAGGCTGAGAAATACCCTTAGAACCTGTCCGGTAATTCAGAAAGGGAAAATGAATAATTTAAATATAATCAATCAATCATCAGCAATAATATTAATTATTTCAATTTCTTTAATATTTGTTTTTGTTGGAATTTATTTTTCAAAAAAATTTAAAGGACTTAATAATTATTTAGTTGCAAACCGTTCGATTGGAACTTTATCCTTAACAACAAGTCTTGTTGCTTCAGCACTTGGTGCTTGGATTTTATTTGGACCCGCATCAGCAGCAACATGGGGAGGAATTGGTGCAGTAATTGGCTATTCGCTAGGAACTGCATTTCCACTTTTTATTTTAATTTATCTTGGTAAAAAATTTAGAACTAGTTATCCGCAAGGCAAAAGTATTATTGAAATAATAAGATTAAGATTTGGACCAAATCTTTATAAACTTATTTTAGTTTTTTCTATTTTTTATATGACAATCTTTTTAATTGCCGAAGTTACTGCTGTAGCTTTTTTAATTAATTACATATCTGGTACTGAATTGTGGATTACCTCTTTAATAGTAATATCATGTTCGTTACTTTACACATTGTATGGAGGGTTAAGAGCATCTTTAATCACAGATAATATTCAATTTTTTGTATTTACAGGACTTTTAGTAATTAGTTTAATTTTTATTACCTCAATTGAAACAAACGAATTTAATTTTGAAATTATTAAAAATAATAATCCGCATTTGTTAAGTTTTAGTTATCTTCCAAATTATACTGCAGGTTTAACTTTCTTTATAGCTGTTGCTGCAACTAATCTTTTTCATCAAGGTAATTGGCAGAGAGTTTATGCTGCAAAAAATTACGAAGTTTTAAAAAAAAGTTTAATATTTTCATTTTTAATAATATTACCAATAGTCTTTTTTATGGGATTTAGTGGTTTAGTGGCTATCTCCCAAGATACTAATGTCATACCTGATCTTGCATTTTTCTCAATTTTATTAAAAGAAAATTTAATAATATTTTCAGTCATTGTAATAATTTTAGCTATCTCTTTAACAATAAGCAGTATTGATACTTTAATAAATGCTATTTCAAGTTTGGTAATAGTAGATGTAGATAAGGTGTTAAATTTAAAAAATAATCATTTAAATATCTCAAAACAATTTGTTATTTTTCTTTCGGTCATAGCTTTTTTTGTTGCATCAAAAGGATTTAGTATTCTTTATTTATTCTTAATAGCAGATTTATTTTGTTGTGCGGCTGTTTTAAGTGTTTTTTATACTTTTTATTCTAAATCTTATGATGAAAAAAATGCATATGTTTCTATATTAATAGGATTAATTGCAGGACTATTATTTTTTCCAAGTCCTGATTTTTCTAAATCAATATTATTTGGCATAATTTTGCCAATGGATTTAGCACCGTCGTATATTTCTCAATCTCTTTTATTTTGTTCTTTTATTGCGGCAACTTTATCACCAATAATTGCATGGAAATTGAAATAATTGATGTTTATTAAAAACATAATTATTGTATAATTTAATAAATGCTCAATTTTATATTACCATTTATTGTATTAATCGTTGTTGTTGTTTTCATTCATGAATATGGACACTATTATTTTGCAAAAAGATATGGTGTTGGTGTAACAGATTTTTCGATAGGTTTTGGTCGGGAATTATTTGGATGGAATGATAAATCAGGGACAAGATGGAAAGTTTGTTGGATACCACTGGGTGGTTATGTAAAATTTTTCGGAGATAGGAATGTATTTTCACAAGCAGATCAAGAGGAGCTACTAAAAAAATATAGCAAAGAAGACCAACATAAATTGTTTGTAACAAAACCTCTTTACCAAAGAGCATTAATTGTTGCCGGAGGACCATTGGCTAATTTTATATTAGCTTTAGTCATTTTTACTTTCATATACATGTTTGCAGGTAAAGATTTTACACCAGCTGTAATTGATGAAGTATTAAAAGATAGTCCAGCAGAAGTTGCTGGTATGCAAAAAAATGATGTTATTATTGAAATTGATAATTCAAAAGTAGAGAGTATTCTTGATGTTTCTAAATTAATAGCAATGTCAACATCAGAATTTATCGATTTTAAAGTTTCAAGATATGAACAGGAGATAATTTTAAAAGTTAAACCAAATTTTGTTGATAGTGTTGATGAATTAGGAAACAAATTAAAGAAAAGGATGGTAGGTATTAAACTTAGTCCTTATAACAATCAAATAACACACAAAAAACTTGGACCTGCACAAGCTTTACTTCAATCATTTAATGAAGTTTATTTTGTAACAACTTCATCACTTAAATATCTTGGATCAATGTTTACAGGAGCAGGGGACAGCTCTCAATTGGGTGGTCCTATAAGAATAGCAAAAATTTCTGGCCAAGTTGCAGAATTTGGAATTATACCTTTTGTCAGTATGATGGCTTATATTTCAATAAGTTTAGGATTAATTAACTTGTTTCCCATACCTTTATTAGACGGAGGACATCTCATGTTTTACGCATTTGAAAAAGTTTTAGGTCGTCCTTTAAGTCAAAAAACTCAGGAAGGCTTTTTTCGAATCGGAATGTTTTTGTTGTTATCTTTGATGTTTTTCGCAACATTTAACGACCTTAAAGATTTAGGCTTATTTTAAGGTTTTTTTAATAGCTAAAAAAACATTGTATTTATTGACTTTTTTTACCACTATATATTGTTGTTCAAAAAAAAATATATACTAAAAAAAAGCTTGAATTATCAATGATTTTGTTAAGTATAGTTTCATAAACCTTTAAAACCGGAGCTAAAATGAACAAAAAACAATTAGTAGCAAAGCTAGCTGGTTCGTTAAATCAAAGTAAAGCTGATGCAGAGCGTACTTTTGATACTATTACGAATACTATACTAGATGCGTTGAAAAACGACGATTCTGTAAAGATTGCAGGTTTTGGTACATATAAAGTGGCTAAAAGAAAAGCCCGAATTGGACGTAATCCAAGAACTGGAGAGCAAATCCAAATCGCTGCTTCTCAAAAGGTAAAGTTTTTACCTGCTAAAGCACTTAAAGAAGTATTTAACAAGTAAATCTCATTTAACAGCCTTTATCAGGAATGCTAAAATTCTTGATAAAGGCTGTTTCTACATGCAAAATCTGCATATCTATTTTTAACAACAATCATTAGTTTTTATTTATTTTAAAATTATAAGAACCTCTTTTTAACAATGGAGGTTAAATGACTAAACATTTAAAAAAACTTGTCGGTCCTTTAGTAAGTTTGTTTTTCTTACTAAATATGACAAGTGTAGGTTATGCCGAATCTACAGTCTCTGCAGAAGTTGGATTTATTTTTAATACATTTCTATTTTTAGTTTGTGGTTTTCTTGTCATGTTTATGGCTTGCGGATTTGCGATGCTAGAATCAGGAATGGTAACTTCAAAAAGTGTATCTGTAATTTGTGCAAAAAATATAGGATTATTTTCAATCGCTGGAATTATGTTCTGGATGGTAGGTTATAATCTAGCATATGGAATTCCAGAAGGTGGCTATATAGGAACATTCACTCCTTGGTCTGATGCAAGTGCTGTTGATACAGGATATGCAGATGGTTCGGATTGGTATTTCCAAATGGTATTCTGTGCAACAACAGTATCAATTGTATCTGGTACGTTAGCAGAAAGAATTAAATTATGGCCTTTCTTCTTATTTGCAGCAATTTTATCAGGAATCATTTATCCAATTGTCATGGGATGGCAGTGGGGTGGTGGCTGGTTAGCCGCTTTAGGTTTCTCTGATTTTGCTGGTTCAACTCTTGTACACTCAACTGGTGGTGCTGCAGCATTAGCAGGAGCTATGTTGTTAGGTGCGAGAACAGGAAGATTTGCTAAATCAGGTGAAGCAAAACCAATGAGACCATTTGCAGCTTCTTCTATACCTTTGGTAACAGTTGGAGTATTTATTTTATGGTTAGGTTGGTTCGGTTTCAACGGTGGTTCACAGCTTGCTATGGGAACTTTCGATGATGCGGTAGCAGTATCTAATATATTTATTAATACAAACTTAGCAGCGTGTGGTGGTGTTTTAGCAGCAGCAGTAATTACTAGATTAATGTATGGTAAAACTGATGTAGTTCAAATGCTTAATGGTGCGATTGGTGGATTAGTTGCAATAACAGCTGAACCATTAGCGCCAGCACCTATAGCAGCAATATTCATCGGTGCAATCGGTGGATTGATAGTAGTGTTTGGAACAAAACTATTATTCTCATTTAAGATTGATGATGTTGTTGGTGCAATACCTGCTCACTTATTTGCAGGAGTTTGGGGAACATTAGCTGTTCCACTAACAAACTCTGATGCAAACTTTAGTGCACAGTTAATCGGTGTAATCTCGATCAACGCATTTGTTTTTGTAGTATCATACATTGTATGGGCAATTATGAAAAACACTATGGGTATCAGATTAAGTAAAGAGGCTGAACTGAAAGGTACAGACGTAACTGAAACTGGTGTAATAGCTTACGCTATAAGAGACTAAATTTAACTCCCTCCCTTAAGTTAAACTAAAAAGGCCCCGTAAATGGGGCCTTTTTTTATTAAACTGTTTTTAAAAATTCTAACACTTCTTTTGCGTGGTCTTTAACTTTTACTGAACGCCACTCTTTAATAATTTTGTCATCTTTTAATAAAAATGTACTTCTTATTAATCCCATAAATTCTCTACCCATGAATTTTTTTTTACCCCAAACTTTGTATGCTTTAATCGCTTCTTTTTTTACGTCTGCTACCAAATCAAACTTAATTTTAAATTTATCTCTAAATTTTTCATGACTTTCCATACTATCTTTAGAAATACCAATAACTTCACAGTCTAATTTTTTAAATTGTGAAAGTAAAGAATTGAAGTCTTTTGTCTCAACTGTGCACCCTGGTGTATTATCTTTTGGATAGAAATATAAAACTTTATATTTACTTTTGATTTTCTTTAGCTCTAAAAGTTTTGAATTGGTTGATGGGATTTTGAAATTAGGAGCTTTATTTGGCATATTTTTTCGTAGATTAAAATTTATAATGATGTATTAAACCTTTATGAGCATTAAATCAGCACAAACATTGGTCGCAGAAGCTTTGACAGAAATCAAGACACTTTCTCCAGCGGAAGCATTAGAGATGTTAAACAGTGATAAATGCAATTTAATTGATATAAGAGATATTCGAGAACTTGAGAAAATGGGAAGAATAGAAAATTCTCATCATATTCCTAGAGGAATGTTAGAGTTTTGGATGGATCCAGATAGTCCTTACTTTAAAGAAGGCAAGATAGATATGAACAAAGAAATGGTTTTATTTTGTGCAGGTGGATTAAGATCTGCACTAGCTACAAAATCATTGAAAGATATGGGGTTTGAAAAAATTTCACATATAGACGGTGGCTTTTCTCAAATGAAGAGCAGTGGCTTTAAAGTAGAGAAATAAAAATTAATCAAATAAACTTATTCTTTTTGCGAAAAAAATTCTTATCACCCAGTATATAAATAATCCTAAAGGACCAATAAAATATGTGATTATTAAAGGAAAAAAGACTAGAATTTTTGACATATAAAACCTCTGGCTATCTCTAACAATCCAAGATCCACAAAACAAATTTATAGCCAAGAAGTGCGTCCAAAATAAAATTAAAAACTCATTATTCTCAAAAAGCTCAGCAAGATCATAAAAACTTAAATATAAAATAAAGTTTTTATCAAAATCATATCCGGCAAAAAAGAATTTATATAATAGATAAGCATAAACACTTGCCAAAATAAATGTTGGAATTATTGATGTAACAAATAAACCACAAACTTTAGTTTGAGGAAAAATAATAAGCATTAACCAAAAAGGTATTACACCTATATTCAACCACATATATATCATTTCTAATGTAAAAAATGCAGATATTTGTTCAATCATCAGGGTTATATTATATTAAATGCAATAATGATTCCTATAAAAAATAAAAAAAAAAACTTAAAAGCAACAATTGATGAAATGCGCAACTTTGCACTTAATTATGTAGAAAAATTTGCACCATCAAAACAACAGCTAAAAACATATCTTTTAAAGAAATATTTAAGATCTAAAGTTGATAACGTTAAAAGAAGCAATATTTCAGATCTAATCGAGATTGTAGCTGAAGATTTAGAAAAATCTAAATTTATAAATGATAAATTTTATTCAGAAACAAAAGCAAAAAGTCTGATCCAAAGAGGTTCATCAATAAATAAGATTAGAAATTATTTAATAAACAAAGGAGTTGGAGAAAAATACATAAAAAATACAATTGAACAAATTAATGAAAATAATGAAGATCAAGATTTTTTTTCAGCCATAAAAGTTTGTAAAAAAAAAAGAATTGGTCCTTCAAGAACTGAAGATAATAGACCTCTATTCTATAAAAAAGATATTGGTATATTGGCAAGATCTGGATTTGATTTTGAAGTTTCCAGAAGAGTAATGGAGCTAGATAAAGAAGAATATTTAAAAATTATAAATCTTCTTTAGATTTTTTATTCTTTTCTTCTAAATAATACTGAATTTTGCTTTTGATATAGTTTTTTACCATCACAAATATTATTAATCCAAAAATTGATACAGAAATTATTATAATTAATATTATTCTTAATTGTTCACTCATTATATATTTTTATTTCTTTTCAAAATTATACTGGGATTTTTAAAATTTTCTTTTCCGTAAAGTATTTCATTTCCCTCAAAATCTGTAACTATACCTCCTGCATTTTCAAGAATAGCATGCCCAGCTGCTATATCCCATTCACATGCTCTAGGCTCTGCAACGTAGCCGTCGTATTCATTTGATGCTATTACACAAAATTTTAAAGAACTTTTCATCCTTTTAAATTCAGTAACATTCATTGATTGATATATTTTGTCAATTTCAGGTTTTAGTTTATTTGAATATGACACAAATTTAATTTTATTATTTGAAATTTTTGAACAGTCTAATTTTACATGTTTATTGTTAATAATTTCAAATGAATAACCTTTCTCATAAGAATAAAATAATCTATTTTTAGCAGGTGCATATATTATACCTGCTACTGCTCGATTATTTATAATTAAACCAGCATTTAAAGTAAATTCATCAAGATCATTAATGTAATCATAAGTTCCATCAATTGGATCTATTAGCCAAAAATTTTTTAAATCTTTTTTAGATTTATTATGACTAGTTTCTTCTGATACAATAGGTATTTGAGGAGTTAAATAATTTATTTTTTCAGTTAAAATTCTATTAACTTCGAGATCACCATTGCTAACAGGTGTGTTATCTTCCTTAATTTCTTTTATTAACCCTTTTTTCCTTAATTCTATTGAAACTTTTCCCGCATATAAAAAAGTATCAATCAGTTTTTCAATTGTTGCTTTTATTTCGATTTGTTTCATTTATTCTAACTTTTCTAATTCTATATTTTTAGCATTGATAACTTTTTTTCCTACATTTTCGAAATTCACAGTTACTTTTTCCTTAATAATTGACTGTACTTGTCCTATTCCCCAATCTTTATTATTAGGATTTACAACTTTATCACCTGGTTCAAAATCTAAAATCATTTGATTTTACTTATAATAGAAATGAGTATAAATACCACCACATGAATTTAGAGTTAAACTCAATTGGACTAGATAAGAAACCGTCTGAAACAAAAGTAATTGTAGCTATGTCTGGTGGTGTAGACTCATCTACAGTTGCAGGTTTGATGAAAATGCAAGGATATAATGTTACCGGCATAACATTAAAACTATACAACGATAGTAAAGAAGTTGTTAAATCAAAAGTATGTTGCTCAGGCCAAGATGTTATAGATGCAAAAAGAGTTGCTCATAAATTAGATATTGATCATAAAATTCTTTATTACCAAGATAAATTTAAGCAAGGTGTTATTGATAATTTTGTAGAAAGTTACTTAAAAGGAGAAACTCCAATACCATGTGTACAGTGTAATCAAACTGTCAAATTTAAAGATTTGTATGAAGTTGCTAAAGATTTAAATGCTGATGCTTTGATTACAGGTCATTATGTAAAAAATATAACAATAAATGAAAAAAATAATATGTATAGAGCAGTAGATGAAAATAGAGATCAAAGTTATTTTCTATTTAATACTACAAGAGAGCAATTAAATTATTTACGATTTCCATTAGGTGGAATGTTAAAAAATGAAACTAGAGAAATTGCTAAAAAACTAAATTTAAATGTTGCAGATAAGCCAGATAGTCAAGATATATGTTTTGTTCCTAACGGAGACTATTCATCAGTAATAAAAAAGTTTAAGCCAGATTCCTTAAAAAAAGGTAATATTAAAAATCTAAATGGTGAAGTAATAGGCGTTCATGATGGAATTATAAATTTTACTATTGGTCAAAGAAAAGGAATTAAAGTATCTGACAAAGAGGCATTATATGTAATTAAAATTGATGCAGAAAATAATGAGATAATTGTTGGAGGAAGAGAACATCTAGGAAAAAAGAAAATTAATTTAAAAAATATTAATCTATTATCCGATAAAAACGAATTAAATGAAAATATATTAGTCAAAGTTAGGTCCACAGGAAAGTTATTAAGCGCCAAGGTAAATTTTATAAACGAGAGTGATGCTGAGGTAAATTTAGATAATTCTGAAGATGGTATTTCACCTGGACAAGCATGTGTCTTTTATAAAAAAGACCAATATGGTCACAAAGTTCTTGGTGGTGGTTGGATTAAAGAATAATTAATTTTACTTTTTCTTATTCTTTTTTCTTGCTCTTCTTTTTTTAGAGCCCATTTTTCTTCGGCCTCTATGCTTTTTAGGGTATCCCATAATCTCCTTAGTTTTACAATTTTATTGACTTATTTGAGGGATATAGCATTGTCAATATAACTAATCAATTTTTTTATGGTTAATTCAATTAAAACTTTTTTAAAACAAGTAGGAAAAGATTATCAAAATCAGTCAGTTAATCCGCCAGTAGTGAGAGCTTCAACGATAATATTTAAAACTCTTCAAGATATAAAGAAAACACAAAGTAATTATAAAAAAAATCCCTTAAGCAAAAATTTTGATTACGGTCGAAAAGGAACATCAACAACTTTTTCACTGCAAGAACTATTAAGAAAAATTGAAAATGCTTATCAAGTGTATTTAACTCCAACAGGATTTGGTGCAGTTTTTCTTGGAGTGATTAGTGTTGTAAGACCTGGTGATGAAATCATTATTACGGACTCAGTCTACTCTCCCACAAGATTTTTAACCGAAGACTATTTAAAAAAATTCAATATTAAAGCTGTATTTTATGATCCAAAAAACTTAGATGACTTAAAAAAGAAAATTACAAATAAGACTAAACTTATTTTTGTTGAAAACCCAGGCAGTAACACATTTGAATTTCAAGATTTAAAAAAAATATTATCTTTTGCTAAGAATAAGAATATTTACACAGCTATTGATAACACCTGGGGAACACCTTATTTAATCAAGCCTTTAGACTTAGGTTTTGATATGTCTATAGTTTCAGCGACAAAATATTATTCTGGTCATTCAGATGTTATGGGTGGCAGTTTAGCTATTAAAAAAAGACTTTTTAAACAAGTGGAATTAAGTCAAAAAGCAGTTGGTTTAAGACTAAGTCCTGATGATGCCTATTTAATTATGAGAGGACTTAGAACGTTGGATATTAGGCTAGACAGGCATCAAGAAAATACTATCAAGGTAGCTAATTTTTTGAGCAAACAAAAAAAAGTTAAAGAGGTTTTTTACCCAATTAAAAAAAATATTAAACAATACAAAATGTGGAAAAAGTATTACTCAGGATCATCTGGGTTAATGGGTGTAAAAATTATTTCTAGAAATAAAAATTCTGTAATTAAATTTTTAAATAAATTAAAATTATTTGCTCATGGTTACAGTTGGGGTGGATTTGAAAGTCTTGCTTTATATCAAGACAAATTGGCACTGGGCAACAGGAGCTACACAAAGCTGAGTAATAACGAACATATTATAAGATTACATATTGGTTTAGAAGACCCAAATGATTTGATTGCTGACATTAAACAGGCTATTAAATCTGTAAGATGAATGAAACCAAATTTTTTCCAACAAAAAAAGCATTAGTTACTGTAATAGCTGCATCTGTTGTTGTTATTATTGCATTAGGAATAAGACAAACTTTTGGAATGTTTTATTTTGATTTTGCAACTGATTTAGATATCACCATAACACAGTTCGGTTTTACAATGGGATTACAGCTCTTATTGTGGGGTGTTTTCAGTCCTATGTTTGGAATTATTACGGATAAGTATGGTGGTAATATTGCAATCTTTATTGGTTTTGTTTTTTATTTGTTAGCAATTTTATTGTTTTATTCAGGTTTTAATACTGGTTATTATTTTACTATAACAATTGGAATATTAGTTGGTGTTGGACTGGGATCTACAGCTATCAGTATACCTGTTTCAGTTGTAGCAAAACATTTTCCAGTATCAAGCAGAACAATAGCAACAGGCATAGTTACATCAGCAGGATCTTTTGGATATTTTGTATCACCGCTTATCACTAGATACTCACTTGTTGAACATGGATGGGAAAATACAATGTTATTTTTCTGTTTCTTTTTAGGTTTAGGATTAATAGTAGCATTATTTGTTTCAACACCAAAAATACCTGTCGGTACAAATCAAAATAACAATCAAACAGCTAGAGAAGCTTTAAAAGAGGCTTTTTCAAATAAAAGTTACATCTATCTTACTTTAGGTTTCTTTGTATGCGGTTGGCACATTGCTTTAGTAGCAACTCATATACCCACTTACATGATTGATAAAGGATTACCAGATTGGTGTGCAGCAATGGTTTTGGCGTTAATTGGACTTTTTAATATGGTTGGAACAATTACAAGTGGATATCTTGCAACTAGATACAGTCAAAAAATTTTATTAAGTGCAATTTATCTACTAAGAGGAGTATCAATTATTTATTTCATATTCCTACCACCAAGTGTTTTTAATTCAGTAATCTTTGGAATAACATTTGGAATGTTGTGGCTATCAACAGTTCCACCAACAAATGGAATAATAGGCAAGGTATTTGGAACTAAGTATATCGGATTATTATATGGAATTGTTTTTGTAAGTCATCAAATTGGATCTTTTTTAGGAGCTTATTTGAGTGGAGTTTTCTACGAACTTAACGGCAATTTTGATTATGCTTGGTACATATCTATCGCATTATCTATTTTTGCTGGTTTGATACATTTACCTATAAAAGAGAAGCCAATTGAAAGACCGCAAATCGCATAAACTTAAATTTAACCCGTATTTAGAAAAACTTTATCAGTCGGATAAACCACTGATAATCTACAAAGTTGATAATGGTTATGACATTTATACAGATTTTTCTAAAAAAATTAATTTAACAAAAAAAAATATACATAAATTTTTAAACTCTTTTGAAAGAACGAAATATAAAAAAGAAACTGATCAATATGTTGGTTTTTTTGGATATGAAATTTTAAATTATTTACTTGGTATTAAAATTAGCAAACAGTCTAAAAATGGTTTTTATAAAGGAGTTTTTTACAAACCAGAAACAATCATTAAAATAAGAGATAATATTTCAATATTTTCAAATAAAAAAAAGCACGAATTTAATAATTATTTTAAACCAACTAAAATTTTATCACCCTTTAAATTAAATATTAAATATCAAAAATATAAAAAAATATTTGATATTTTCTCAAAAAAAATAAGACAAGGAGAAACATATCAAATAAAAATTTGCACAAAATATCGTAGTAAATCTTCAATAAATCCAATTAATTTTTTTTGGAGATTAATGAAGTCAAATGCTTCACCAGAATCTTTTATGATAAGAGATAAAAATTATTCTATTGTAAGCTGCTCACCTGAAACTTTATTATTAAAAAAAGGCAACAAAATCATTACCAAGCCTATTGCTGGCACATTAAGAAAAAGTAAAAAATCTAACAGATCTAGTGCCTTAAAGTTTTTTAGAAATAACATTAAAGAGACTAAAGAACATAATATGATTGTTGATATGGAAAGAAGTGATTTATCCAGAGTTTGTATTCCAGGAACAGTAAAAATTGATAAAGAAAAGTATGTTGAGGAATACAGACACTTATTTCATTATGTTACAACCATATCTGGAAGCCTATTAAAAGGTATGACTATAAAAAATATTATCAAATCTATGATGCCTGGTGGATCAGTCATAGGCTGTCCAAAAGTACGAACTTTGGAACTATTAAATCAACAAGAAAAAGAGAATAGAAATATTTTTACAGGTAGTTTTGGCTATATAAAATTTAATAAAGATATGAGATTTAACATAATAATAAGATCTATACTAAATTATAAAAATACATCAGAAATATCTGCAGCATCTGGAGTTGTATTAGATAGTGCAGCAAAAAAAGAATTTAATGAAAATTTTATCAAAGCAAAATCATTATTAGAATTATTTAAATGATTTATATAATAGACCATCAGGATTCATTCACATGGAATGTAGTTCATCAATTCTCTCAGTTTGATAAAGTTTATTGTTCAAATTATTTTGAAATAAATAACAGTTTATTAAATAAATCTAATACAATTGTATTATCTCCTGGACCCGGTTCACCCAAAGATTATCCAAATACTTCAAAAATTTATAATAAATTTAAAGGAAGAAAAAAAATCATAGGAATTTGCTTAGGGTACCAGCAAATATTACATTGTGAAAATGCCAAAATTATTCAACAAAGGAGAATATTCCATGGTTATCAATCTGAAGTAAAAGTTGTTTCGAATAAATCCATCTTTAGAAAGAATTCTAAATTTAAAGTCGGAAGATATCATTCACTTAAGCTTCAAGAGCCATTTATTAAAGAAAATTTTGATATTACTATGAGATGCGCTAAAACTAATATTGCTATGGCTTTCGAAAACAAAAGAGATGATGTATATGGTTTTCAATTTCATCCAGAATCTTTTTTAACAACAAATGGTAAAATACTTATTAAAAAAATCTTACAGTCGAAAAGATCTTAAAGAAAAAGAATTTAAAGATCTATGGAATGCCCACGGGGTTTTCACAACTATGTGGATCTATGGAAAGCCTCAAAAGATTTTATTTTTTAAAGAACACATAACAAATCTTATTAAGTCTACTAAAAATTATAAAATTTATGATCAAAATTTAAAAAGAAATATATTTAAAATAATTAAATCGAATTTAAATAAACAAAAAAATTATAATCATTTATTTAGAATTGCTGTTACCAAAAGTTTAATTTCTATTTCTTTGAGAGATAAATTAAAAATTAAAAAAAATCTCCAGTTAAAGTTAGTAAATTATAATAGAATTAAGCCTGAGCATAAAAATCTGAAGTATAAATTTATTTTAAAAAGTTTATCTAAAATGGATAACACAAAATCTGATATTGCTCTTTGCTCAAATGGAAAAATTCTAGAAACAGGCACTTCAAATATTATTTTCATTAAAGATAATAAATACTATTCACCTATAAGAAAATTTTATCGAGGAGTTAATCTTAAGTTTTTTGAAAAAAATTTTAGTATAAAAAAAACTAACATTAATATTAATAATTTAAATCAATATGAGGAAATACTTCTAATCGGATCTGGAAAGGGAGTTTCCACAGTTTCATCTATAAAAGAAAAAAACTGGAATAGAAAAAAATATAAATCCTATGAAACTTTTGTAAGTAAATATAAAACTCAAATACTTAAACAAAAAAAATTGAGTAATTATTTATGAGAAATCCTAATAATCTGTGCATATTCTGTTTTACAAAGAAAAAGGAATATCTTTTTGAAAACGAACTAGCTTATGCAACTACTGACACTTACCCTGTATCAAAATTTCATTCACTTATAATTCCAAAGCGGTGTGTTAAAAATTATTTTGATCTAACCTCAAAAGAAATCTTAGCGTGCAATAAATTAATAAAGAAACTAAAAAAAAAAATTGAAATGAAAGATAAATCTGTAAAAGGTTTTAATATTGGTACCAATTCGGGCAAGGTTGCTGGACAATCTATTAATCATTGTCATATTCATCTGATTCCAAGACGAAAAAATGATGTTAAAAATCCTCAAGGTGGTGTTCGAGCTGTAATTTCTGCTAAACAGCATTATGTAAGGAAAAAGTAACCTTTATTAACATTTTTTTATTGAGATGAGATTATTAGTCAGTTGAACTAATATTTTTTATAGATTATGAGCTTAGATTAGTATTATATTTAGCGGAGATAATAATATGTTCACAACAAATCCATTTGCTGTCCTTTCTTCAACAGTCCCTTCAATTGCTTTGCAAGCATTTGTTTTATTGATGTTGGCATTGGTGGTGATTGGAACACTGATGGATATTATTCATAAGAAGAATGTAAAATATTTTTTTAATAATGCTAAAAAAGCAAAAAAAGCAGCAAGTAGAGAATTAAGTCTTGGAGAGAAAACAGCAATAATTTCTAAAACAGTAGTACACGATATTGGAACTACATCTGAATTAGGTTTGGGTAAAAGAAGATTTGCACATGTATTAGGAATGTATGGAACAATATTATTTTGGATTGGTTCAGGCGTTATGATATTTGGATATTCTTCTCCTAATGCTGTAACCCCAACTATTTGGCCAATCATTTGGCACGCTGGTGCAATTTTAACTTGCCTTGGAGCTTATTGGTTTTGGTTTTTTTTAAGAGTAGATGTATCTGCTGAAGCTCACTCAGTTTTTAGAATCATAAAAGCAGATTTATTTGTTTTAGCTTTAGTATTATCGTCTACGTTTGGTTTAGCTTGGTCGTATTTCCAATATTCAGGATCTACTGGTTTAAGTATTTTATTTTTAATTTTGTTTGCGGTTGCTAACATAGTTTTATTTGGAGGAGTTTACTGGTCTAAATTTGCCCATATGTTCTACAAACCAGGTGCTGCAATCCAAAAAAATTTAGCAGAGGCAGATGGTTCTAGAGATAATTTACCTCCACCTGCAGATGCTCCAGAACAATTTGGACTTGGAATTAAACGTGAGGCACCAAAGCACTATTAATATGATTGATAAAATTTTAAAGAAAGGTAATAAGTAGATATGTCAACTTTTGTATACATGACGAGATGTGATGGTTGTGGTCATTGTGTAGATATATGTCCATCAGATATCATGCACATAGACGAAACTATTAGAAGAGCAAAAAATATAGAACCAAATTTTTGTTGGGAATGCTATTCATGCGTTAAGGCATGTCCCAATCATGCAATTGATGTAAGAGGATATGCTGACTTTGCTCCTATGGGTCATAGTGTTAGAGTTAGAAGAGAAGAAGAAAAAGGAACTATTTCTTGGAGAATTAAATTTAGAAACGGTACAGAGAAGAATTTTGTATCACCAATAACAACAAAACCTTGGGGAAAATTCATACCAAAATTAGCTGAAGCTGATACTCCTAATCAAGGAGAGATTAACTCACAAATTTTATATAATGAGCCACATGGTTTAAATACTGAAAAAGATTTACCAACATTAGATAAGAATTCATTTAAGCAAGGCGTTTACTATTAATGGCTAAGCACAAAACTATCATCGAAGAATGTGACGTACTAGTTGTCGGTGGAGGTATGGCTGGAACAGGGGCTACCTTTGAGGCAAGACACTGGGGAAGAGATTTAAAAATAATCTGTGTTGAAAAAGCAAATATAGATAGAAGTGGTGCCGTTGCACAAGGTCTTTATGCTATTAACTGTTATATGGGAATGCAGTGGGGTGAGAATATGCCAGAGGACCATGTACGGTACGCTAGAAATGATTTGATGGGTCTTGTTAGAGAAGATCTAGGTTATGACATGGCACGTCATGTAGACTCAACTGTTCACATGTTTGATGAATGGGGTCTTCCGATGATGAAAAACAAAGAAACTGGAAGATATCAAAGAGAAGGTAAGTGGCAAATTATGATACACGGTGAAAGTTACAAACCAATTGTAGCTGAAGCTGCAAAAAAATCTGCTGATAAAATTTATAACAGAATAATGATTACCCATCTTTTAAAAGATGAAAAAAATCCAAACCGAATAGCAGGCGCAGTAGGCTTTAATGTTAGAACTGGAAATTTTCACGTATTTAAATCTAGAACAGTAGTTGTTTCTGCTGGAGGAGCTTCGCACATATTTAAACCAAGAGCAGTCGGTGAAGGTATGGGTAGAACATGGTATGCACCTTGGAGTAATGGATCTGCTTATGCATTACCTATTCAAGCAGGTGCAAAAATGACTCAAATGGAAAATAGAATTGTACTTTGTAGATTTAAAGATGGTTATGGTCCAGTTGGAGCATATTTCTTGCATTTAAAAACATATACTCAAAACGCTAATGGCGAAAATTATGAGAAGAAATGGTATGATGCTACTAAAGAATTAGTAGGAGAATATATAGACCATCATCCAACACCAACTTGTTTGAGAAATCACGCATTTATTCAAGAAACAGCTGCAGGTGGTGGACCAATCCACATGGTTACAAAAGAAGCTTTCCAAGATCCACACTTAGAAACGGTTGGATGGGAAAACTTCTTGGGAATGACAGTTGGACAAGCAGTAGTTTGGGCGTCTCAAAATATTGATCCAAAATATACAAATCCTGAATTAACAACTTCGGAGCCATATGTAATGGGATCTCATGCTACATGTTCAGGGGCATGGGTTAGTGGACCAGAAGATATAGCACCTGATGAATATTTTTGGGGATACAATAGAATGATGACTATTGATGGATTATTTGGAGCAGGAGATGCAGTTGGTGGAAGTGCTCATAAGTTTTCATCAGGCTCATTCACAGAAGGAAGGTTAGCGTCTAAAGCTGCTGTTAAATATATTCAAGATAAAAAAGCTGATGATATCGAAGTTTCTGATGCACAATTAGAGAAGCTTAAAGAAGAAATATTTAAACCAATTGAGAATTATACAGTTGGCAGAAATGAAATTACTGGAGGAACCGTTTCTCCAAGCTATATTTTACCTATACAAGGACTACAAAGACTACAAAAAATTATGGATGAATATTGTGGTGGATTAACAAATAATTACATGACAAACGATAACCTGCTTAAAAAAGGCTTAGAACAACTACAATTACTTCAAGAAGACTTAGATCATGTGGGAGCTGAAGATTATCACCAATTGATGAGAGCATGGGAACTTAAGCATAGAGCTGTTACTTCAGAATGTGTTGCTCATCATACGTTATTTAGAGAAGAAACGCGTTGGCCAGGCTATTATTATAGAGGCGATCATATGAAACTTGATGATGAAAACTGGCACTGTTTAACTGTTTCTAGAAGAGATCCTGAAACTGGAAAATTTGAAATGGAGAAAAAGCCTGTTTATCATATCGTTGATGATAAAGAGAAGAAGCAAGCTTCCTGACCATTTTAGATGAGTATTGTCGACAAATCAGACGAAGAAATCATTAAAATCGCCGATCCTATCTGGGATAACATGGTTAGATGTTCCAACATGAAAGATTATGGTGGTTTTACCAGGGATTTATCATCACAAATGCTTTATGGAGCCAACGAAGTAGAGCTCGGTAAGCAATGGGCGAGCAATAAGCTGATCTCAAGCCTTAAAGAAGGGTGTAAGGCTATAGGCTGTCTGAGAAGAGGCTTGTACGTAACTGTTATCTATAAACAAAACAGTACAGAGATACCAGGAGACTTTTTAGGCCGACTTGTCCTTGGAGAAGAGGGAGATGAGGTCAAAGTCTTCGGGGCAACTATTTTTTAAATTTAATTAAATATTATTTGCATTTAATAAAACTTGTGGTATTTCGCGGTTATGCTTCAAGCTTTTAATCAAAATATTAAGAAAATACCTTTATTAGTTTCAAATCAGCTTTCAAAGATAATTAAATCTTTTCTTTATCTTTTTATATTTTTTACTTGGGCAATTATAATTCTAGGAACATTTCAAAATTTTATCTAATTTATTCTTATAATCATTGACTTTAGATTATGAGAGGAATAGTTAGATTATATGGAATATTTTCTTCCAATAGCTCAAGTCGAGATTAACATACTCTTTATATTTGGTTTAAGTTTAGCAGTTGGTATTCTTTCAGGATTATTTGGTGTAGGCGGTGGATTTTTAATGACACCATTTTTAATATTTTTAGGTATTCCACCTGCTTATGCAGTTCCAAATGAAGCAAGCAATATTTTAGGTACATCGGTATCCGGTTCAACAACTCATTATTTAAAAGGTACATTAGATTATAAAATGGGATTGATGATTGTAGTGGGAGGAACTATTGGAACCTTGCTTGGGATCTTAACTTTTTCCTATTTTCAGGATATTGGAAAAATAAACATCGTTATATCTTTAGCCTACATGTATATCTTGGCTATACTTGGAACTTTAATGCTCATACAAGGAGTATCAGAAATTGATAAAGCTAGAAAAAAAATTGTTGTTAGAAAAAAATTACATACGCATTATTGGATACATGGACTACCTTTCAGAATGCGTTTTAAAAAATCAAAGGTTTATGAAAGTGCATTTACTCCAATTATCATTGGTTTAATTGTTGGGTATATTGCAGCAATTATGGGAGTAGGTGGTGCATTTATTTTGGTTCCTGCAATGATTTATATTATTGGAATGCCTACCAAATTAATTCCTGGTACATCTTTGTTTGTCACAATATTTGTTAGTGCAATAGTAACAGTTCTGCATGCCTTTAATTATGGAACAATTGATCTTGTTTTAGTTTTTGTACTAATACTTGGCTCTATTATAGGGGTTCAGTTTGGTCAAAAAATTGGAGAAAAAGTTGATAGCTCAGAATTTAAAACAATCTTAGCAGTGCTTTTATTATTAGTTGGAATTGCAATTGCTTATGACACTTTTATTAAAGAAGACGTAATCGTTGAAACAGTAGCAAATGGAACTAAAAACCTTGGTAACATTGCACAGTTTATTTTAGATTATTCTAAAGACCTTCCAGTATTTTATGGACTTACTTCAGTTGTTTTAGCAGTAGTTCTTGGAATTGGAGCTGCAATTTTAAGAAATTATATCTCTAAGTGGAATAAAGCAAGAGAAGCTAAGCTTAAAGCTTAAGCACTTCTATATAATTTAGTCATTACAAATTCTCTATGACCTAATGCTTCAGCACAAGTTAATCTTCCGTTTGCAACTCTTATCGTAGCTTTAATTAATTCATCACCAGCTTCATCTAAATTCATTTCTCTTGATAAGATTTTAGATACATCAACATCAATATGTTCACTCATGGTTCTAGCAGTCAAAGGATTAGCAGTTAGTTTTACTACTGGTTCAATTGGGTTTCCAATTATATTTCCTTGTCCAGTTGGAAATAGGTGAAGATTAAATCCTCCAGCAGCTTGTAAAGTAACACATTCAGCAGCAGCTGATGAGGTATCCATAAAGTATAAGCCTGGACCTTTGGTTGGTTCTTCTGCGGGCTCTAGTACATCAATAAATTTACATCCCCCAATTTTTTGAAAGTTTCCAAATGCTTTTTCTTCAATTGTAGTAAGTCCGCCAGCTATGTTTCCAGCTGTTGGTTGACTTTCGGAAAGATCGTCTGTTGCTTCTTTTAAGATGAAATCATTATAGGAACTCCAAGTTTTTCTAAACTTCTCTTGAGCCTCAGGAGTCTTTCCTCTTTTTTCACACACAGTTTCAGCGCCTGTTAGCTCAGATGTTTCACCAAAACATAAATGAACACCTAGGGGCTCTAATTTATCCATTAAATTTCCAACTGTCGGATTTGATGCTAATCCTGATGTTGTATCAGATTCTCCGCATTTAACAGATATCCATAAATCACTTATAGGACGTTCTTCTCTTTGTTTCTCAGATGCCCAAATTGAAAATTCTTGAGCTTTTTTTGAAACTCTTGCGATAGTATCTATATCTCCAACACCTTCTATACTAAAACCTTCAACTGGTTTTCCAGTCGTTGCAATTGCATCAACAATTCTTTTTGTCCATTTAGGCTCAATACCTATTACTATAACTGCTGCAACATTTGGATTTTTTCCTGTTCCAATCATTGTTCTAAAATGAAGCTCTAAGTCTGCTCCAAATTGTAATCTTCCATAAGAGTGTGGAAGTGCAATCGTACCTTTAATATTATTAGCTACAGCTTCAGCACAAGCATTTGAGATATCATCAACAGGTAAGATTATTACATGATTTCTTGTACCTGTTCTTCCATCTTCTCTTTTATATCCTAAAAACGTTTTTGGAATTTCCATTTTACCACTTTTTAGTTTTTACGTTATGAACATGTACATGCTCACCTTTTTTAATTGATTTAACTACTTTGCCAATATCATGCCCGTACTTTAATATTGTATCTCCCTCGTTAAGATCAGTCATAGCAATTTTATGACCCAAAGGTATTTCATCCATCGATTGAATTTTTATTGATTTATCATTTTCCATAATCCAGCAATCACAGTCTTGTTTAGGAGTAATTTTTTCAATAACTACAACACCTACATTGTCTTTTTCATCGTGGATTATAATATCTGTGCCGGCCATTGTGACGATTTCTTTGTTTGAAATTCGACCCAATTTATATATGAATTGGGCACTTTGACAATTAAAAAATATAATTAAGAAGGATTTGATATGGCTAAAATGACAACCGAAGAAGCTTTTGTAAAAGTTTTACAAATGCATGGTATCGAACATTCGTTTGGTATTATTGGTTCTGCATTCATGCCTATTTCTGATCTTTTCCCAGAAGCTGGAATAACTTTTTGGGATGTTGCTCATGAAACAAATGGTGGACTGATTGCTGATGGTTACACGAGAGCAACTGGAAAAATGTCTATGGTGATTGCTCAAAATGGTCCAGGTATTACAGGACTTGTTACACCAATTAAGACAGCTTACTGGAATCATACTCCACTTCTTTTAGTTACACCACAAGCTGCAAACAAAACTATGGGCCAAGGTGGTTTTCAAGAAGTAGAGCAAATGAATTTATTTAAAGACATGGTGTGTTATCAAGAAGAAGTTAGAGACCCATCAAGAATGGCAGAAGTTTTAAACAGAGTAATAGAAAAAGCATTTAGAGGGTCAGCGCCTGCACAAATAAATGTACCAAGAGATTTTTGGACACAAGTGATAGATATAGAGTTACCTCCAATTGTAAGATTTGAAAGACAAGGTGGTGGAAAAGATGCTGTTGATAGAGCTGCAAAATTATTATCAGAAGCAAAATTTCCAGTAATTTTATCTGGTGCTGGAGTTGTTATAGGCGATGCCATTGATGATTGTAAAAAATTAGCAGAAAAATTGGATGCACCTGTGTGTAATGGTTATCAACATAACGATAGCTTTCCAGGAAGTCATCCATTAGCTGTTGGCCCATTAGGTTATAATGGATCTAAAGCTGCAATGGAATTAATTTCAAAAGCTGATGTAGTTTTAGCATTAGGAACAAGATTAAATCCATTTTCAACATTGCCAGGATATGGAATTGATTACTGGCCAAAAGATGCAACAATTATTCAAGTAGATATGAATCCCGATCGTATTGGTTTAACTAAGAAAGTTACAGTTGGTATTTGCGGTGATGCTAAAATGGTAGCTCAACAGATATTAGAAAAACTTTCATCAAACGCAGGAGATAATGGTAGAGAAGATAGAAAAAATCTAATTCATCAAACTAAATCTGCATGGTTGCAAACTCTTACAAGTTTAGATCATGAGGATGATGATCCAGGCACCGTATGGAACAAAGAAGCAAGAGAAAGAGATAAAGATAGAATGTCTCCAAGACAAGCATGGAGAGCTATTCAAGCTGGAATGCCAGAAGATGTTATAATTTCAAGTGATATTGGAAATAATTGTGCAATTGGTAATGCATACCCAACATTTGAAAAACCAAGAAAATATTTGGCACCAGGTTTATTTGGACCATGTGGTTATGGATTTCCATCGATTCTTGGAGCAAAAATTGGATGCCCAAATACTCCAGTTATAGGTTTTGCTGGTGATGGAGCTTTTGGAATAAGCATGAATGAAATGAGTTCGTGTGCAAGAGAAGAGTGGCCGGCAATAACGATGGTAATTTTTAGAAATTATCAATGGGGTGCTGAAAAAAGAAATTCAATTTTATGGTTCGATGATAATTTTGTTGGAACAGAGTTAGATCCAGAGTTAAGTTATGCAAAAGTTGCTAATGCATGTGGTTTAAAAGGTGTTATTGCAAATACAATGGAAGAAACTACAAAAGCTATTAAACAATCGTGTGAAGATCAGAAAAAAGGTATTACGACATTTATCGAAATAATTCTAAATCAAGAATTAGGTGAGCCATTCAGAAGAGATGCTATGAAAAAACCAGTTAAAGTAGCAGGTATAAGCAAGAGTGATATGAGACCTCAAAAGTCTCTTGTTAGTTGAGATCAATAAAATTTCATAATAAAAATGAAATTTATCTCTTTCAAACATGATAATATTGATAAGTTTGGAATTATTGAAAATAATTTGATAACTGATCTAACTGGAAAAATAGGTGCGGCTTCAAATTTAAAAGAATTAATAAAGATTAAAAAAATCAAAGAAGCAAAAGAATATGCTAAGAGTAATCCTGGTTCTATAAAAACTGAAGAAATTGAATACTCGCCCCTGATTCCTAATCCAGGTAAAATTATATGTGTAGGTTTGAATTACATTGAGCATGCAAAAGAAACTAATCGTACTGTTGAAGAAAACCCAGTTATATTTCACAGATTTCCAGAAAGCCAAACTGCTCATATGCAGGCAATACAAAGACCATCTGTATCCAAAAGTTTAGACTTTGAAGGTGAAATGGCAGTAATTATGGATGAAGGTGGTAAACACATTAAATCTGAAGAAGCATTAAAACACGTTGTTGGTTTTTCATGTTATAACGAGAGTACAATTAGAGAGTGGCAAAGACATACTAGACAATTTGGTATGGGAAAAAATTTTGAAAAGACAGGGAGTTTTGGTCCTCACATGGTTTTAGCAGAAGATATCCCTGATTATAAAAGTTTGACTATAGAGACAAGGCTTAATGGTGAAGTCATGCAAAATGCTAAACTAAGTCAATTAATTTTCGATATACCTATTTTAATTTCATATGTATCTAAAGCTATGGCTTGGCGAGCAGGAGATGTTTTGGTAACAGGGACTCCAGGTGGAGTAGGATCAAAAAGAAATCCACCAGTTTATATGAAACCTGGAGACAATGTCGAAGTTGAAATCACAAATATTGGAGTTTTGTCTAATACTGTTAAAGATGAAATAATTCATCAATGAGTAATAATTTAAAAGTTTCTATAATTATAATACTTGGAGTGATAGCATTGTATATATCAACTCAGTATTATTCAGGTTTTAATAAAAGCAAAACTATTAAAGCGTGTATAATTGGAAAAGCTGAATTAGACTCAAATAAACCTGAAAGCGAAAGACTTTCTGCTGATGAGATTAAAAAATTTTGTGAAGATCAAATAAAATGATGAAAAAATCAAAAAGATCAGATGTTGATCCATTTATTGTCATGGATGTAATGGAATCAGCAAGAATTGCAGAGGAAAAAGGTAAAGATATAATTCATATGGAGGTAGGGCAGCCAGGAACACCAGCACCTAAGATTGCAAAAGATTATATTACTAATGAGATAAATAAAAACAATCTAGGCTACACTGTATCACTTGGTCTACCTGCTCTAAGAACAAAAATTTCAAAGTTATATGGAGACTGGTACAATTTAGATTTAAATCCAAATAGAATAGTAGTTACAACAGGGTCTTCCGGAGCCTTTATATTATCGTTTTCGGCTTTGTTTGATAGTGGAGACAGAGTTGGAATTGGATCTCCAAGCTATCCTAGCTATAGACAAATACTAAAATCACTAAGTTTGGAAACTGTAGATATTCAAACTAAACTTCAAAATAGATTTCAACCTGTTCCAGAAGATATTATAAATAATAATTTAAATGGAATTCTTGTTGCATCACCTGCAAATCCAACTGGGTCTATGTTAGATAAACAATCGTTAGAGAATTTAATTAATACTGCAAATGAGAATAATGTAAGTTTTATTAGTGATGAAATTTATCATGGAATTCAATATGAAAATAATCCAACATCAGCTCTAGAGATTACAGATAATTGCTATGTAATTAATTCTTTTTCAAAATACTTTTCAATGACTGGTTGGCGAATAGGGTGGATGGTTGTACCAGAAGATCATGTCAGACAAGTAGAAAGACTTTCGCAAAATTTGTTTGTTTGTCCTCCACACGCAAGTCAAGTTACAGCCCTTGCTTCATTAGATGCAAATGAAGAGTTACAATCGAATGTTGAGGTATATAAAAAAAATAGAGAGATACTTTTAGAAGAATTACCGAAAGCAGGATTAAAAAAGTTTTCACCACCTGATGGAGCTTTTTACATCTATGTTGATATTTCTGAATATTCAAATGATAGCTTAGCTTTTTGTAAAAAAGTTTTAGATGAAGCAAATGTTGCTATAACACCAGGAATTGATTTTGATCAAAAAAGAGGAAATTCTACTATCCGATTCTCATATGCCAGAAGCACAAAAGATATAATTGAAGGTGCTAAGAGAATTAAAGATTTTATGTCTAAAAATTATTAAATGGGGTCAGCTCAATTGGTTATTACCAAAAGAGCTCCCCATTTTTATGCCATTTTGGCCAAATCCATCAAATGGATTTAGTTTGTGTTATTTTTAATATGTGATATCTCACCAGCTAAGTGTCAGGTGGCGTTATTCTAAGCATTTGCACCTCCTTCACTTACAAAAATAAGTTTTAAGCAGGTTGTATTCAACAAATTTATTACTAATTTTTATAAATATATTATTTGAATACAACCTATCTCTTTAGTAGATTCTCGATATCAAAATATCTAAAGTTATTCCAATGTCTTAAATGAAACTTATGTCACAGAGACAGATAATAAATATATTTGTAATTAAAATCTCATGAAAACAATATTTGTTATAGGTTCAAAAAAACATACACTGAAGTACACAAGAAAAATGCCTGAGGGTGAGGTTAAGAAAATGAAATCTTTTGTTACAAACAAAGGACAAAAACTTGAAAAAACTTCAAAATTCAAAATTTTAAAAATCTCAGACGACAAAACTTCAAGAACTTTCAAAATCAGTCTTTAATTATTTAAAATGAACAAAATCGTATGGTTCAGGAACGATCTACGTGTATCTAATAACGATGCATTTAACGAAGCGGCAAAATCAGGAAAGATTTTACCAATTTACATATTTGATAAAGAATATCACAAATTACCTACATCAAGCTCATTCCATTTAGATTTTTTAAAATCATCATTAGATGATTTATCAAAAACACTAAAAGAAAAATATAATGCTAAACTCAATATATATTACGGAGATACATTAGAAATTTTAACTCATTTAACTGATAAATTTAAAATAAATGAGGTTTATTCAAATATAATATTCAAGAACATGTATATAACTAACTTAGATAAAGAAGTTAGTTTTTTATTTAAAGAAAAAAATATTAACTGGAAAATATCAAATCAATTTGGCGTGCAACTAAATCATAGAATTAGAAATAAATGGTCTTATAATTGGAATAAATTTATAGATAGTGAAAGCGCAAATTCAAATTTAAATTGCGAGTTTATTTCAGATAATTATTTAGAGGTTTTATCGAAAGTAGAAACAAACGATTTAGAAAATGGAAAAATTCAAATTGGTGGAAGACAAAATGCACTTCAACTATTAGATACTTTCCTTAACGAAAGATCAGAAAATTACCAGAAAGAAATGTCTTCGCCGATAACAGGAGAAACTTCTTGTTCTAGACTAAGCCCTCATATTGCATTCGGAAATATTTCTATTAAAGAAATTTTTAAAAAAACTAATGATAAGTTAAAATCCAATTTATCATTTTCAAAAAAGAAATCCTTAATTGCTTTTAAAAGTCGATTAGCCTGGCACTGTCATTTTATTCAAAAGTTATATGATGAACCAGAAATTGAATTTAGAAATATGAATAGTGCTTATAATGGAATAAGAGAAAATAATTTTAATGAAGATTATCATTTAGCATGGAAAAATGGATCTACTGGTTATCCATTTGTTGATGCTTGCATGAGGTATCTTAGAACAAATGGTTGGATTAATTTTAGAATGAGAGCAATGTTAGTTTCATTTGCGTCTTATCAATTGTGGCTAGATTGGAAAAAAACATCAAAACATTTAGCAAAATTATTTACAGATTATGAGCCAGGTATTCATTATTCACAATTTCAAATGCAATCAGGAACAACAGGAATAAATTCAATAAGAATTTACAATCCAATTAAACAATCAATTGATCAAGATCCTACAGGAGATTTTATCAAAAAATGGGTTCCGGAACTAAAAAATGTTCCAGGAAAATTAATTCATGAACCATGGAAATTAACATTCATTGAACAAAAGGGAATAAATTTAGAAATTGGTAAAGATTACCCATCACCAATAGTTGATAACAAAATATCTACAAAAATTGCTAAAGAAAAAATCTGGAGTGTTAAGAAAACAACTGAAGCAAAAGTTATTTCAGCTGAAGTATTAAATAAACACGCGAGCTTATCTCAAAGAAGATAAAATTTAATTACCGTAAGGTATTCCAACTAATTTTCCATTTTCATTATAAAAATAAAAAAAATTGGGGTTTATTACTTTTGGCTTTTTTGAAAGCGTTTTAGATTTATATGTTGATTTATTTTTTTTTAATTTACGTTTCACAACTAATAAATACTAAAAAAAATTAAGTAAACTATTGATAACTTTTCAACCCAGATATGCATTTATTCTTAATCAATAAATTCAAATTAAGTATATCTATTCATTTACCTTATGAAATTATCTGAATTATTTCAGCAAAATGGATTTGATTTAAAAAATCTAAAAGAATCTTTTGGACTAATAGATGGAATATCAGAGCACATAATAGCTGCTAGTGATGAAGTTTTAGCAAAGCAGCATCAAATTTCAGAAAACATTTATTTTTTAATTAAAGGCAAAGCTACATTTACCAAGTATTTTGAAACTAAATCTATAACCTTTGCAAAAATAACAAAGCCTGCAACACCATTAGGTATATCTGGACTTAATCAACCCAATAGATTTATGGGTGAAATATTTATTGAAGGTGGAACAGAATATATTTCGATAAAAAAAGATGATTTAAGAGATTTACAACAAAAAAATAGTAAACTTATATCAACATTATACTCAGCAATTTCTTTTTTTTCTTTCCAACTGCTTGTCTCTTCAAGAAATTTAAACACTTTGTATAAAGATGATGAAATACAAATTTCTCCAGGTATCCCATCAGAAAAAAGTATTACAAATATACATAGAATTAAATCTGCTACTTTTTTTTCAACACTTACTGATGGTGACTTAGAAAAGTTTATTAAATTAGGCAATATTAAGATGTATTCATCAAATCAATATATAGTTAAAGAGGGAGATGTTTCTAAAGGTTTAAAGATATTATTAAGTGGTAAGGTTGATGGCTTATTCCACAACTTTATTAATGGAAAAATAAGAAGAAATTTTAGAACTCTAACTAGAGCTGGAATAGCTCTAACTTTATCTTCTGGAAAAGGAGATTTTTTTAATCCATATACAATTAAATCTACTAGGGATACAAAAGTTTTACATATTTCTAACGAAGCACTTGAAAATCTGATTATTTCTGACCCTCAATTATCAATAAAGATTTTCAAAAGACAATTATGGCAGCTAGGACGTTTCCAACAAAGTGCAACTGGTTTAACAAAATATTCAGCAGAAAATGAATTAGAATTTGTTAATTTATTATTGAAAGATAATACTGCAAGAATACCTGCTAGCTCTAAGTTATATACTATTCCATATTTATTGAAGAGCACTCATACTTATGCAATGGCATTTGATGTAGTTTACGAACTACTTATTAAAGGAAATGAGATAGAAAAATCATTATCTAGTTTAATAAAAGATACCTTAAATAATTTAGAAAGAGAGTCTCGCTTCCACAGCCAATTAAATATTATTTATAGTAGAGTTTCAAATTCTTCTAGTAATTCAGATAAAACAAAATTAAGAGAGTTGACCAATTCTAATTTCACCAAAGCTTTTGATAATGTTAAGTATGTAATCAAGGGTTGGGAAAATTTGCCAGATGAACCAACAAATATTTTTTTCTACAATCACTTAGCAGCTATAGATGATAATCAGCTTGCAAATGGTCATTCATTTTCAATCGATAGTCATTTCATCAGTTCAAAAATATTATATCCAAAATATAATGATGGAGGCCAACGTATTGTTAGAACAAGTCGGAACACAGAATTTTGGAGATATAATTACTATGAAAATTTAGATTACATTTTTGTTCATACCCCAGAGTCTGATAAGTTGAACGAAAGTGAAGAAGAAAAGAAATCTAGAAAACAAAAGCTTTTTGGCGAAGCTCAAAAGGTATTTAATCAAAAACAACCCATTGTAATTGCGCCTGAAGGAACATCAGAAACAGAAGATAATAAAACACTAACATCTCCAGGACCATTTAAAGCTGGAGCATTTAATCTAGCATTTAAACTTAATCCTAAACCAAAACTTGTTCCAATTGCTCTTGCTAATTTTGATTATCCAGTTTCTAAAACAATATATTCTGCAGTTATTAAGGAACCAATAACTATAAGTGATCATGTTAAAGATCCAGAAAATCAAGATGAAATGAAAAGCTTCTTAGATAATTACAGAACCAAATTTAGATCTTATGTAGAAGAAGCTATTGATTTAGCTAAAAATGTTCAAGACAACATAGATAAAATAGAGAATTTGAAAACTAATGTAAATTTAGTTAGTCCAGTTGAAGAAGAGTTTGAACTCGACGTTAGAGAATTAGAACATAATTCTTTTCAACAGACAAAAATAAATAACAGTGTTGCTTTGTATGGAAGTTCTACTTTTAAAATGTGGGATAATGCCAAAAATGATTTATCAATAAATAATCTTTATAATTTAGGTTTTGGTGGCTCAACCTTAGTCTCCTGTAGAAGATATTTTGATAGATTGGTTGCTCCTTTAAAACCATCTAATCTTTTCTTTTATGCTGGAGATAATGATATTGGTTATGGAATGGATAGTGATGAATTGTTAAAAGAATTTTCATTGTTTTCTAACCAAGTGGAAGAAAAACTACCAAAAGCGAAATGTTTTTTTATTTCAATTAAACCCAGTCCTTTTAGAAGAGATCTTATGACGACAATTTTAGATGCCAATTCAAAGATAAAAAAACACTTAACCAATTTAAAAATGTGGGATTATGTTGATATTACAACACCCATGATAAATGCAGGTTATGATAAGTTTTATGATGAAGATCCACTACATATGAATGAACTTGGATATAGTTTGTTAAGTAAGCTTGTAAGAGACAAAATTTATAATTAATATTTTTTAATGAGTTTTAAAAAATATCTATGGAAATGTAGATTGTTAGTCCTCAATACGCCTAACTACAGTCATCCAGAATATAAAAGATCAAAAGATTTGTATCAAAAAGAAATTAAAGGCTTTCACAAAAGATATATAAAATTAGTCACAAAATTAGATAAATCAAAAAAATTTAAAGTTACTTTAATTGGTTTTGATGGCACAATTAAAATTGAGTTAGATAAAATATACACAAGAAAAATCTTTGAAATAGTCGATAAAATGCCAATGGATAAACTAATAAAAGATAAAAAATTTAAACCATTAAATCTTTCTTTATTTTCAGATTATAAACCAGAGACAACCTTAAAAGGTTTAGGTTTTAAAGATAAGGAAAAAGCATTGTTTACTGTTTCAGCTATAAAAAAAAGACCAATAAAATACCAAGTAAATGTTATTGCAACTATGCTAGGTAGGGCTAAAAATCATCCAAATAAAACAAAAGATATGGATGATGCTATAATAGTTTTTAAAAAATGGATGGAAAATTACAAAGCAAATAAAAAATAATGAAAAATAAAGGCTTTACATTAATTGAACTCTTAGTTGTTGTAGCAATAATAGGAATTTTAGCTGCAGTAGGAGTTGTTGCTTACAGTGGATATACTGAAGCAGCAAAAGTTTCAGCAACAAAGTCTAATCATAAAACCATCACAAATATGGTAGCAGCAAAGTCAGCATTGTGTAGTGTTGGAGAGCCAATAACTTATACAGATACAAGTGGCAATGAAAAGTCTGCTAATTGCCCTTTAAACATTGACTCATTTATAAATTATATGAACCAAACAGTTTATGGTATGAATTGGGCTAGCCCTTTTTACGGAAATAATCCACCTTACGGATCTTGGTGCCAACTTAACGTTACCAATTGTAATCCGCCAGGTTATATGACAGCATGTCCTTCGCATGCTCAGCAGGGTGGTTATCTATCAATATTTAAATTAAATGCTAACACAATAAAAGTTTGCTCAAATTTAGGAAATGGTTCTGGTCAAACTAAATATATAGAAAATACCATTTCATATGAATAAAAATGGTTTCAGATTAATAGAACTATTAGTTGTCGTAGCTATCATTGGTATCTTCGTTTCAAAAAAGAATTGGTTATTAATTAAACAAAAAGGATTTAACTTTAATGATTGAATTTTTATTTAAGGTATCACTGCTAATTCTAGGTTTAATAGTAATCAGATTTGGCATTATTCAGATCAGAAAGTATAAAAAGGGAGAAATTAGATCAAAGAATAATATTTTTAGTCAAATTTCATTTTTGATTTTCTTTGCAGCAATTATAGGGTTAGTTATTTATTCAATTTTAGGCTTACTTCAGTAAGCTAATTTATCTCATATATAAATTTTTAAATTCTAATAAAGAGCTTGATTATGAAAAAAATAATCCTCGTTTTTATCAGTTTTTTGTCAATAATTAACCATGCAAATGCTAAAGATTTTTTCTTAAATATTACTGATCAAATAGCAGAAAATGAATTTCGACTAAGCTATGGAGTTTCAGTTACCGATGTTAACAAAGATAATAAATATGATTTTGTAGTAACTGGTTTTGGTTTCAAAAATTTAGCCCTCTCTTACAAAGATGGAAAATTAATAAATATAATAAATGAAAAAATTTTTACAGATGAAGAAAGAAGAACAATTGGTGTTGCCGCATGTGATATCGATCAAGATGGTTATGAGGAAATATATTTTTTAAATACTGATACATATAGTGGAACAAAAATTTATTCTGATAGACTAATAGATTTAAATAACAATAAATTCGAAGATTTATTTGAAAAAGAAATCAATCAAAGTGAATTAAATTTAACAGCTGGAAGGTCAGTTGTTTGTGTAGATAGAAATGGTGATGGGGCATATGGTATTTACGTTGCAAATTATGGTGGTCCAACTCGATTTTATGAATTAATTAGAGATCGAATAAAGGATCAAGCTCAATCATTATCAATTGACAAAATTACTGGAGGTAGAGCTATAGTGTCTGGACATATTCTTTCAGATAGATCTGATATATTTGCAGCAAATGAAAGAGGAGACAACTTTTTATATTATAATTCTAAAGGTTCTTTCCAAGATGTTGCTGAAGAGTACGCGGTACAAGATAGATTTGAAAATGGTAGAGGAACAGCTCTAAGTGACCTTTTGTATAGAGGAAGATTAGATATTTTATCTTCAAACTGGGATGGAATGCATAGAGCATATGTTTTAGATGGCGATAAATTTAAAGATATATCAACATCTCCATATAACGATCCAACAAAAATAAGAACAGTTATTTCAGCTGACTTTGATAATGACGGATACGATGAAATTTTTATGAATAATATTGGCGAACCAAATAAACTTTTCAAAGTTTTAGAGGGCGGAGTATTTAAAGAAATTAAAATGGAAAATGGTTTAGAGACAGTTGGTCTTGGAACTGGAGCAGCTGTTGCAGACGTTGATGGTGATGGAATTTTAGAGCTATTAGTTTCTCATGGAGAGTCAGGTTTTCAACCTTTAACTTTATATAAAGCAGATGTACAAAATTTTAATTATCTACGTATTAAACCACTTAATCAGTATGGAGCTCCTGCAAGAGGTGCAACAGTAACAATAAAATCTAATAAAAGAATTCACTCAAAAACAATAGATGCAGGCTCAGGTTATCTCTGTCAGATGGAACCCGTTGCTCATTATGGAATAAGAAAAGGTGAAAAAGACTTTAAAGTTGAAATTAAATGGACTGATGGATCAATAGAAACATTTGATATAGATGAATTAAATAAAACTTACGAATTTAGACAAAAATTATAGGACAATACTACTCATTATATTGTGTTGAAAAAATATAAAGCTTTTATATATCAATCACATGACTATTTGTTCTTTATCATTATTGGCATTATTTGTTTCAGGAATTGTAATGTATCTTTTTAGGGATCCATCTGAGGAAGAATTAAAAAAATTCAATAGCAAAACTCAAGACCGAAGTAACTGGTCAAATATGGGTTTTTAAATCATTAATTAATGCACAGTATTAAAAATATATTTAGTCTAATTATATTTGTTATTTTTTGTTCAATTCAGATAAACTCAGCAAATTCTCAAGAAAAAAACTATTATCAAGATATCGTTAATGATTGGACTAAAATTTTCCCAGACAGAAATAGAAATGCGGCTGGTCCTAAATTTTTTAAATATATAATTGATAAAGATATCTCTTATGAAGATTTTGTAGAATATAATAAATTATATTGTGCAGTATCTGGTTCTTTAATAAGTCCAAATGCATTACCAGAATATGTTTATTTGAGTGAAAACAATACGGGTAAGAAAATATGTGGTGAATATTATAGATGCTGCATACCGTGTTCCTGCGATTTAATGAAATATTCAAAAACAACTAAGATGAAACATAAATTTAAAGGCATAGAAAAAGAATTTTATGTTTTCACAATTGAAAATCCTTGTGGGAAAACAGATTTTCCTGAAAGGGTAAACAAAAAATATTTTTGTAATGGCAATGATTTAGATACGAAACAAGTTTCAGTAGTAGACGGAAAACTGGTCATTGGTTTATTACACAAAGCCAAAACCTGCACTCAATATAATGTTAATGCCATAGACAGACACCAGGTGACAGGCAGATATTGCACGCTTAGAAACAATACTCCATTAGATCAGCTTCAGTCAGGTATGGGAGATATATTCATTAAACTTGCAAGATAACACCAAGATTATATATTCATCAAAATGGTATTATATAACGAAAAAATTAAACACCTTAGTTGTTCTGATTTAAGGGTATTTTTGAAAAGATTGGTTAAAGATAAGATTGAAAAAGAATGGACCGAGGACTTCATTGATAATATGAACCTCGTAATAATACCAAGAATGACAATAAAAAGACGTTATGAGAATAAGGGTATAGATATGTCAAGACTGATTGATAATCCTACCTATTATCAGCATGTAAAAAAGAGTGTCGACTCCCGAGGCAATCTTGAATTTAAAGATCGATAATTTTTTTCCTCTACGCCAATTTAATCCCTAGCACTGTATCCATATTTTCTGTAAGCTGTTTAAAAAAAACAAACTTAAGAGGGAAATATGAACAAATATTTTAAGATAATTGTTGTTTTATTATCGTCTCTATTTCTAAGTTTCTCAGCAAATTCAACTGAAGTAAAATTTGGACACGTAGGAAAACCTGGATCTTTATTTTCTGCATCAGTTGACCATTTTGCTAAACTTGCAAACGAGAGATTAGGCAGCAAAGGAAAAGTAACTGTTTTTGGTTCTTCGCAACTTGGTAAAGACAAACAAGGAATGCAAAAACTAAAATTAGGTACAGTTAACATGTGGTTACCTTCATCAGTAATGGCATCTATTCATGATGAGTTTGGTGTATTTGATATGCCTTTCATTATTAAAGACAGAAATCACATGAATAAAGTTGAAAGCCAAGTTTTACCAGGAATGTTTAAAAATCTGGAGGATAAAACTGGATACAAGGTTATTGCTGTTTGGGAAAATGGATTTAGACATATTACAAACAACACTAGACCAATTAACACTCCAGGTGACTTAAAAGGAATTAAATTAAGAACTCCTAAATCAAAATGGAGAGTTAAAATGTTCCAATCATATGGTGCAAACCCAACTCCAATGTCTTTCTCAGAAGTATTTACTGCTTTGAAAACAGGAACAATGGATGGACAAGAAAACCCATATGCTCAGATTGCTAGTGCTAAATTCCAAGAAGTTCAAAAATATTTATCAATAACAGGTCACGTTTACACTCCTGCTTATGTAACAGTACATAAAGATCACTGGAGCAAACTACCTGCAGATGTACAAAGTATTTTAGAGCAAGCTGCTAAAGATACGCAAAAATTTGTGTACGCTGAAGCTGCTAATCTTGAAAAATCTTTATTGGGAGTTATCAAATCAGCTGGAGTTCAAGTCAACGAAGCTGACAAAGGTGCTTTCATTAGTGCAAGTAAAGGAATATACGATCAATTCGCGTCAGAAGTACCAACTGGTGGTGCGTTAATTGATAAAGTATCGTCTTTAGCAAATTAACATAATTTGTAACAGGCCCTCTACCAGAGGGCCTGAAAAAAAAATGACATTGCAAAAATTTATAAATTCTTACGAAAAAATATTAAAACTAATACTGTTTATAATGATGGTAGCATTAGCAGTAACAGTTTTACTTGGTGTTACTTTTCGTTTCGCTGGCAGTGCTTTGGTTTGGTATGATGAGGTTGCAGCTGTTCAGCTGGCTTGGATAACTTATTATGGTTCAGCCTATGCGGCTTTAAAAGGTTCTCATATAAGTGTTCCAAGTATTTTCAAAGCCTTTCCATTAGTTCTTAGAAAAATTTTCTTTGTTGTTTCAAAAATAGTTGTTTATGGTTTTTTAATATTATTGGCTTATTACGGTTATTTAGTTTTAACTCTTATAACTGGAGAGACTTTAGTAACATTAGAGTGGGTTCCGCAACCTTTTGTGCAATCTGTTATTCCAATTGCATCATGCTTATTTATTTTATCTGAAACTTTAAGAATTCCCGAAGACTATAAAAATTTAGTTCTTCAAACAACAGGTGACGAGCAAACAGGAGATATTTAATGATAATTCTTACAATGTTTGCAGTCCTTCTACTTCTTTTATCTATAAATGTACCTATCGCTATTGGCCTTGCAGTAACAACAATTATTGCAATGGTATTGAAGACTGGAACAAGTTTTCTAATTGATACAGCAATAGTTATGTTTGATGGATCAATGAAGTTTCCATTGATTGCTATTCCATTATTTATCCTAGCTGGATCAATAATGAATAGTGCAGGTATTTCTAGAAGATTAATTGCTTTTGCTTCAGCGCTTGTTGGATTTATCAAGGGTGGTCTTAGCATGATCAACATTGCTACTTCTATGTTTTTTGCTGAAATTTCTGGATCTGCAGTTGCTGATGTTGCTGCATTAGGATCAATTTTAATTCCAGCTATGAAGAAAAAAGGATACCCAGGTCCGTTTGCTGCGGCAGTAACTTCTTCTTCAGCGTCTTTGGCGATTATCATTCCACCTTCAATACCAATGATTGTTTATGCGGTAATGGCTCAAAGTTCAGTAGTACAATTGTTTGTAGCAGGGATAGTTCCAGGAGTAATAGGTGGCTTCTTCTTAATGTTAGCAGCATACATTACTGCAAGACGTAAAAACTTTCCTGTTGAAGAAACATTTAATATTCCAAATGTTAAGAAAACTGCAAAAGATGCAGCGCTAGCATTTTTACTACCTATCATTATCTTAGGTGGAATTTTTGGAGGAGTTGTAACTGCAACTGAAGGAGCAGGTTTAGCGGTAGTAGCATCATTAGTTATTGGATTTATTTATAAAGAAATAGATTTTAAAAGATTATACGAGTCAGCTTGTGAAGGAGCAATTCAAACAGCTTCAGTAATGTTATTGGTAGCTGCATCTGTATTACTTGGTGAATTTTTAACAATTGAACAAATCCCACAAAAAGTTGCAGAGTCAATTATTGATTTTACAAATAATAAATATGCAGTCTTAGGAATACTTAATGTATTTCTTTTAGTAATAGGTTTCTTTTTACATTCAGTTGCTGCAATAATTTTAACAGTTCCAATTGTAATGCCATTAGTTAATGCGGTAGGTATTGATCCAGTTCACTTTGGTATAATTGTAACTTTAAATTTAGCAATTGGTCAACAAACACCACCAGTTGCAAGTGTTCTTGTTACAGCTTGCTCAGTTGCAAAAGCAGACATTTGGGATGTAACAAGATCGAACATATCCTTTATATGTGTTTTATTAGTATTGTTAATGTTAGTAACTTATGTGCCAGCTATACCGATGACATTAGTTGAGTTTTTTTATAGGAGCTAAATGAGTAAATTAATTAAAGTAAATAAAAAAAATAAACATTTAGTTGAAGTTGTTATTAATAGACCAGAAAAACTAAATGCAATGACTAAGCCAATGTGGATTGAGCTTGGCAAAGTTTTTAAAAAGTTATCTAAGAATAAAAATTTAAGATGTATCATTATAAGAGGAGAGGGTGGTAAATCTTTTTCACCAGGAAATGATATTGGAGAATTTAAAAAACAAAGATCTTCATCCAAATTAGCAAAATCTTATGGTAAATTTTTACACGGAACACTTGGAGCAATTTTTGACTGTCCAATACCAACAATTGCTTTGATAGAAG
The DNA here is from genome assembly GCA_902633125.1 of uncultured Pelagibacteraceae bacterium. GTDB lineage: Bacteria > Pseudomonadota > Alphaproteobacteria > Pelagibacterales > Pelagibacteraceae > Pelagibacter. Next base: position 73,444 of record CACPEZ010000003.1, read on the forward strand.
GAATATGTGTTGGTGGTGGATTAGAAATAGCAGGATGTTGTGACATTAGAATTTGTGGCAAAAGCTCTAGGTTTGGAGTTCCAATTAAAAGATTAGGCTTAACAATGGCTGCAAAAGAACTTGAGGTACTTTTAAAAGTAACCAATTATACAATTGCAATGGAAATATTATTTGAAGGAAGAGTCTTTGGAGCTGATGAAGCATTTCACAAGAGGTTAGTTAATAGAGTAGTTAATGATAAAGATGTTGAAAAAGAAGCTTATAAATCAGCTGAATTAATATGCGAAGGTGCTCCAAAAGTTGCAAGGTGGCACAAGCAATTTGCAAGAAACATTTTAAAAAATGGAAAAGTTACAGAAAAAATAAATAATCTTGGTTACAAATGCTATGATACACAAGACTTTAAAATTGGATATCAATCTTTCCTAAACAAAACAAAACCAAAATTCAAAAATAAGTAATAGATGACCGCATCATTAAAAGGCATTCGTGTACTTGAGATGGCACAAATAATGGCTGGTCCTACATGTGGATTACTATTAGCTGATCTTGGTGCGGAGGTAATTAAAATAGAAAAGACACCTGGCGGAGATGATACCAGAAACTTCTTGCCACCAGAAATTAATGGTGAATCTGCAGCTTTCATGATGATGAATAGAAATAAGAAAGGTATCGCATTAAATTTAAAAGACAAAGATGGAATAGAAATATTTAAAACTATGGTAAAAAATTCTGATGTAGTTTTGGAGAATTTTAGAAAAGGAACATTAGAAAAATTAGGCGTTGGATATGATGTTATGTCAGAAATTAATCCTAAAATCATTTTATGTGAAATATCTGGATACGGTAGAACTGGTCCTTATGCAGATAAAGGAGGATTTGATCTAGTCGCGCAAGGAATGAGTGGATTAATGAGTATTACTGGCGAAAGCAATGATAAACCACCAATGAAAGTAGGTGCACCTATTACAGATATAACAGCTGGTTTACTTGCGGCTAGTGGAATTTTAGCAGCATTAGTTCATAGAGAAAAAACAGGTGAAGGACAAAAAGTTGATACTTCTTTATATGAAGCTGGTATTGTTCATACTTACTGGCAGTCTGCTATTGCAGGTGCAACTGGTGAGTCGCCTGGACCTTTAGGTTCAGCACATCCTTTAACAGCTCCTTATCAAGCATTTAAAACAAAAGATAAATGGATAACGGTAGGTGCTTCAAATCAAAATACTTGGCTAATGTTACTTAAAGCAATTGGTCGTGAAGATTTGCAAGAAAATGAAAAGTTTTCATCAAACTTAAACAGAAAACAAAATTTAAAAGAACTAGTTAATATTCTTAATGAAGAACTAATTAAAAAAACCTCTAGTGAATGGTTAAAAATCTTTGATGATAATGGTTTACCATGTGGACCTATTAACTCGATAACAGACATGTTTAAAGATCCTCAAACAATTGAAAGAGAAATGGTTATAGAAGTAGATAATAAAAAAGCTGGTAAAAGTAAGGCTATTGGTATGCCAATTAAATTTTCAAAAAGTAAAACTGAAAAATCAAAAGGTGCTCCAAACTTAGGAGAACATACAAAAGAAGTTATGCAAATCTTTGGTTACAAAGATGATCAAATTGAAGATTTTTATAACAGAAAAGTAATTCTTTAATTAACAGTTTCAAAAATTTTAAATAATAATTCTGAGACATGCTTACCTTTTTTCTCAGATAAATCAGATATTTGATGTCTACAGCTTGTACCATTTGCAACAATAAAGTCTTTTTCACCACTATTATTGATTGCAGGTATCAAAGAAAGATTTGCCATTTTTTTTGATACTTCATAAGTCTTACTGTCATATCCAAATGAACCAGCCATACCACAACAACTAGAATCTATCATTTTATTATTAATATTTAATTCTGATAAAAGATTAGTTAGCCCTTTCATTCTATCCTGTGATTTTTGATGACAGTGTCCATGAATTAATACATTTTGATCAAACTTATTAGCTTTAATATTATTGTTATTTCTTATTTGTTCTAAAATAAATTCCTCAAGTAGATAAAATTTATTTTTAATTTGTTCTTTATTATTTACATTCTTTAAAGTCTGATACTCATCATTAAATGTTAATAAACAGGATGGTTCAATACCTACAACTGGTAAATCTACATAATTATTTTGTATAACGTAATCATTAAATCTATTTAGTTCTTCAGATGCTTTGTCTAATTGACCATAAGATATATAAGTTCTGCCACAGCAAAGGGGTCTCTTTAATTTATCTTTACCAAAACTTGGTATAATTGTCTGATAACCAAATTTATTTAGTACTTTAATTGCATAAACCAAATTTTCATTTTCAAAATTAATATTAAATGTATCTGCAAATAAAATTACTTTGTTTTCTGATACTGTCTGACTTTCATAAATCTCTCTTAACGCGTTCTGGTTTTGAACTTCAGGCATAGTCCTTGCAGTTGCAAAACCAAACTTTTCAACAATTGTTGAGATCAGCGGTATATTTTTGATCTTATTGAATATAGGAGCAACAATTTTTAATAACCAAATAAGTCTTGGCATATCTGAAATAACTCTATCTTTAATTCGCATACTAAATTTTTTATAGTAATGAGAAAGAAACTCAGATTTCATCTTAGCCATATCAACCGACATAGGACATTCTCTTTGACAAGCTTTACAGCTCACACATAATTCCATGGTTTCATACATTTCTTTTGATGCAAATGAACCCTCTGGAAGTTGATTAGATAAAGCTAATCTTAAAGTATTTGCTCTACCTCGGACTAAATCTTTTTCTTCTTTAGTTACTCTGTATGATGGACACATCACACCAGAGTCTAACTTTCTACAAGCTCCATTGTTATTACACATCTCAACAGCATCAGAGAATTGACCCCAATTAGACCAATCATAATGTGTATCTATATTTTCTGTTTGATAACCTGACTTGTATCTCATTAGAGATCTATCATTTGATTTAAACGGTCGAACAATTTTTCCAGGATTTAAAAGGTTTTTACTATCGAATGTATCTTTTATTTCTTCAAATGCATTTGTGATTTTTTTTCCAAACATCATCTCATGAAATTCTGATCTAACAATTCCATCACCATGCTCACCAGAATGAGAACCTTTATAATCTTTAACCATTTCAAAAGCCTCTTCAGATATAGATCTCATATTTTGTATATCTTTGTCAGATTTCATATTTAAAACTGGTCTTACGTGAAGAGTTCCAACAGATGCATGAGCATAAAACATTCCACTTGTCCCATATTTTTTAAATATTTCTTTTAATCTTGCTGTGTAATCAGCTAGGTGTTCTAAAGAAACTGCGCAATCTTCAATGAAGGCAACTGGTTTTCTATCACCTTTCATTGACATCAAAATATTTAATCCTGCTTTTCTTATTTCAAAAACTTCTTTCTGCTCTGATAGATCTGAATAATATGAAAACTGATTTTTTTTGTTTTGATTTATAACTAAGTATTCTAGATCCTTTATTTTCTTTTCATATACACTTTTCTCTGTATCAATAAACTCAACCATCAAAACTGCTTCAGGATTTCCTTTGATGTATTTTTTTATACCTCCAGCATACATTGGTATTTCTTTTGCCAAATTTAATAAATTTTGGTCCATCAACTCAACACAAGTTGGTTTTAATTTTACAATCTCTTTTGATAATTCCATTGCTTGATGAAAATTATCAAAGTAGCAGACACCTAAAATTTTATTCTTTGGTATTTCGGATAACTTTAATTTTATTTTATTAAATAAAGACAATGTTCCTTCAGAGCCAACAAGAAGATTGGATGAGTTAAATCCTTCTGGATCAATTAAATCAATGTTATATCCTCCAACTCTTCTTTGTGTTGTTGGCCAATTAGCATCAATTTCGCTTCCAACTCTTTGTCTTACATCTATGAATTTATCTATGATTTTATAAAGTCTGTCTTGGTTGTTCTTTGTGGCTAAATAATTCTTATTTATTTGATCAAAATTAAATATAGAGCCATCATCTAATATTGCTTCAATAGCTAATACGTTATGAACCATGTTCCCATAATATAAAGATCTTGATCCACAGGAATTGTTAGCTGACATTCCTCCAATTGTTGCTCTACTACTCGTTGATACGTCAACTGGAAACCAAAGTCCATGAGGCTTCAAATAAGTATTTAGATGATCTAACACGACACCTGGTTGAACCCATACATATTTTTCTTCAACGTTAAGTTCTAAAATTTTATTTTGATGTTTGCTGTAATCGAGTACAACACTTTCGCCAACAGTTTGACCACATTGAGAACTTCCACCACCTCTAGCTAATAGAGGAACGGAATTCTTTTGCGAATATTCCATTAAACTTAATACATCATTGGTATCTTTTGGAAGAACTACACCAAGTGGTTTAATTTGATACACAGAAGCATCGGTACTGTATCTTCCTCGTGAGAATTCATCGAATAAAGTTTTTCCATCAACTTTACTGCTAATTTCTTTACCAATCTTTTGTATCTGATCTGAATTAAACCGCATAAAACTTAATTAAAGGTTTATTTATTTTTGTAAACCAGTTTACCGAACTTTTTTAACGCGGCCTCTGAAATCTCTAAACCTAAACCAGGTTTTTCATTTAAATGTATCCATCCATCACTCATTTTGTGTGAATTTTCAAATAATTGAGCTTGAAGAGGATCTCTTTCATCATCAAATGACTCAACAATTCTTCCTGCTGGAGTTGATGCTACTAATGGTGCATGAATATAACAATCATGATGTGGAGCTACATCTATATGATTTAATTCACACAGTGCAGAAAGTTTTTTTCCATTAGTAAAACCACCAAACATTGTACAATCAAATTGTAAAATTTGTATTGCCTCTTCTTCAATCATGGACCTACATCCATAAATAGTTATTTCACTTTCACCACCTGATAATGGAATTTTGGTTTGCTTTGATAAAAGTTTTAAAGTCCTTCTATCATCTTCCCATCTAACTGGTTCTTCAATCCATGTAGGATTAAATCTCTCAAATTCTTTTACACCTTCAATTGCAGTTTTTAGATCCCATGCTCTATTGACATCAATCATTAAACCTTTTTGATCTCCAATTTCATCTCTAATAATTTCTAATCTCTTAGCGTCTTCTTTGATACTAAGTCCTCCAACTTTAACTTTAAAACTTTGATGACCAATATTTACTAATTTTTTAATTTCATCTCTTAATTCTTTTTCATCTTTACCATCTCTGTAGTAAGCACATGTAACATAAACAGGAATTTTATTTCTGTATCCTCCAAATAATTTGTACAATGGGATGTTTGATGCCTTTCCTATTAAATCCCAACAAGCAATATCTAAAGCTGCTGAAATTCTGATTAATGCTTCTCTGCTCCAACCTTTTTCGCTACTGGTTCGAGTATCAGTTAATTTGAAAATTTTTTCATAAATTTTTTCAGGGCAAAACGGATCTTCACCAATTATTAAATCTTGTAAGCCATTTGAAAATGGTTTGATGATTGGAGTAATATCAGTGTAGCTTGTTGCTAAACCAAAGCCTGAATGACCATCTTTAGTTTTAATTTTAATTAATAGTTCATTAGCTGTTGGTACAATAAAGTGACTAACCCAATGTGGCTTTACTTCATTTGGATTATTAAGAACATAAACTTCTAAGCTATCAATTAAATTACTACTATTTGTCATACATTATAAATTTGCTTATATAATTTCTTTAGCATATACAGCGGTATGGCAATTTCAAATAATATAAGACCTGGTCGACATTTTTTACAAATTCCAGGACCAACAAACGTTCCAGATAGAGTTCTAAGAGCTATGGATTATCCTACTATAGATCATAGAGGACCTGACTTTGCCGAATTAGGATTGAGAGTTCTAGATCGCATAAAATTAATTTTTAAAACTTCTGAACCTGTAATAATTTTTCCAGCCTCAGGAACGGGTGCTTGGGAAGCTGCGCTTGTAAACACTTTAAGTGCTGGTGATAAAATTTTGATGTTTGAAACTGGACATTTCTCAACTCTTTGGTGGGATATTGCTCAAAAATTTAAAATTGAAGTAGACTTTGTTGAAGGTGATTGGAGAACAGGTGTAGATCCAAACATCGTTGAACAAAAATTAAAAGAAGACAAAGATAAAAAAATTAAAGCAGTTTGCGCTGTACATAATGAAACTTCTACTGGTGTTACAAGTAGAATTGGAGAAATTAGAAAAGCTATGGATAATGCGGAACATCCAGCTTTATTATTTGTTGATACGATATCTTCATTAGGTTCTATAGATTATAGACATGAAGAGTGGAAAGTTGATGTAACTGTTGGTGGCTCTCAAAAAGGATTACTATTACCACCAGGACTTTCTTTTAATGCAATAAGTTCTAAAGCTTTAGAGGCATACAAAACATCTGAATTACCAAAATCTTACTGGGATTGGGGACCGATGTTAGAAAATAATAAGAAAGGTTACTTTCCCTACACACCAGCCACAAACTTATTTTATGGTTTGGATGAAGCAATTAACATGCTTACAGAAGAAGGTTTGGATAATGTTTTCAAAAGACACAAAAGATTTGCAGAAGCCACAAGAGTTGCGGTCAATTCGTGGGGATTAGAAATACTTTGTAAAAATCCCGAGGAATACTCAGACTCATTAACAGCAGTAATGGTTCCAGATGGTCATGATGCTGATTTTTTAAGAAAAACTATTTTAGATCACTATAATATGTCATTAGGAACAGGACTTGCAAAAGTTGCTGGTAAAATTTTTAGAATTGGCCACTTAGGTGATTTTAACGAACTCATGTTAGCTGGAACATTAGCTGGTGTTGAAATGGGTTTAATGAAATCTAAAATACCTTACAAAAAAGGTGGAATACTTAAGGCACTTGAGTATCTTTGTTAATCAATCAAGTTACAAATCATGCTTGATTTTTGCATCATAGGATCAGGAATTTCTGGATCAACAGTCGCAAACTTATTAAATAAAAAATATTCCGTTGCAGTTTATGATAAAGCAAGGGGTTATGGTGGAAGAAGTTCATTTAAAAAATACAAAGATAAAGTTGGATTTGATCATGGACTTCAATATATCTCTCCAAAATCTAAAAAATTTAAAACATTTACTAATCAACTTATTAAGAAAAAAATTTTAAAAAAGTGGGAAGGAAATCATTTATTTCTGCATAAAACGGTTAAAGAAATTAAAAATCATTTAAAATTAATTGGAACAAAAGGAAACAACTCTATTAGCAAACATTTATTAAAGAAAATTAAATGTAATTTTGAACATGAACTTACAAATATAAAGAGATTAAATGATCATTGGGAATTAACATTTAAAAATGATGTAAAACAAATTTGTAAAAATCTTATTTTGACTTGTCCATTTCCTCAAAGTAAGAAATTAGGACAAAAATATTTAAATAAATCCTATTTAAATCAAAAAGTTAAAATGGATGCTAATTTAACAGTTATGATTGTCACTAATAAGCTTAAACAATCAAATAGTAGTTATTTTTTTAATGATGATATGCTTGGTTGGGCTGCATACGAAAATAGTAAGAAAAGATTTAAATTTAAGTATGATTTATGGACACTTCAAAGTACTTACAAATACGGTAATAAATTCACGAAAGATTATAGAAACAAAAGAAAATACTACACAAATCAACTAGTTAAAAAATTTGAAAAATTAACAAAGTTAAAAATTAAAAAAATTCATCACTCAAGAATTCATGGCTGGATGTATTCATCCAATTCAAAGCCACTCAAACAATTATCTTTATGGAATAAGTCTTTAAAATTAGGTTTATGCGGTGATTATTTTGGAGGACCAAGATTAGAAAATGGGTGGCAAAGTGCACACGATTTACACAGTAAAATACGATATGGTAAATAAATGAAAATTATATTTTCGATAGTAATTTTACTTTTTTCATCATCAATTAGTTTTTCTAAAAATACTGATATTATCCATGACTTTAAAATTACTTTTGATTGTAAATTAGAAAAAATAATGATCAAAAATAAAGATTTTAATTATCAAACTTTTACTGCAGACAATATTGAGGTAGATAAAAAAAAAGTTTTAAAAGTTGTAGCAGCACAACCAAGTAAGCTTACTATTAATGGTTTATCAGAATTTATAGATACTTATTCAGATATTAGTAAAGATGATGTTAGAATTGCTAAAAACGACACCATTTTATTTAAAAATATAGATAAAGAAAAAAAATACTCGGAATCCGTATTTTTAAATCGATCAACTGGTGAATTAATTCACGAAGTTACAAAAAATATGAATACTAAAGATAATGAAAAATATATTTCTTTCTTTGGTTGCACTAAAGAATTGTAAGATCTAATTTTTGTTGACCTAATCTTTCATTACCTTTTTTAGTAACAAGATAAGTTTCGCCTAAGTTCATTGCTATTTGATTTTCAGAGTCCATTAAAATCATATGCATGAAGAAGACGTTGCCTGGTTCTATTATGTAAGGATTACCTGTGTATAACATTGGCCAATCCATCCAATTAGGAGAAAAAGTTGCTCCTAAAGAATATCCACATGCATTCATTCTGGAATTTTTAAAACCATGATCATCAAAAGTTTTTGCGTGAACATCAAAAACTTCTCCAATTTTATTTCCAGGCTTTAATTTATTTTCACAATTTGTAAGAGCTTCAACGCATGCTTCATGCATTTTATGATGTTTTGGATCTGCTTTTCCTATGGGTATTGTTCTAAACATTGCTGAATGATAGTGCCTATAAGTACCAGCCCATTCAATGGTTAACTGATCTTGATTATTAAGTATTTGTTTTTCTGCTTGATATCGACAGAGTAGGGCATTATTGCCAGATCCAATAATAAATTCATTAGCAGGATAATCTCCACCTCCTTCAAATATAACTCTATTCATTTCAGCTAAAATTTTAGACTCACTTACCCCTGCTTTTGCATGCTTCCAAACTTCATCTAAAGCTTTATCAGCTAAATTTGCTGCTTTTTTTACATAACTAATTTCTTCATCAGATTTTATTACTCTTAGTTTTGTTATTAATTCTGACTTATCTTCAATTGAGCAATAGTTTTGTAATACTCTGTTAAGTCTTAATGCATTTCTTCCTGTAAGACCGTATGCTTCATATTCAACGCCAATTTTTTTTCCTTTTAAGTTTAATTCATCTAAAATTATTTTGAGATCATCAGCAGGATTTGCGCCATCTTTATCAACCCAAATTCTGATATCACTAATATTGGATGTGTTTTGAGCTTGTCTTAGATCAGGGGCTCTAGTTAATAATATTACATTACCTTTTTGATCTAAAATTAATGCTTGAAAAAAAACATATCCGAAAGTGTCGTAACCAGTGAGCCAATACATAGACTCTTGTCTAAACATAATAAGAGCATCTATCCCCTCATTTTTCATAGAGTTTAGTGTCTTTTCTTTTCTATTTAAGAATTCTTCTTTACTGAAATGAAGACCCATTAACGAATGTTAACACTTACAGAACCAATTTTATCAACAGTTCCTTTGTATAATCCTTTTCCTTTAAATGGAACTACTCCCACAGTTGAGCCTGTGAAAACATAAAAATCCTTGTTTAAGTTTATCTTTTCTTTCTTAACTTTATTTAAAACAAATCTTAAAGAATTTAATGGGTTAATATAAACAATATTTGTATTACCATTTACTTTTACTCCATTCTTCTTACTAACTAATGATGTTTTTAAATTATTTAAGTTTAATTTTTTGAATTTTGTTTTTCTTCCAACAACAAATTTGATGTTAAATCCAAAGTCTCCACAGATATCTCCCAAATATGTAAATTTTTTATTTCTTTGTCTGAAACCAACTATTTCAAAACAAGGTCCCATAAATTTAATAAATTTATTGATATTTGATTTTGTAACTTTACTTTTAAAATCAAAGAAAGATTTCTTGATAATGTAATAAACTTCAACCTCTATACCTTTAGTGTGTTGGTTTATTTTTACTTTTTGACCAGATTTAACTAATCTGTTTTTAAATACTTTTGCTGTAAAAGGTTCTTTTTCTTTTAATTTTTTTAAAGCTTGAATTCCAGTTCCACCAGCCTTTATTCCGATTGTTTCATCTTTAATTTGATCCTCACACAATTTTCTAAGCTTATTTGCTAAATTAATATTTTTACAATATTTTACTGGGATAGGATTGATGACTGTATTTGTGTTGAAAGCTTTAACTAGTCTTCCTGCAATACGATTAATTTCATTTTTCATAGCCAGAATTTATTGAAGAATGCTCATTGGATCAAGTCTAGTTTGAAACCAATTTATCCTAAAATCTAAATGAGGCCCAGTTGATCTACCAGTAGATCCAACAGTTCCAATAATTTCTCCTTGTTTAACTTCATCACCAACTCTAACCATTACATTTTCTAAATGTGAATATATCGTTGAAATACCATGTCCGTGGTCCATTATTACAGTACCACCGGTATAATAAAGATCATCTTCTGCCATAGTTACTATTCCAGTTCCAGATGATTTAATTTCAGTTCCTTGTTTAGCTGCAATATCAATTCCATAATGAGGCCATTTAGGTTTGCCGTTAAGAATTCTTTGGCTACCGTAAACTCCACTAATTATTCCTTTAACTGGCATAATAAATTGTTTAGTAAAGAAAGTTAAATCTGAATTGATTGCTCTTGCTTTTCCAATTCTCCCATTTTCTTCTTTAATTCTTTTATAAACAGACTCTGGTGGTGTAACTTTATTTTCAGGCAGACCATCTATTCTTTGAATATTATATTTTCGCTTAAAAACTTTTTTTATAATTTTGTTTTTTTTACCATTTTTTATTTCAGTAATGGCTACATCAAATTTTCGATCTCTATCAATACCAAATACAAAGTATCCATCCTCAGATACTTTAACTTGCGTTTTATCTATAAATACCTTTGATCCAGCTTCTGTTTTACCTAAAATGAAATGTCCTTGTAAAAATTTACCTTGAAACTCTAAAGCATGAGAGTGTGTAGAAAATATAATTGCTAAAAAAAGCAACAATTTTTTCATTATTTTGCTGTCCAACCCCCATCAATTACAATTGATGTTCCAGTTATCATACTCGCTGCATCTGAAGCTAAAAAACATACTGCTGTAGCCACATCAGATTCTGTTGCAACTTTACCCATGGGTATATTACTTAAAGCTAGTTGTTTAAATTTTTTATTTTTAAAGAATTTTTTAACCATTGGAGTTTCAACAAATGTAGGTGCAACTGTATTTACTCTTATATTTTTTGTTGCAAGTTCAACTCCCATTCCTTTTGTTAATCCCTCAATTCCAAATTTTGTCATGTTATAAATATTTCTACCTGACATACCAACATGCCCTAATTGTGAGGACATATTAATTATAGATCCACCTTTTTTTTTATTTTTTAACATTTTTAGGACTACTAATTGCGCAACATTGAATGCTGCTTTCATATTTAAATCTACAAGATAATTCATACTTGTTTGTTTTATTTTTTCAAAAGGTTCAGGAATGTTTGTACCAGCATTATTTACAAGTATATCTATTTTCTTAATTTTTTTTAATTTAGAAGAAAGATCTTCATAATCCATTATATCGCAAGTTATTTTAGTTAATTTTCCTTTAACTTTTTTTATATCTTTTTGAAGTTTATCAAGATCAGAAGTGGTTCTGCTCACTCCAATTATATTTGCACCAGCTTCTGCAAGAGCAATAGAGCATGCTCTACCAATACCTTTTCCGGCGCCTGTTACTAAAGCAACTTTATTTTTTAAATTTATTTTTTTTAAATACATTTATAAAAATAGTTTTACGTCTGTATATATTAGCTCTATTGCAACAAATAATATTGCTAATAATCCAACCCATCCTATCCATTTATACTTTTTAATCCAGCCAGATATCAATGTTGCTGCAGTAGCCATTAAAACTATTGATAAAACTAAACCAAATATCAATAACATGTAATGATCTCTAGCCGCTCCCGCTACTCCAAGTACATTATCTAAACTCATTGTTACATCTGCTAGAATTACAGTTGTTATAGCTTTCATGAATGATGAGTTATCTACTTTTTTGATATTTTCTTCAGCATTACCACTCATTTTTATTACATCTTCATAAAGTCTGTAACATATATAAAGAAGTAATATTCCACCTATAAGTCTAAGTCCTGTGATTTGTAATAGATAAGCGGTGATTAGAGTAAATATAATTCTTAAAACTACCGCTGCTCCAATTCCCCAAAAAATAATTTTTTTTCTCTGCTCAGTTGGAAATTGAGATGCAACCATTCCAATTATAATTGCATTGTCTCCTGCTAAAACTAAATCGATAAAAACTATTTGAAAAAAAATTAATATTTGTTCGGTCATCTTCTACTATCCTCAATTATCATATCAGCTGCTTTTTCCGCAATCATTATTGTCGGTGCATTTGTATTTCCTGATGTGATATGAGGCATAACAGAGGCGTCTACAACCCTTAAATTTTCTAGTCCGTGAGCGACTAATCGATCGTTAACAACAGCATTTTCATCTTTACCCATTCTACATGTACTTACTGGATGGAAAATAGTATTCGCAAATTTTCCAGCTTCTGTTGCTAATTCTTCATTATCTGTAATATTGATTCCCGGTCTAAGCTCTTCAGGTTGATAATCTTTATAAGCTTTAGATTGCATCACAATTTTTCTTACAATCTTTAATGCTTTTCCAGCAATTTCACGATCTTCATCAGTTGATAAATAATTCATTTTTATTTTAGGTGAAATTCTGGTGTCTGGAGATTTTAATTCTATAGACCCTCTACTAGTTGGTCTTACATTTGTAATTGTTGGAGTGAACGCTGGAAATTTATGTAAAGCTGACTTTCCTAAAAGATCAGTGCTTGCTGGTGAAATATGAAATTGAAGATTTGGAGTTTCTAAATGTTCATCACTTTTAACAAAACCACAAACATAACTAGCTCCAACTGTTAAAGGTCCTTTTCTTAAGAGAAGAAACTTTAAACCAGATAACATTTTTTTAGTAAAGCTGTAGTAAATATCATTTAAAGTTTCTAAATTTTTAATTTTGTAAACAGGTCTTAGCATTAAATGATCAGTTAGATTTCTTCCAACTCCTTGATGATCTTTTAAAACATTAATATTGTTTTCTTTTAGAAGTTCTCCTGGTCCAATACCTGATGCTTGTAATATATGAGGCGAACCAATTGTACCTGCACTTAATATAATTTCTTTATTAGTCTCAACAGAAAACTCTTTTCCATCAATCCAATAATTTACTTTTTTTGCTTTTTTATTCTCAAATTCTATATTTTTAATATGCGCTTTAGTTATAATTTTTAAATTCTTTCTACTCTTAACTGGATTTAAATAACCTACAGCTGTACTACATCTAAATCCATTTTTAATTGTAAAGGGAAAATATCCCATTCCTTCATTATCGCCGTTGTTAAAATCATCAGTTCTTTTATAACCATGTTCTTCAGCAGCTTCTAAAAATAGATCAAGAACTTTAAATGTAGCTCTAATTTTCTCAACAGCGATAGGGCCTCCAGAACCATGAAACTCATTTTCCCCAAATTGAAAATCTTCAGATTTTTTAAAGTAGGGCAGAACATCATCCCATGACCAACCAACATTACCTAATTGTCTCCAATAATTATAATCATTCGATTGACCTCTAATATAGAGCATTCCATTAATAGAGGAGCTTCCACCTAATGTTTTACCTCTTGGATAAACCATTTGTCTGTTATCGCAGTTTGGTTCTTTCTCAGTATTAAAACACCAATCGGTATCTGGATTGTGCATAGTTTTAAAATAACCACCTGGAATATGGATCCATGGATTAGTGTCTTTACCACCAGCTTCAAGTAAAAGAACTTTAGTATCAGGATTTGCTGTTAATCTATTAGCTAAAACACAGCCAGCTGAACCAGCGCCAATAATTATGTAATCAAATTTATCCATATTTTTTATTAATAATTTTTAATGAATATTTAATGATTTTAAACATTTTTCTCATAAATACTTCGAAATGACGCTTGTATCTGCCTTAGATTTTTGAGAGGATATTTACATTATAAATAAAAAGAGAGGGATATAATGAAAAAAATCGTTTCAGCGTTGTTTGCTGCTTTCTTAGTATTTGGATTTATTTCAAATGCGAATGCTGCAAAAACGTTAAAGTGTCAGACGGTTATTAGCGCTAAAGGTGATGAAGCGGTAATGTTAAAAGACTTTACTGACAACGTAACAAAACTAACAGGTGGATCTTTAAAATTTGAAATTATGCCAGCAGGAACAGTAGTTGGAGTTAAAGAAACTCTGGATGCTGTTGATAAAGGTTTGATTGATTGCGGATTTGCTTGGACACACTATTGGTCTGGAGAACATCCAGCTGCTATGTTATTTGGTTCGCCAGTAGCAGGTGGTGGTGTAGGAATTGATAACATCGCATTTTTATCATGGTTTTTATATGGTGGTGGAGAACAACTATATGACAGACTTTGGGGAGAAATGAAAAGAGACATTAAAGGTTTCATGCTTCAACCAGTTGGTCCAGAAGCTTTAGGATGGTTCCCAAGAAAAATCAAAGATATGGATGATTTCAGAACATTTAAGTTCAGAACTCCTCCAGGAATTCCAGGTCAAACTTATAAAGACATTGGAATAGCTTCAGTTGCAATGGGTGGTGGAGATATTCTTCCAGCATTGGAAGCAGGAACTATTGATGCTGCTGAGTGGTGTTGTCCTCAACCAGATAAAGTGTTTGGTATACATAAAGTATTAAAACACTACTATCTACAAGGTTTACACCAAGTAGTCGTAAATGCTGACTTTTACTTAAATAAAAGCACTTACGATAAGTTCACTGACCATGAGAAATTTTCAATGAAGATGGCTGCTGATGCATCGTTGATGAGAGCTTTAGCTTACAGAATCAACACTAATGGATTAGCACTTAAAGATCTAACTGAAAATCATGGTGTGATTCTTGAAGATACACCAGCAGATTATTTCCCAGCTTATATGGCTGCAGCGAAAGCAACTTTAGAGAAAAATGCAAAAGAAAACGCATTCTTTAAAGAAGTTTATGACTCAATGATAAGCTTTGCTAATACCGCAGTACCATTCTGGTCTGGTGCACAAACATCGAATGCTAAGCTAGGAATGGCTTATGCTAATTCGTTGAAGAAATAAATAAAGTTATTAAGCGGGCTTTTATAAGCCCGCTTTTTTTTTCTAAAATTTATATGTCGGATAATCCAAAGTTAGATATTTCAGATGAAATGATAGCCGAAAGGCGATCAGGATCTGGAAAGATGCCTGATGATATGCCAACTTGGATGGCTAAAACTATAGTTAACATAGACAAATTTAGTAAATTAATAGGAAACATTGTTTGCTGGATTACGATCCCACTAATGCTTGGGATGGTTTATGAAGTTTTAGCAAGAAAATTATTTTTAGCTCCTACAATCTGGGCTTATGATATGAGCAGATTTTTTTATGGAGCATTATTTATGTTAGGAGCAGGATACGCTCTTTCAAAAGGTGTTCATATTAGAGCAGATTTTTTATATAGAAATTTTAAAGTTAAAACTCAAGGCAGAATAGATTTTTGGCTTTACTTATTATTTTATTTTCCAGGATTAATAGTCTTTTTGTATATGACAACAGGTTTTGTCCAAGAAAGTATAATGAGAAACGAAAGAGGAATGGATACAACATGGATGCCATATATGTGGCCGATAAAATCTTGTCTATGGATTGGAATTGTTTTCCTTTTAATCCAAGGTGTTTCAGAACTTTTTAAAAGTTATTACGCAGCTGTCAAAGGTAAATGGCCAGGTAGTTAATGCTTTCACATTTAATAGATCCAGCAATTTTAGGTTTCATACTTATTGGAGTGATGTTGTTTGCAATATTTATAGGATTTCCAATTTCATTTACTCTTATTTTTTTAGGATTTGTCTTTGGATACTTAGGTTTTGGAAAATTAGTTTTCTATTTAATGACATTGCAATTTTCTATGGTGATGACTGAACAAACTCTCGCCGCCGTCCCCTTATTTGTATTTATGGGAATAATGATGGAACAAGCAGGTTTAATGGAGAGATTATTCTCAGCTTTCCAAATGATGTTGGCAAGAGTTAGAGGCTCTTTATATTATGCAGTTTTATTTGTTTCAGTAATATTCGCAGCTGCAACTGGAATAGTTGGTGCATCAGTTACAATTCTTGGAATTATGGCTGCAAAATCAATGAATAGATCAAACTATGATGTAAAATTAGCCGCTGGTACTATCACTGCTGGTGGAACTTTGGGTATTTTAATTCCTCCAAGTATTATGCTTGTAGTTATGGGTCCAATTATGGAAATTCCCGTAACTGATTTATTCGCAGCAGCAATAGTTCCAGGAATATTGTTGGCATGCTTATATGCTGCATACACAACATTCAGATGTATGATGAACCCAAAATTAGGTCCACCCATACCAGAAGAATTAAGAACAACAGATTTAAAAAAATTATGGCTAGAATTTTTCTTAGGATTAGTGCCACCAGCAGCATTAGTATTTGCTGCATTAGGAAGTATTTTATTTGGATTTGCTACCCCAACTGAAGCCGCAGGATGTGGTGCAGGTGGTGCATTATTACTTTCATTAGCTTACAAAAAATTAACATTAAAAAAATTACAAGATGCTTTAGTTAAAACTTTAGAAATTTCTGCATTAATTATGGTTTTAGTAGCTGCTTCTAATTTCTTTGGAGCAGTGTTTGCAAGATTAGGAACCCCAATGGTTTTAACAGATTTTCTATTATCACTTGAGATGAATAAATATTTAATTTTAGGAATAATCATGATTATGATTTTTCTTTTAGGATGGCCATTAGAGTGGGTACCTATTGTTATGATAGTTGTTCCTATTATTTTACCATTAGTAGAAGCATTAGGATTTAATTTAACTTGGTTTGCAATTCTTGTTGCTGTTAATTTACAAACCGCCTGGCTCTCACCTCCCGTAGCGTTATCTGCTTATTTCTTAAAAGGTGTTGTTCCAAGTTGGGATTTAAAAGATATTTATCTTGGAATGATGCAGTTCATGGTTTTACAGATAATTGGATTAATTATAATCATAGCGTATCCAAAAATAGTACTGTGGTTGCCAACTCTCTTATATGGACAGCAGTAAATAATTGATTAATATCATTTAAGTGAATCAAAGCGAAAAATTTCAATTAAGGAATTGGGAATTAGTTTCAATAAATCCAAATAATAGAGACTGGAGTTGGAAGAATTATTTTAACTTTTGGGCGATAAATATTCAAACAATAGTTGGGTTCTCTTTAATATCAGCTTTATATTTATTCTATGATCTAAATTTTTTTGTTGTCTTAACAGGATCATTACTAGCAGGATTTTTAGTATTCTTTTTTGCTAATATAATTGGAAAAATTTCTCAAAGTAGCGGATTAAGTTTTCCAACAATTCTCAGACTTTCAATGGGTTTTACTGGTGCCAGATATGTAGGAATGATCAGGGGGTTAGTTGGTTTATTCATGTTTGGTGTACAAACATTCTTTATATCTAAGTCACTAGGTTACATTGCTAGGATCATAATATTTAAAATAGACAATCAACTCTTACAGAATGAAATATTTTTATTATTCTTTTTTGGCTTGAATTTAATTGATTGGGTTTGTTTATTTTTAACTTTAATATTTCAATACATCCTTTTTACAAAAGGACAGAATTTTCTAAAATCATTTATTAATTTTTCAGGTCTTTCAATATATTTAGGACTATCTGTACTACTAATTGTTATTTTATCTGAGTATTACAATGAACTCCTAAATGGAATAAAACTAAGCTTAGTCTTTAGCAATTTTGCAATTCAGTCAAATATTGCTCCAATAATTTCAATCACAGGAACTTTATTTGCTTATTTTGCTATAGTTCTCCTCACATTTGGTGATTTTTCTAGATACTCAATGAATTATAAAGAGATGACCAAAGGTAACTTAAGTATAATATTAAATTTAATATTCTTTTCTTTTTTCTCGGTATTAATCACATTAGGTTCAGATATCATTCTTACCAGTAAAGGTTTAAATGCTTCAAGTCTACTTACTAATCCAAATGATATAGTTGGAAAATTTAATAATAATTTTCTAACTTTCTTTTGTTTGATATTTATTATTATCTCTTCGTTATCAACTAATTTGATAGCAAATTATATTCCTTCGCAAAATACATTGATAAATTTTTTCCCGAACTCTTTAACGTTAAAAAAAACAGGAATTGTAATATCAATTATTGGATTAATTATTTCAACATTTTGGCTTTCAATTTTTAGTAAAGCTAATGTTTTGATATTTGTTGAAGCTGTAGCTACGACTTTTGGACCAATTTTTGGAGTATTGGTTGCAGACTATTATTTGTTTAAAAAACAACAAATTAATCATAAAGAGCTTTTTTATCCTAAAGAACATACAGAATATATTTACAGTAACGGTTGGAACCTCAAAGCATTGTATGCTCTTTTAATTGGATCAATATTTTCTTTATCATCTTTGCTGAATGAAAATTTAATCCAATATCAATCTTTTGGATGGATTATTGGAGCATTCGCATCTTATTTAGTATATTATTTATTGAATAATAAATAATAATGAAAGCGCTTGTCTACACTGGTGTTGAAGAGATGGAATTCAGGGAGGAAAAAGAACCTTCTGAAAAACCTGGAGAAAGTATTCTTAAAGTTCATGCATCAGGTATCTGTGGCTCAGATATGCATGCCTACCACGGAAAAGATGAGAGAAGAATACCACCTTTAATTTTAGGTCATGAAGTTAGTGGTCAAATAATTAACGGAAAGCTTAAAGATCAAATTTCAGTTCTTAATCCATTAATAACTTGTAGAAATTGTGAATACTGCAATAGCGGAAGAGAACATTTATGTCCAGATAGAGTTCTTTTAGGAATGAATAGACCTTATGAAAGACAAGGTGCGTTTGCTGAACTTATTACAGTTCCAGATCACAATATTTTCAAAGTTCCTGAAAAGCTTGATGTAAAAGAGGCTGCAGTTGCAGAACCAACAGCAGTTTCTTATCATGCAGTATTATTAGCAGTAGAAGCATCGAAAAAACCATTAAATGAATGTAGAACGCTTGTTCAGGGTGGTGGAGCAATTGGGTTATTATGTGCATTAATTTTATCCAAGATCCAAGGTAATACAAATTTGACAATTTCTGATCCTAATCAAAAAAGACTGAATGAATGCTCCAAATATGTAGATGCAAAAACAGTGTCGCCAGATCATAAAGATATTAAAGAGAGCAGCTTTGATTTAGTTTTTGATACTGTTGGACTCGAAGTTTCACGACAACAGGCAATCAGTGTAGTAAAACCAGGAGGAATAATAGTTCATATCGGACTAACTCAGCCTGCAGGATCTTTTAATTTCAGAAAAGCAACTCTTCAAGAAGTCACTTTTATTGGGACTTATTGTTACACAAACAAAGAATTTGGAGAAACCATTGATATTTTAACTAATAACAAACTAGGCAAGATAGAGTGGATTGAGTACAGAAATCTTAAAGATGGGTGGGGAGCTTTTAAAGAAATTCATGATGGAACCTGTTCGGCTCCAAAGATAGTGCTTCTGCCTTAAATTCTTGGTTTTTTAATAGGTATTAATACCTTTTTTTCTCCAAATTTTTCAGAATTTTTTGAAATTACAGGTGCAGTTATAATTATAGACCAATAAATCATCAAACCAAAAAGAACTGTTAATTTCATATCATCTAAATAGAGAACAATAATGAATTATGCATGTTTAAATAATGTCAAAATTTTGAATTTGAAAATTATTTTATCTTTTATATAGAGAGGACATGTTTAGATTTTTATTTAAATTAATTTTAGTTACTGCATTGTTACAAACAATATTGTATGCCGATGAAGTAAAAGTATTTGGGTTTACAGACAAAGAATTATCAGAATTAACTGTGAGAAAAGTAAGAGGGGCAGATAATAAGACTACATATTCAGTTGGATCTAATGAGAATGGTAATTACTTAAAAGCTATTGCAGATAACGCCGCTTCTGGCCTCGGTAAGGAGATTAAAATTGATTTAAATAAAACCCCTTTCATAAATATTACCTGGAAAATTGAGAAAGATATACCAGGGATAGATGAAACAACTAAAAAAGGTCATGACTTTGCAGGAAGAGTGTTCGTCATTAAAAAAACTGGGGCAACACCTTTATCCAATAGAGCAATAAATTACGTTTTTTCGAGTAATCAAGAAGTTGGAAGCAACTTTCCAAGCCCATATACTAAAAAGTCCATAGATAATGTCCTTGCTACTACCAAAACAAATTTAAATGAATGGGTAACTGTCAAAGCAAACGTTAAAGAAGATTTCAAGAAATTCCATAATTTAGATGTTAATGAGCTAGATGGTATAGCGATCATGTCAGATACAGATAATTCAAAGAAAAAATCAATTACTTACTATCAAAATATCTATTTTTCTTCTCAATAAATTTTATTAATATCAATTGATGAAAGTATTTAAGTATAATTTAAAAGTATACTATGAGGATACTGATTTTGGTGGAATAGTTTACCACGCAAATTATTTAAAGTACTTTGAAAGAGCAAGATCTGAGCTTATTTATTCCTTGGGATATTCGAATAAAAAGTTATTAGATAAACATAATGTTTTAATAGCAGTAAAAACTTGCAACGTAGATTTTAAAAAACCGGCAAAATTTGAGGATAAAATTACCGTTTTCACAAAAATAAAATCTAATACTTTGACTACAATTACAATGTCACAAGTAATTAAAAGAAAATCAGATACTTTATGTGATGCAGAGATTAAATTAGTATCTCTAAATAAATTGGGAAAACCAGTAAAACTTCCAGTAGCACTTATTAACAAATTAAACTAGTTCTTTTACTTTTTTAAATAGTTTAGTCATTTGTTTTTCATTTATTCGTCCAGTATTTACATTTCTTGGACTTGGATGATAACACCCCATTAACAACACATTGTTAGGTAATTTAAAATATGTTCCATGACTAAATTTTACTCTCTCAGTGTAATCAAAATTTTCTCTATAAAATTTTACACAAGTATCAAACGCAATTTTCCCTAAAGCCACAATAATTTTTAGATTTTTAAGTATTTCAAATTCAGATTTAAAATAACCAAAGCAATTTTTTAACTCTTCATTTAATGGTTTATCTCCTGGAGGAACGCACTTTAGAGCTGGTGTTATAAAGGTATTTTTTATTTTTAATCCATCATTTAAATGATCTGAATTACTTTGATTGGCAATTTTTACATTGTGTAAACATTTATATAAAAAATCTGAGGATTTATCGCCTGTAAATACTCTGCCTGTTCTTGTTCCACCATGAGCAGCTGGTGCTAGACCAACAATCATTATTTTTCCATTTATATCTCCAAAACCTGTAACTGGTTTTCCCCAATAAGTTTGGTCCATATATTGTTTTCTTTTTTCCGTAGATATTTTTTTTCTAAACCTCACAAGTCTAGGGCATTTATTACATTTAATTATTGTTTTTTTTAATTTTTCAAATTTAACGGTCATTAAGTTTAGAGAAGCTTCTTTTTGTGTGTCCATGGACCTTTTTTTGTTTTAGGTAAAAACTTTCTAAGGTCAAAAAGGACTTTTTCAGACAATTTTCTGTAGGTGGTTAGTTTTCCTCCATATATATTCAATAAAGGTAATTTTTTTATAATTTTTAAATCAAAAACATAATCTCTTGTGACTTTTGAAGCTGTATTAAAATCTTCAATTAGAGGTCTTATCCCTGAATAAGTATCTACAATGTCCTTTGTTCTGATTTGTTTTTTTAAGTAATTATTTACTGAACGAATTAAATATGTAATTTCTTTTTTTGATATTCCTTTATTTTCTGGTGATTTAACCTCAACTTCTGTAGTTCCAATTAAAGAAAACTTCCCTTTATAAGGTATCACAAATATTATTCTTTTATCAGTATTTTGAAATGTGAATGCAACATTTTCTTTGTACAATTTTTTTGTAATAATATGACTTCCTTTAACTAATCTTATTTTTTTCTTAGATTTAATTTTTATATTTTTATTTAAGGTTTCGTTTATCCATGGTCCAGATGCATTAATTAAAATTTTTGATTTTACTTTTTCACCTTTTTCAAGACTAATAATCCATTCATTGCCAATAATTTCAGCTTTTTTAACTTTGTTATATTCTAGTATTTTAGCTTTATTTCTTTTTGCATCTTTAGCATTTAGTTTCGTTAATTTTTTATCGTCAATTTGTATGTCAAAATATTGAAAACCAGTTTTGTATTTTTGCTTAAGAATATTTGAAAATTTTTTTGTAAGATCAAACGTTTTTGATTTTGGTATATTGCTTTTGCCACCTAAATTATCATACAAAAATAAACCAATTTTAATTAACCAGGCTGGTCGAATTTTATCTGCATAAGGAATTATAAAAGGAATCGGTTTGGAAATATGTCTGGCAATTTTATAAACTATTTCTCTTTCTTTCAGAGATTCTCTAACTAGTTTGAATTCATAATTTTCTAAATAACGAAGACCACCATGTACTAATTTCGTCGACCAAGATGAGGTTGCTCCTCCAATCTCACCTTTGTCAGCTAAACAAACTGATAAACCTCTACCTGCAGCATCTCTTGCAATACCTGCACCGTTTATACCGCCACCTATTATGAATAAATCAAATATTTTAGACATTTAAATTATGATTTGTTTTAAAATATACAACCTCTTTTAGAAATTTAAAATTTTTAAATGCAATTATTTACAATTTCATAATATCTTAACATTAATAAATTATTAATAAAAAATTAAATAAACTTAACAGAAGGATAGATATGAAAAAAATACTTAGTGTTTTAACAATTCTATTTACTTTCTCTTTTACATCACACAGTTATTCAAAAACAGAAATTCATTGGTGGTACGGAAACAGTGGTTTTCTTGGTGATGTAATTATTGAAATTGCAAATAGATTTAACGCTTCACAAGATCAATATACGGTCATTCCTACAGGAAAAGGAAGTTATGAAGATAACATGGCGGCAACTATTGCTGCATTTAGAGCAGGCGACCAACCACACTATTCACAGGTTTATGATGCTGGTGCTGCAATCATGGTAGCTCAAGTAAAAAATGGTGTTGTTATCGGTTTTGAAGAAATGGCTAAGAAATATGGCATTGATGTAGATGCTGACAACTATATTCCAGGCATTAAAAATTTCTATGCCGACTCTGATGGAAAAATGATTGGTGTACCTTTCAATAGTTCAACTTGTTTGATGTATGCAAACATGGACATTTTGAAAGAGGTTGGAATTGAATCTGTGCCAAAAACTTATGAAGAATTTGAGGCCATGGCTCCAAAAATCAAAGCTGCTGGATACATTCCTTTAGTTCAAAGTCATAGTCCATGGATTTGGACTGAAAATTTCTTTTCTAGACATAATTTATTAATGTTAGATGGAAATAATGGTTACGATGCTGTTCCTACAAAAACTTTATTCGCTGAAACTGATGCATTTGTCTATCATTGGAAGAAAGTTAAAGAATGGTATGATAAAGGTTTATATGGCTATAAAGGAAGAGCGTGGGGAGACAATCAAGCACCATTTATAGCAGGTGAAGCTGCATTTTGGTTTGGTTCTGCTGCATCATTTGGTGGAATGAAAGGTGTTGTTCCAAACTTTACAGTTAATCATATTCCTTACTGGGATTCAGTAACCAAAGGAAAAGAGTATCCAACTTTTATAGGTGGTGCCGCTAACTGGATCTTAAATGGTCATACTGAGGAAGAGTACAAAGGACTTGCTAAATTTATAGAATTTATGGGTTCTCCAGAAATGGATCTGTATTATCACAATATGACTGGTTACTCTGCAGTGACTAAAGGTGGTATAGAGTTAGCTGAAACTATAAATTTCTATAGAGCTTCTCCATATCATAAAGCAGTTGGTGAACAATTAAGCTTAGAAGGTTCAACTATTCCTGGTGGATATAGAGCTGGTAACTGGCCCCAAATTCGTGAAGTAATTTACGAAAATATTGAGCCAATGTTAAACGGCAAAATATCAATCGAAAAAGGATTGCAGAATATGGACAAAGGTGCAGCTAAATTGTTAAAGCAATTTGCTAAAACTTTGTAAGAATAATTAAAACAATAAGGAGGGTATTAATTTACCCTCCTTATTTATTTTTACAAAAGTATGAAAAAAGTCCAATTCAAATCTAGCTATTCACAATATCTTTTCTTAGCTCCGCAGCTAGGTATATTGTTAATTTTTTTATATTGGCCAATCATACAAACCTTTAGAGATGCATTTACAATGCAAGATGCTTTTGGATTTGGATCGAAGTTTGTATGGTTTGACAATTTTTTATTTATTTTTGATGATCCAGCTTATTTCATAGCTTTCAAATTTACTATTATTTATAGTTTTATTATTACGTTAATTACAGGCTCAATTGGATTATTACTTGCCGTTCAGGCTAATAATGTAATGCATGGTAAAAGCACTTACAAAACACTTTTAATTTGGCCTTATGCAATTGCGCCTGCGGTAGTCGGTGTAATGGCAAATTATTTTTTTAGTGAAAGATTTGGTCTTCTTTATCATTTATTTCACGAACTGTGGGGATTTAATTGGTACGAAAGTGTGTTCGACTCTTATATTTACGTAATCATAGCTGGTTCTTGGAAGCAAATCAGTGCTAATTTTATTTTCTTCTTGGCTGGACTTCAAGCTATACAAAAATCTGTAATTGAAGCATCAATGATTGACTGTAAAAATAGTTTTAGAAGATTTTGGACAATTACATTCCCATTATTAATGCCAACTACATTCTTTTTAATAATTATTAATATAACGTATGCTTTCTTTGATACATTTGGAATTATTGATACCACAACAATAGGTGCTCCTTCCGGTGAAACAAGAACTCTAGTTTATAAAGCTTACATGGATGGATTTAGAGGACTGGATTTAGGAAGTGCAGGAGCTCAATCAATAATGATGATGTTGATTGTATTAGTAATTACGATTTTTCAATTTAGATATATCGAAGGGAAAATACATTATAATTAATGACTAGATTTATCACATCAAGTTTTTCACATTTAATTTTACTCATTGGAATACTAATCATGGTAGTTCCTGTATGGATGATTTTTGCTAGCTCGACGCACACGAGTTCAATGATTAATATGAATGGTCTCCAAATACTTTTAGGAGATAGCTTTTATGAAAATTACTTACGAGTTTTATTATATCAGGGTGGTTTTTTTAAAGAGATAACAGCATTAAAAATGTTTTTTAATAGTTTTATCATGGCTACAGGAGTTGCAATATTATCCGTTGTTACATCTTTAATGGCTGCTTACGCGTTGGTTTATTACAGAATAAAATATGCAACATTATTGTTTTGGATTATATTTATTACAATTTTAGTACCATTAGAGTTAAGAATTTTCCCTACTTATTCAGTGATGGCTGAGCTTAATCTAGTGAATTCTTACTTTGGATTAATAGTTCCTATTTCAGCATCAGCTATAGCAACATTATTCTTTCGACAATTTTATAAAACCGTTCCAGATGAATTACTTGAATCCGCAAAACTTGATGGAGCAAATACCTGGAGATTTTTTGTTGATTTTTTAATTCCTTTGTCAAAAACAATGATTGTAGCGATGTTAATATTTATGTTTGTTTTTGGCTACAATCAGTATCTATGGCCATTATTGGTAACAACTTCAGAACAATATTGGACAGTGGTTATGGGATTAAAAATGATGTCGGGTTCAATTGTTCATCGTTTTGCTTTCGTGATGATGTCTATGGTGCCACCAATTTTAATTATAATTGTGTTGCAGAAATATTTTATTAAGGGGGTTTTTCAAGATAAATGAAAATTAAACCACTTCAAATAATTGCTCATATTATTTTAATACTAGGAGTCTTGTTAATGGTAGTTCCTATTTGGATATCTTTTGCAAGTTCTTCGCATGACTCTGTAACTATATTAACCGAAGGTATGAAGTTTCATATAGGTGATCAGCTAGCAAGAAACTATAACGAAGTTTTAAATGAAAAAGGTGGTTGGTCAGAAGAAGTGACTGCTGCAAAAATGTTTATTAATAGTTTTATAATGGCATTAGGAATTGCAACACTTAAGGTAGTTATTTCAGCAATGTCAGCATATGCTTTGGTTTATTATAGATTTAAATTAGCTGTACCAATTTTTTGGTTAATCTTTATTACTCTACTTGTTCCTTTGGAGGTAAGGATTTTTCCAAGCTATAAAATTGTATCTGATTTAGGTTTAACAAATTCATATACAGGCCTTATCCTTCCATTAGTTGCTTCAGCTACAGCAACATTTTTCTTCAGACAATTTTATAAAACAATTCCAGATGAACTCTTGGAGTCAGCAAAATTAGACGGAGCAAATGCTTGGAGTTTTTTCATAGATTTCTTGGTTCCATTATCTAAAACCATGATAGCAGCAATGTTTATCTTTATGTTTGTATATGGATACAGCCAATATTTATGGCCACTAATAATGACAACTGCAGAAGAATACTGGACTGTTGTAATGGGAATGAAGATTATTTACACAGAAAGCTATGAAGGAGTTGCTCTGCCAAGAACTGCAGAAAGATTTGCGTATATCATTTTGTCAATGATCCCACCAGTTTTAGTGGTAGTATTTTTACAAAAATGGTTCATAAAAGGATTAATTCAAACGGAGAAATAAATGAGCTTTTTAGATTTAAAAAATGTGACTAAGATTTACCCAAATGGAACTAAGGCTGTTCATGAAACTTCATTAAGTGTTGATGAAGGTGAGTTTATGGTTTTTGTAGGACCTAGTGGATGTGGAAAATCAACTTTATTAAGAATGGTTGCAGGCTTAGAGGATATTACAGAGGGTGATATTAATCTTGATGGAAAATTAATTAATGAGGTAGATCCGTCTGAAAGAGATGTAGCAATGGTGTTTCAGAACTATGCATTATACCCACATATGAATGTTTATAATAACTTGGCTTATGGTCTAAAAAACAGAGGAATTGACAAAGAAACAATTGAGCAAAAAGTAAATGATGCAGCTAAGCTGCTACAAATTTCAGATTATTTACAGAGAAAACCTTCAATGTTATCCGGAGGTCAAAGACAAAGAGTTGCAATGGGTAGAGCAATTGTTAGAAATCCTAAAATATTCTTATTTGATGAACCTCTTTCAAACTTAGATGCAAAATTAAGAATTCAGATGAGACTTGAAATCAAAAAACTTCAGCAGAAAGTTGGAGTAACAAGCATATTTGTTACGCATGATCAAGTAGAGGCCATGACACTTGCTGATAGATTAGCAGTTATTAACAATGGAATTATTGAACAGCTTGGAACTCCTATTGAGATATATGATAATCCAAAATCATTATTTGTTGCTGGTTTTATTGGCTCACCTCAAATGAATTTTTTAGATGGTAATATAAAAAATAAAACATTATCTGCAGAAGGTTTTGAAATTAAAGATATTGATAGTGACTTTGAGGGAGAAGTAAAATTAGGAATAAGACCTGAACATTTAAGTCAACGTGAAAATAGTTTAATTAATTTAAAAGTAGACTTAGTGGAACAACTTGGTTCTGATAATCTTGTTTATGGTCAATTAAAAGACAAAAAAGACTTTTGTTATAGGTGTCCGGGAAATCTAACTATTGAAAAAGGTGCTGATCTAAGTCTTAATATTGAGAACAATAAATATTATATTTTTGATAAAAGCACTGGCAAAAGAGTTAATTAATTTTGATTTTAAGCAAACCAAATCATATAAAAATTTATGGTCACCGAGGAGCAAGAGGAGATCTTCCCGAAAACACTCTAGAAAGTTTTAAATACTTATTTGAAAACAATATTAATGCATACGAAACTGATATTTTGATTTCAAAAGATTTTATTCCTGTGATTACTCACGACTTTAGATTAGATCCAAGTTTTACAAAAGATAACGAGGGAAATTGGATAGAGGATGAAAATATAAAAATATATGATTTAACTTATGAAGAACTTTTAAAATTTGATGTTGGATCTTTAAATAAGTTATCTAGATATGGAAGAAGATTTGTTAATCAAAAAACTTTAGAAAATCAAAAGATACCGAAACTTTCTGAATTATTAAATTTATCCTCAAAATACATATCTGAAAATCTATTAATAAATTTAGAAATTAAATCTACGCCTGATGAGGAAAATCTAACGCCGACTCCAGAAGAAATGGTTAAACTAGTTATGCAAGAGGTAAATAAGTCAACCTTACAAAATAAAATAATTGTTTCATCATTTGATTGGCGAACACTGACAGAAATGAAAAAACTTTACCCTGAAATTTCAAGAGCTTATTTAACTTTTCAACAACAGGCTGGAATTAAAATTAAAAATACAATTTATAATAGATCTCCATGGATGAGTTACATGCCCTTTTTTGAAAATCATGAATTACCGAAAATTATAAAATCACAAGGCGGAGAAGCTTGGCATCCATACCATAAAGATATTACAAAAAAACTAGTAGATATTTCTCATCAAGAAAATTTGCCAGTGAACGTTTGGACAGTAAACAAAGATTACGACATGTTAAAAATGGTTGAGTATGGTGTAGATGGTATCATGACAGATTATCCATTGAAGCTTAAAGAACTTTGTGAGAAAGAAAATATAAACTGGTTTTAGTTTATTTTAATGGATTTAAATATAGTTAGTAATGAGGAAAAGTTTTTAGCTGGAAAACTTGAAGGATATACTTTAAAAGGTGCTGAAAATAAATTTGATGACAAAGGAAATCCTTTACCCTTTCCAGGTTGTGCAATAATTTGTAATATTCCTCGTAATACCAATTTATCCGATGAAATTAGTAGTTTTCAAAAAAAAATAAAAAATTTTAATCCAGAAAAAACTTATTTCTATTTACCTCAATCTAGTTTTCATATGACGTTATTTGATTGTTGTAATTTAAATACAAAAAATACAAATAATTGGCCATCAGATATAGATCTTGATATGGATCACAAAGATATAGCTTTTGAATTAAATAAAAGAATTAAAAACTATAATTTTCCAAAAGAATTTAATCTTAAACTAAAAACATTTTTTGGTGGTTATAGTATTATTTTAGAACCTTTTTCTAAAAAGGATGAAAAAATTCTTAGAAATTGTAGAGACGAACTAAGTAGCTTATTAAAAATTAAATTTGAAAACCATCAAAGATATACTTTTCATATTACTTTGGCATATATCTTAAGAGAGCTTAGTGAGATAGAAATAAGTAATTTAATTGAATTTAATAAAAAACTATTTTTAGACTTTAGTAAAAAATTTCCAAAAATTACTTTTTCAAAACCTGAAATGTGTACTTTTGAGAACATGTTAGAATTTAAAAGTGTTAATCCTTCCAGCTTGTATTAGTTTTTACTTTTAGAAAAAAAAATTTAGGTATAGACTTAAATTGTGAAAAAATTTCTTGTTGCTATTGACCAAGGCACAACATCAACTAGAGCAATTCTCTTTGATTTAGATGGTAATATAAAATTTACATCCCAGTTTGAATTTAATCAATATTTTCCAAAAAATGGATGGGTGGAGCATAATCCAAACGAAATTTGGCTTACAACTCTAAAAGCGTTGAAAAAAGTAATAAAAAAAGCATCACTATTAAGAGGAAAAATATTAAGTATAGGAATAACTAACCAGAGAGAGACAACTATTCTTTGGAATAAAAAAACAGGAAAACCAGTCTACAACGCAATTGTTTGGCAAGATAGAAGAACCCAAGACTATTGTGAAGAGTTAAAGAAAAAAAATTATGAAAAAATTTTTAGAAAAAAAACTGGATTATTTATTGACCCATATTTTTCTGCAACTAAAATTAAATGGATACTAGAAAACGTAAAAAATGTTAAGAAACTTTTAAAAACAAATAATTTATTATTTGGTACTGTTGATACTTTCCTTATTTGGAAACTTACTAATGGGCAACATCATTTAACAGAAGCAACTAATGCTTGTAGGACCATGTTATTTAACATTAATAATAATAAATGGGATAAAGAAATCTTAAAAAAACTTAAAATTTCTGAAAATATTTTGCCAAAAGTTAAAAATTCAGCTGATAATTTTGGTTTAACAAGTAAGAGAATTGTCGGCAGTGAAATACCAATATCAGCAGTTCTAGGAGACCAACAAGCAGCTGCAGTAGGACAGTCATGCTTTGAAAGAGGTTCAGTAAAAAGCACATATGGAACTGGTGCCTTTGTCATAATGAATACTGGTTCAAAAAAAATTTATTCTAAAAATAAATTATTAACAACAATATGTTACAGATTGAATGGAAAAAATACTTATGCTCTTGAAGGATCTATTTTTATTGCAGGTGCAGGTGTACAATGGTTAAGAGATAAATTAAAATTTATTAACAATGCTTTTGATACGGAAACAATTGCTCAATCAAAAAAAAATAATGAGGGTGTATACGTTGTGCCTGCCTTCAGTGGAATGGGAGCACCTTATTGGAGGCCTGATGCAAGAGGGGTAATAACAGGTTTAACAAGAAATAGTGATTGGAAAACTTTAGTTAGAGCAGTATTAGAGTCAGTTGCCTATCAAAGTAATGATTTATTTAATGCAATGAAAAAAGATGGTTTAAAACCAACTAAACTTAAGATTGATGGAGGCATGGTAAAAAACAACTGGTTTTCGCAATTTTTATCTGACATCATAAATATAAATACAGAAAGACCAAAGGTATTAGAAACAACTGGTTTAGGAGTAGCCTTACTAGCTGGATATCAAATTGGATTATTTAAATCATTATATCAAATCAAGAGGAAATGGAAAAAAGATAAAATTTTTAAGCCTAAAATAAACCGAAAAGTTAGGAACGATTTAATAAATGGTTGGAAATTATCAGTTCAGAAAGCTCTATTATAAAAAATACAGATAAAAATTTAATTGTCGTTTATGAAATATATAAATTTTATTCTTTTATTTTTGCTAAGTATTTTTAATTCAAATTATTCACAGGCTAATGATTTAGTAATAAGCGAACTGCAGAAGGGTGGGAAAATTGTATTTATAAGACATTCACTTGCACCTGGAAATGGAGATCCTAACAATATTGATTTAACAAAATGTGATACTCAAAGAAATTTAAATCAACAAGGGATAGAGCAATCAAAAAAAATTGGAAAACTATTTAAAGAAAATAACATTAAAATTGATAAAGTCTTATCTAGTGAATGGTGCAGATGCAAAGATACTGCAAGATTTGCCTTTAATAATTATGAAACCTTCAAAGGTTTAAACTCTTTTTATCAAGAGAAGTTTTATAAATATAAAGATGAACAAATTAAGAGTTTAAAAAAATATATATTTAACTGGAATAGTGAGAAAAATCTTATTTTAGTAACACATTTTGTAGTTATTTCAGAAATGTTAAATTTTGGTACTTCATCTGGTGAAATTGTTGTTATAGATAAAGATTATAAATTTATAGGAAGTATTGAAACCATGTAGTAATTATACATGAATATTATATTGAATTATGAAAGTTGGATTTATAGGTGTTGGATGGATGGGATTTGGTATCGCAAATAACATTCTTAAAAATAATCATGAGTTATTTGTAATTGCCAACAAGAACAGAAAGCCAATTGATAGAATAGTTAAAGAGGGTGCAAAAGAAGTTAAATCTTATGAAGAACTTTGTAATAGTGGATTAGATGCTTTGTTTTTATGCGTAACGAACTCTCCTATAGCACACGAAATTGGAAAAAAAATAGTTTCATTGCTGACTGATAAAACAATCATAATTGATATTACTACTCATAATCAAAATGGATCTGTTGAAATGGAGCAAATATTAAATGCAAATAATATTCCTTATCTAGAGTGCCCTGTTATGGGAGGTCCTGTTCAAGCAGAAGAAGGAATATTGGGTGGAATTGTTGGCGGATCTGATGAAAATTTAAAAAGATCAGAAGAACTTTTAAAATGTTTTTGTAAAAATTATTATCATTTTGGAGGGATTGGAAATGGTGCGAAAACAAAATTATTAAATAATTTTCTATCTTTAGGAACAGCAACTTATGTAATTGAATTAATAAAAGCTGCAAAAAAATTAGATATAGATTTAGATAAACTTTATAAGGTAGCCCAATTAGGCTCGGGTAATTCTAATGCTTTAAAAAGGATTTTTGATAAGGTTTTAGAAGATGATTACACAGGTTTTAAGTTTACAGCAACTAATACACTAAAAGATTTAACGTATATAACAGACTTATTAAAAGGTATGGATAACGCGGAAAAATTATCTGATTTATCAAAATCATTTTATAAAAAAGCTGTTGATGATGGTGATGGTGAACTTTTTATAAGTGAATTAATAAAGAAAAATTAATCTTTTTTTTCTTCTTTTTCTTTTTCAGCAAAGAATAAAGCAATAGCAAATAAAGTTGTCCATGCAATTCCTAATAAAGCTTTTGGACTAGTTTCAGCACTCCATATATCTAAAAAGATTGCACCTAATGCAAGACCGACGAGATAAATAACAATTGCAATATTTGTTTTGCTCATATCAATTAAGCTAATGTTTTACACTATTATTCTAATTGGACAATTATAAACAATCATATATAAAGCACCAATAATTTGGGCGAGTGGCGGAATTGGTAGACGCGTTGGTCTTAGGAACCAATAGTGCAAACTGTGAAGGTTCGAGTCCTTTCTCGCCTACCATATTTTATGAAAGTAACAGTAGAAAATAAAAAAGGTTTGGAAAAAGATATAAAGGTTTTTATCGATAAAAAAACTATATCTGGATATCTCGAAGAAAAATACGAAGAGATTAAAAAAGATGTCGTTTTAAAAGGATTTAGACCAGGTAAAGTACCAACCGAAATTTTAAAAAGACAATTTGGAAAAGCAGTCTATGGAGAAGTAATAGATAAAGTATTGAAAGATACTACTACTAAAGCTCTTGAAGATAATAAAATTAAACCAGCAGGTCAGCCTAAGATTGATTTAAAATCATTTGGTGAAGGAAAAGATCTTGAATACACAATTTCTGTAACAGAATTACCTAATGTTGAAGTTGGATCATTAAAAGATTTAAAAGTAGACGAGTACGTTGTTAAAATCGATCCTAAAGAAACAGACAAAAGAATTGATCAAATAGCAAAAACACAAAAAAACTTTAAAGATGCTGAAGAAAGTTATGCAGCTAAAGTGGGTGATTTAGTTGTTTTTGATTATAAGGCAACAGTTGATGGTAAAGATTTTA
This sequence comes from uncultured Pelagibacteraceae bacterium, assembly GCA_902633125.1. Classification (GTDB taxonomy): domain Bacteria; phylum Pseudomonadota; class Alphaproteobacteria; order Pelagibacterales; family Pelagibacteraceae; genus Pelagibacter. The sequence goes on from CACPEZ010000003.1 coordinate 106,957, forward strand.
AGGGAAATGAAGGAAAAAATACTCAATTAGAACTTGGAAAAGATTTATTTATTAAAGGGTTTGATAAGCAATTAGAAGGTGTCAAAAATAAAGAAGATAAAAAAGTAGAAGTTAAACTACCAGAAAACTTTCCAGAAAAAGAAGTGGCCAATAAATCTGCAGTGTTTAATTGTAAAATTACAGCAGTAAAAAAACCAGAAGAAACAAAAATTGATGATAACTTTGCAAAAAACTTAGGAGCAAAAGACTTAAATAATTTAAAAGAATTAATATCTAAACAAATCAATGATGAATTTAAAAATTCATTAGAAATGATTTCAAAAAAACAAATTCTTGAACAAATTGAAAAACAAAAACTCGATCAGTTACCAGCAAATCTAATTGAACAAGAAGTAAATATATTAGCCCAAGGTATGAAGGAAGAAGAGAAGAAAAAAAATATGAAATACTTTGAGGAACAAGCCAAAAAAAGAATTAAAACTGGTTTAATATTGAATGCATTTGGTGAAAAAAATAAAATTAAAGTTTCTCAAGAAGAGCTAAATGCAGAAATACAAAAGCAGTTTAGAATGATGCCTGGACAAGAAAAAATGGTTAAAGAATATTATGAGAAAAATCCAGGGGCTATAGAGAGTTTAAGAGGTTCTATTTATGAAGAAAAAATAATAGGTGAACTAAAAAAAATTGCAAAAGTAAATAAAAAGGAAATCAGTAAAGAAGAAGCTGAAAAAATATTAAAAGAAGAGAATGAAAAAAATCTAAAAGAGCAAGAGAAATTAGCAAAACTATCTCAAGATTCAGATGATAAAGTAAAAGAGAAAAAAGAAGTTAAGTCAGAAGATAAAAAAGAAAAGAAAACAGCTAAACCAAATAAAGCTCCAAAAAAAGTAGCAAAAAAAACTAAATCGACAAAAAAAGTTAGCAAAAAGTAATCACAAGTTGTATAAGTAAATCGAATCACTTATGACAACAAAAATTCCAGAACATCTAAGTACTTTAATCCCAATGGTTGTTGAGCAATCAAGCCGTGGTGAAAGAGCTTATGATATTTATTCAAGATTATTAAAAGAGAGAATTGTTTTCGTCGTTGGACCAATTAATGATGCAGTTGCATCTTTAGTTACTGCTCAATTATTATTTTTAGAGTCTGAAGATCCAAAAAAAGAAATTTCTTTATACATTAATAGTCCAGGTGGATTGGTTACAGCAGGTTTAGGAATTTATGATACGATGCAATATATCAAACCTGAAGTTAGCACATTGTGTATTGGTCAAGCTGCAAGCATGGGATCATTTTTATTGGCTGCAGGATCTAAAGGAAAAAGATTATCACTACCAAATTCAAGAATAATGGTTCATCAACCATCTGCGGGTTTTCAAGGTCAAGCAACTGATATAGAAATTCATGCTAATGAGGTTATGTCTTTGAAAAAAAGATTAAACGAAATTTATTCTAAACACACAGGTAAGTCAGTTGATCAAATCAAAGAAGCTTTGGAGAGAGACAATTTCATGACTCCTGATAACGCGAAAGATTTTGGTTTGATCGATAAAGTAGTAGAAAAAAGAGATTAAACAACAATATATAGTTTATTCACAACCTATACTTGATTAAGAAGTAATCTTTGTAATAAAGTATTCAAATTGATTCGTTATAAAAAAATATGAGCAACAATAATAAAAATATTCTTTACTGTTCTTTCTGCGGAAAGAGCCAACACGAGGTTAGAAAATTAATTGCTGGCCCAACTGTTTTTATTTGTGATGAGTGTGTTGAGTTATGCATGGATATCATCAAAGAAGAAAGCAAAGATACTTTTGTAAAACATCATGATGGATTACCATCACCAAAAGAGATTTGTGCTGTTCTAGATGATTATGTAATCGGACAAGATCATGCAAAAAAAGTTTTATCAGTTGCGGTTCACAATCATTACAAAAGATTAAATTACGAAAATAAAACTAGCAAAAATGTAGAACTTTCAAAATCAAATATTTTGTTAGTAGGGCCAACTGGATGTGGAAAAACACTATTGGCACAAACATTAGCAAGAATTTTAGATGTGCCGTTTACAATGGCAGATGCAACTACATTAACAGAAGCTGGATATGTTGGTGAAGATGTAGAAAATATTATATTAAAATTATTACAAGCAGCAGATTATAATGTTGAAAAAGCTCAGCGAGGAATTGTATATATTGATGAGGTAGACAAAATTAGTAGAAAATCAGAAAATCCATCAATTACAAGAGATGTTTCTGGTGAAGGTGTACAACAAGCTTTATTAAAAATAATGGAAGGCACAGTTGCTAGCGTACCTCCTCAAGGTGGTAGAAAACATCCGCAACAAGAATTCTTACAAGTAGATACCACTAATATTTTATTTATATGTGGTGGAGCTTTTGCTGGACTAGATAAAATAATTTCACAAAGGGACAAAGGTTCATCTATTGGTTTTGGTGCCGAAGTTAAAAGTTTAGAGGATAAAAAAGTTGGCGAGTGGATGAAGAACCTTGAGCCAGAAGACTTATTAAAATATGGACTGATACCAGAATTTATAGGAAGATTACCTATAACAGCTACTTTAGATGATCTTGATGAGAAATCTTTAGTTAAAATTTTATTAGAGCCAAAAAATTCTCTTATCAAACAATACCAAGAACTATTTAAATTGGAGGGTGTTAAACTTACTTTTAAAGATCAATCAGTTAAAGACATTGCTAACAAGGCTATATCTAAAAAAACTGGAGCAAGAGGACTTAGATCGATTCTAGAAAATATATTATTAAAAACAATGTTTGATCTACCAAGTCAAGATAACATTGAAGAAGTTATAATTGATTCTGGTGCGGCGAAAGGTATATCGGCACCCGTTATTGTTCATTCGAAGAACAAAACTAAAACTGATAAGACTTCAGCAGCATAATTTCACGTTAATAAACCATAATTTCCTATTGCATTATAAAATATAATATCCATATTTCACTGATGGATATAAAAGTGACATTACCATTATTGCCATTAAGAGACATTGTAGTTTTTCCAAGTATGGTCATTCCTTTATTTGTTGGTAGAGATAAGTCCATCACAGCATTAAATGAAGTAATGAAAGGTGATAAGAAAATTGTTCTTGTCACTCAAAAAAATTCTGAAGTTGATGATCCTAAAAAAAATGATGTATTCACTTATGGATGTGAAAGTAATATTTTGCAATTACTAAAACTTCCTGATGGAACTGTTAAAGTATTAGTTGAAGGTACCAAGAGAGTTAAAATAGTTGATTTTAAAGATGATGAAAAGTTTATTAAATGTTCATTCGAGTATCAAAAAGATATTATCTCAAAAGAAGACGATCTGCTCCCATTAAGTTTAACTGCTATAAAAAGATTAGAAAAGCTTACTACAGTTAATAAAAAAATATCTTCCGAGACAATTAACAATATTAAACAATTAAAAGATCCATCAAAAATTGCTGATAATATTATTTCACATATTAATGCTAGCATTTCAGAGAAACAGCAAATTTTTGAAACTTTAGATGTTAAGAAGAGATTAAATAGCGTCATTAAAATAATGGAAAATGAGGCAAGTATCATAGGTGTGGAGAAGAGAATTAGAGGAAGAGTTAAAACTCAAATGGAGAAAACTCAAAGAGAGTATTATTTAAATGAACAGTTAAAAGCTATTCAAAAAGAATTAGGTGAAATTGAAGATGGTAAGGATGAGACCACAAGCTTAAAAAAATCAATTTTGAAGGCAAAGATGCCAAAAGAAGTTGAGAAGAAATGCATGTCTGAATTAAAAAAATTAAAAAATATGAGTCCAATGTCTGCCGAGGCAACTGTTGTAAGAAACTACCTAGATTGGATGATAGATTTACCATGGTTTAAAAAAGATAAAGTGGACATAGATTTAAACAAAGCTTTAAAAATTTTAGAAGAAGATCATTTTGGATTAGAAAAAGTTAAAGAGAGAATTATAGAATTCTTAGCTGTACAAAAAAGAATGGATAAAATAAAAGGCCCTATTCTATGTTTAGTAGGTCCACCAGGTGTAGGAAAAACTTCTTTAGGTAAATCAATAGCTAAGGCAACTAATAGACAATTTGTAAGAATGTCTCTAGGTGGAGTAAGAGATGAAGCAGAGGTAAGAGGTCATAGAAGAACTTATATTGGTTCACTTCCTGGAAAAATTATTCAGATGATGAAAAAAGCAGGGACTAAAAATCCTTTATTTTTACTAGATGAAATTGATAAAGTTGGAAACGATTATAGAGGCGATCCATCATCAGCTTTATTAGAGGCTTTGGACCCAGAACAAAATACAACATTTAACGATCATTATCTTGAAGTTGATTATGATTTATCAGATGTAATGTTTGTAACAACAGCAAACACATTAAATATTCTTCCCCCACTTTTAGATAGAATGGAAGTAATAAGAATTCCAGGATATACAGAAGACGAGAAGATTAATATTGCAAACAAATATCTACTTCCGAAGCAAATAAAAGATAACGGTGTAAAAGAAGGTGAAATGAAGTTAGCTGACGATACAATAAAAGAGATTATAAGAAGTTATACAAGAGAAAGTGGCGTTAGAAATTTAGAGAGAGAAATATCAAAAGTAACAAGAAAAGTTGTTAAAAAAGTTGTAAATAATGAAGAAAAGAGTGTCGAGGTTAATGAAAAAAATATACCTGACTTTCTTGGAATTAAGAAATTCAAATTTGGTGAACTAGAAGCAAAAGATAAAGTGGGAATAGTTATAGGTTTAGCTTGGACAGAGTTTGGGGGAGAGATATTAAAAGTGGAAACAGTTAATATGCCAGGCAAAGGTAGAATGCAGATAACTGGTAAGTTAGGTGATGTAATGCAAGAATCTGTAAAAGCTGCAAAATCATATGTAAGATCAAAATGTTTAGAATTTGGAGTAACACCACCACTATTTGAGAAAAAAGATTTTCACATACATGTACCTGAAGGTGCAACACCAAAAGATGGTCCTTCAGCAGGTATAGCTATGGTTACATCAATAGTATCCTCAATTACAAAAGTTCCAGTTAAAAGAGAAATAGCAATGACTGGTGAAGTAACAATCACAGGCCAGGTTTTACCAATTGGCGGATTAAAAGAAAAATTATTAGCAGCTCATAGAGCTGGAGTTAAAAAAGTTTTGATACCTAAAGAGAATGAAAAAGATTTAGTTGATGTACCAAAAAAAGTGAAAGACGATATTGAAATAGTACCAGTAGAAACTGCTGATGAAGTAATTAAAATAGCTTTAACTAAAGAATTGAAGCCTACTGAATGGACTGAAGTAGATAAATTAACTGAAACTAAAAAAGATGATAAATCTCAAGCTAGTATTCAGTAATAAACAATTTACATTATAATAACCTTGATGTATTAGTACCATGTTTTGGGCGGTTAGCTCAGTTGGTAGAGCATCTCGTTTACACCGAGGGGGTCAAAGGTTCGAGTCCTTTACTGCCCACCAGAACAAGGGGGTGTAGCTCAGTTGGTTAGAGCGATCGCCTGTCACGCGATAGGTCGAGGGTTCGAGTCCCTTCACTCCCGCCATCAAATAAATGAATAAAATAGTGCCTTAAAATGTGACCTATCTGCTCTTTTAGTTGATCTAAAAGGTGCTATATAGACTCATCATGCTTGCGGAATTTTTAAAAGATTATTTGCCAATAATTGTATTTTTACTAGTTGCACTTTTATTAAGTGTAGCATTTGTGGCGGTCAATTATTTAGCATCTCCAAAAAACCCTGATCCAGAAAAATTATCAGCATACGAGTGTGGATTTGAACCATTTAATGACTCTAGAATGGAATTTGATGTTAGATTTTATCTTGTTGCAATATTATTTATTATTTTTGATTTAGAAATCGCTTTTCTATTTCCTTGGGCAATATCTCTAGGCAAAATCGGAATATTCGGATTTACATCAATGATGATCTTCTTATTTATTCTTACTATTGGGTTTATTTATGAATGGAAAAAAGGAGCATTAGACTGGGAATAAAATGAATTTAGAAGAAAGAAAAAAAAATATTCCAGAAGAATTTAAACAATTAGCACAAGATTTTAGTGATAATGGTTTTATAACGACATCACTAGATAATCTAGTTAACTGGGCTAGAACTGGATCATTACATTGGATGACTTTTGGTTTAGCATGTTGTGCAGTCGAAATGATGCAAACTTCAATGCCAAGATATGATTTAGAAAGATTTGGTGCTGCACCTAGAGCTTCACCTAGACAATCAGATGTTATGATTGTTGCTGGAACACTTACAAACAAAATGGCTCCAGCACTAAGAAAAGTTTATGACCAGATGCCAGAACCAAGATATGTAATTTCCATGGGAAGTTGTGCAAATGGTGGAGGATATTATCATTACTCTTATTCAGTAGTAAGAGGATGTGATCGTATTGTACCAGTTGATGTATATGTTCCAGGGTGTCCTCCTTCTGCTGAAGCACTTTTATATGGGATAATGCAACTTCAAAAGAAAATCAGGAACAAAGGTTCTTTGGAAAGATAAAAAATGCAAAACATCCAGGATTTAGAAAAAATTTTGAATTCAGAACTAAATACAAAAATAAAAAGTTCTTTAATTAAGCATAATCAAATTTACCTAAAAATTGATGAAGCGAACTTAACAGAAGTTATTTTATTCTTAAAAACAAATTCAAAAACTAAATTTAGACAATTGATAGACATTACAGCTGTAGATTTTCCTGAAAATGAAATTAGATTTAAATTAGTTTATCTATTATTAAGTCATGAATTTAATCAAAGAATTATTATAGAGATAGATGTAAAGGAAAAAGAAATTGTTGGTTCAATAACATCTATATTTCCTGCAGCAAATTGGATGGAAAGGGAAGTATTTGACATGTATGGAATTGATTTTAAGGATCACCCGGATTTGAGAAGAATACTTACAGATTATGGTTTTGAAGGACATCCATTAAGAAAAGATTTTCCTTTAACAGGTCATAATGAAGTTAGATACAGTCATGAAACTAAAAAAGTTATTTATGAACCAGTAAAATTAGAGCAAAATTATAGAAACTTTGATTATGAAAGTCCTTGGGAAGGAACCAATTATATAAAAGAACAAACTAAAGAATAATGGCAAAAGAAACTAAAACTTTGAATCTAAATTTTGGACCTCAACATCCAGCTGCTCATGGAGTTTTGAGATTAATATTACAGTTAGATGGTGAAATCGTTGAAAAAGCAGATCCACATATTGGTTTATTGCATAGGGGGACAGAAAAATTAATTGAAAATAAAACTTATACCCAAGCTGTTCCATATTTTGATCGACTAGATTATGTTGCCCCAATGAACCAAGAACATGCTTTTGCTTTAGCAATCGAAAAAATATTAAAAATAGAAGTCCCAATAAGAGCGCAATATATAAGAGTAATGTTTTGTGAGATTGGAAGAATACTTAGTCATATTTTGAATGTCACAACACAAGCAATGGATGTTGGTGCATTAACCCCAACTTTATGGGGATTTGAAGAAAGAGAAATATTAATGGGTTTTTATGAAAAAGTTTCTGGTTCTAGATTGCATGCCAATTATTTTAGAGCTGGAGGAGTACATCAAGATCTACCAAAAGGATTAGATAAAGAGATCGGAAAATTTTGTGAAAGATTTCCAAAAATAATAAATGATTTAGAATTACTTTTAACAGATAACCGAATATTTAAGCAAAGGAATGTTGATATAGGAGTAGTATCAAAACAAGATGCTCTCGATTATTCTTTTTCAGGCGTTATGTTGAGAGGATCTGGTGTTCCGTGGGATTTAAGAAAATCTCAGCCTTACGATTGTTATGAACAATTAGAATTCAAAATTCCTGTAGGAAAAAATGGTGATTGTTATGACAGATATCTATGCAGAATTGAAGAAATGAAAGAAAGTGTAAATATAATAAATCAATGCTTGGCAAATTTACCTGTAGGACCAATAAAAACTGATGATGGAAAAATCAGTCCACCGCCAAAAAAGGAAATAAAACAATCTATGGAAGCATTGATTCATCACTTTAAGCTATATACCGAAGGTTATAGAGTTGATAAAGATGAAATATATACTGCTGTAGAGGCTCCAAAAGGAGAATTTGGTGTTTACTTAATTTCTGATGGTTCGAGCAAACCTTACAAATGCAAAATAAGAGCTCCAGGATTTTCTCATTTGCAGGCGATGGATTACTTAATTAAAGGTCATATGTTAGCTGATGTTCCTGCAGTTTTGGGTTCAATGGACATTGTTTTTGGGGAGGTAGATAGATAATGGCTGTCAAAAAAATATCAAAAGTACAACCTGAAATATTTGAGTTTAATAAAAAAAACAAAGAAACTGCTGATAGTATTATTAAAAATTATCCTTCTGGAAAACAACAAAGTGCGGTTATGGCTTTATTGTATTTAGCACAAAAACAAAATGATAATTGGATACCTTTAAGTGCAATGAAATACATAGCAAAATATTTAGAAATGCCATACATAAAAGTATATGAAGTAGCTACATTTTATAGCATGTATAATTTAACTCCAGTTGGTAAATATTTCTTTCAAGTATGTACTACAACCCCATGTATGTTAAGGGGCGCATATAATTTAGTAGATGTTTGTAAACGAAAAATTTCTGAGGAAGAAAATCGTTTGTCAGAGGATGGAAAAACTTCTTGGTTAGAAGTAGAATGTTTAGGTGCTTGTGTTAATGCGCCAATGCTTCAATTAAATGAGGATTATTATGAGGATTTAGATCCAACAAAACTTGAGCAAATAATTGATAAAATAAGTAATGATGAGGCTCCTCAACCAGGATCTTATAGAGGCAGATTAAGTTCTGAACCAGAAAATACTAGAAAAACATTAATAGGTAATAAAAATGCTTGAAGATAAAGATAGAATTTTTCAAAATTTATACAATGACTTTGGTGCTGATTTAACATCTGCAAAACAGAGGGGAGACTGGAAGGATACAAAAGAAATTTGTGGTAAAGGAAGAGAATGGATAATTAATGAAATTAAAGCATCAGAACTTAGAGGTAGAGGCGGAGCTGGATTCCCTACAGGATTGAAATGGTCCTTTGCACCAAAAGAAGTTGGATCAAGACCACATTATCTAGTAATTAACGCAGATGAATCTGAACCAGGCACATGTAAAGATAGAGATATTCTAAGATTTGAACCACATAAATTAATAGAAGGCTGTTTAATTGCTTCTTACGCAGTTAATGCACACAAGTGCTATATTTATATAAGAGGGGAATATTTTAATGAAGGACAAAAACTTCAAACAGCTATCGATGAAGCGTACAAAGATGGTCTCTTAGGAAAAAATTCTGCAGGAACTAATTGGGAATTGGATATTTATATTCATTATGGAGCTGGGGCTTATATCTGTGGAGAGGAAACGGCCTTGCTTGAGAGTATTGAGGGAAAAAAAGGTCAACCAAGATTGAAACCCCCATTTCCAGCTTTAATCGGTCTTTATGGTTGCCCAACAATAATAAACAATGTTGAAACAATTTCAGTGGTACCAACTATACTTAGAAGAGGTGGAAAGTGGTTTTCATCACTCGGTAGACCAAAAAATACTGGTTCTAAAATATATTGTATTTCAGGAAATGTAAATAATCCCTGCAACGTAGAAGAAGAAATGGGAATTCCACTAAAAGAATTAATTGAAAAGCATGCAGGTGGAGTGATAGGTGGATGGGATAATCTAAAAGCAGTTATACCTGGCGGTTCATCAATGCCATTACTTCCAAAAGAAACATGTGAAACAATTAAAATGGACTTTGATGCATGTGTTGAGAATAAAACTGGTTTAGGAACAGCTGGTATTGTGGTTATAAATAAAGATCAAGACATTATTAAGTGTATGGCTAGAATAGCAAGATTTTATAAACACGAGAGTTGTGGTCAATGTACACCATGCAGAGAAGGTTCTGGTTGGATGTGGAGAATGTTAGAGAGAATGGCCAAAGGCGAAGCCACAAGAGATGAAGTAGATATGTTATTAGATGTGACAAAACAAATTGAAGGCCATACAATTTGTGCTTTTGGAGAAGGATCTTCATGGCCTGTTCAAGGATTGATCAGAAATTTTAAAGATGAAATAATTGAAAGAAACAAGTTTGATCCAATTGTGAAAAAGCAAAAAGATATACCGTATTTAGTTGACCAACATTTACTAGAAAAAGAAAATGCTTAAACTTAAAGTAAACGACATTGATGTAGAGGTAGACGAAGGCACAACTGTTTTACAAGCCTGCGAACAAGCTGGAGCAGAGATACCAAGGTTCTGTTATCACGAAAAATTATCTATAGCTGGAAATTGTAGAATGTGTTTAGTTGAAATGGAAAAATCTCCTAAACCAATAGCATCTTGTGCTATGCCTGCTGCAGAGGGGATGGTACTTAAAACTAATACTGAAAAAGTAAAAAAAGCAAGAAAAGGTGTAATGGAATTTTTACTAGCAAACCATCCACTAGATTGTCCAGTATGTGATCAAGGTGGAGAGTGTGATTTACAAGATCAATCTATGTATTACGGAATTGATAAATCAAGATTTAAAGAAAATAAAAGATATGTGCCTGAAAAATACATGGGTCCATTAATTAAAACTCAAATGACAAGATGCATTCATTGCACTAGATGTATTCGATTTGCAACAGAAGTTGCTGGAGTTCCTGAACTTGGAGCAATTGGTAGAGGTGAGAATATGCAAATTACTACTTATTTAGAAAAAGCTATGGAGTCTGAACTTTCAGCTAATGTTATTGATTTATGTCCTGTCGGTGCACTTACATCAAAGCCTTATGTCTTCGAAGCTAGACCATGGGAACTTAAAAAAACCGAGACAATTGATGTGATGGATGCTGTCGGATCAAATATAAGAGTTGATACATATGGATGGGAAGTCAAGAGAGTTCTTCCAAGAATTAATGAAGAAATAAATGAAGAATGGATATCAGATAAAACAAGATATGCATGTGATGGCTTAAAAAATCAAAGATTAGATACACCTTATGTGAAGATTAATAATAAATTAAAGCCATCAAGTTGGGACGAAGCTTTTAAAGCTGTATCTGAAAGAATTTCAAAAACAAAATCTGAAAAAATTGCTGGATTTATAGGTGATATGACAAATATGGAAACCACTTATGCAGCAAAAGATTTTTTTGAAAAAACGATTAAGTCTGAAAATTTGGAATCTAGATATGAAAAATTATATATTAATACAAATGTAAGAAGTAATTATCTATTTAACAGTTCCATTGAAGGAATAGAAAAAAGCGATTTAATAATTCTAATAGGCACAAATCCAAGATTTGAAGCAACAATATTAAACTCACGAATTAGAAAAAATTATTTAAAAAATAAGACCGAAATTATATCTTTAGGTGATGTTGGTGATTTAACTTATCCTTACCAAGTTATAGCAAATAACACCGACACTATAAAAGATATCATTGATAATAAACATGAAATTTCTGAAAAAATTAATAAATCGAAATATCCGTGTGTAATTTTTGGACAATCAGTTCTCAAAATTAAGTCGGCACCCTACATTTTTGAAGAATTTAAAAACTATTTATTAGAAAATGATAAAATTTCTGATGATTGGAATGCATTAAATATATTGTCAAAAAATTCATCTACAGTTGGCTCATATGACCTAAATGTATTGTCAAAAAATTCTAGCTTTGAAATATTGGACAAATTAGAAAATAATAGCTTTGAAGTTTTAATTTTATTTGGCCAAGATAATTTAAAATTTGAGAAAAAAAATGAATTTATAATTTATATCGGTAGTCATGGTGATAAAGGTGCAAGTATTGCTGATATAATTTTACCTGGTGCTGCTTACACAGAGCAAGATGGTTATTTTACAAATTTAGAAGGAAAATTACAAAAAGCTTACAAGGCATCATATCCACCAGGTGAAGCTAAAGAGGATTGGCAAATAATAAATGAACTGTCCTCATTTATTAAGAGAAAAAATTTATATAAAGATAAAAATCAACTTATAGATTCATTAATTAATTATTTAAATCTTAATAATAAAAATGAAACCGAATTTAAAATACCTGAGTATAATTTTAAATCAGAAAAAATTATTACTGAAGAGATTGATTATTATCACTCTAATGCGATAGCAAGAGCATCAAAAACAATGTCAGAGTGTAAAAATGTTAGAATGAGTTTACCAAAAACTGGGACCGATAATTAATGGCTGAATTATATATATTTTTTGAACAGATTTATAAAATTTTGTTTTTATTGATCCCAGTTTTAGTATCTGTAGCAATGATTGTCTGGTTAGATAGAAGAGTATGGGCATTTGTTCAAAAAAGAAGAGGTCCTAACGTTGTTGGTCCATTTGGATTATTTCAAACATTAGCTGACGCACTAAAATATATTTTTAAAGAAATAATCATTCCAGCGAGCTCAAATAAAGTTATATTTATATTAGCGCCGATAGTTACAATGACTCTGGCCCTAATTGCTTGGGCGGTAATTCCTTTTAGTGAAACTTTTGTACTAGCAGATATCAATGTTGGTATTTTATATCTTTTTGCAGTTTCATCTTTAGGTGTTTATGGAATAATTATGGGTGGATGGGCATCTAATTCAAAATATCCTTTTTTAGGAGCAATTAGATCAGCTGCCCAAATGGTTTCATATGAAGTTTCCATAGGTGTAATAATTATAAATGTATTACTTTGTGTGGGCTCATTAAATCTAAGCGACATCGTTTTAGCACAAGAAGATTTATGGTTTGTAATACCTCTATTCCCAATGTTTATAATATTTTTTATTTCAGCCTTAGCAGAAACTAACAGACCACCTTTTGATTTGCCAGAAGCAGAGGCTGAATTAGTTGCAGGTTACCAAACAGAATACTCTGGAATGATGTATGCAATGTTTTGGTTAGGGGAATATGCTAACATTTTACTTATGTGTGCAATGGGATCCATTTTATTTCTTGGTGGCTGGTTATCTCCGATAGATTTATTTCCTTTTAATATAATTCCAGCACCTATGTGGTTAATCTTAAAAATACTCTTTTTATTTATTTTATTTGCTCTGATAAAAGCAATAGTGCCTAGATACAGGTATGATCAATTAATGAAACTTGGTTGGAAAATTTTTCTACCATTTTCACTAATTTATGTAGTATTAACTGCAAGTTTTTTAATGTATTTTAATTTATTACCGGGAAGTTAATATGAGCTTAATAAGAATTTTCAAAACAGTTTTTATGATTGATTTTATAACAGGATTAATCATGGCAATAAAAGAAATATTTAAACCAAAAAAAACAATTAATTATCCATTTGAAAAAGGTTCAATTAGTCCAAGAGCTAGAGGAGAACATGCACTAAGAAGATATCCAAATGGTGAGGAGAGATGTATTGCTTGTAAACTATGTGAAGCCGTGTGTCCTGCTCAGGCTATAACAATAGAGTCTAGCGAGAGAGAAGATGGAAGTAGAAAAACTACTCGATATGATATTGATATGTTAAAATGTATTTACTGTGGTTTGTGCGAACAATCCTGCCCCGTGGACGCCATTGTGCAAGGTCCAAATTTTGAATTTGCCACAGAAACAAGAGAAGAACTTTACTATAACAAAGAAAAGTTGTTAGAGAATGGAGATAGATGGGAGAATATTTTAGCAGCAAATATTAATGCTGATAGCTCCCACAGATAATCAATGATTGCTCACGCAATAGTCTTTTATATATTTTCACTAATTGCAATTGTTTCTGCAATAATGGTAACTGTTTCGAAAAACACAGTTAATTCAGTTTTTTTTTTAATATTAGACTTTATTAGTATTTCTTGCCTATTCATCATGATTGGTGCCGAATTTTTAGGAATGATAATGCTTATTGTTTACGTTGGAGCAGTGGCAGTATTATTTTTATTTGTTGTTATGATGTTAAATGTTGCTCAACAAAAAAATGAATGGTTTAATTCTAGTGGAAGAAGTTCCCATATTCCAGTTGGTCTATTAGTAAGTATAATTATATTTTTTGAATTAATTATTGTTATAGGTGGATGGAAATATAAACCAGATTTGTTAGATTCAATTACGATTGAAATAAATACCGACTTAACAAATACACAATCTTTAGGAAGCGTTATATATACTGATTATATTCATTTGTTTCAATTATCTGGAATGGTTTTATTGGTAGCCATGATTGGAGCAATTGTATTGACCTTCAGACAAAGATCTGGAGTAAAAAGACAAAGTTATTTCAAACAAATATCTAGAGATAGAAAAGATGGTATTGAATTAGTTGAAGTTGAAAATAATAAAGGAGTTAAAATAGATGCTTAGTATTGGTCTTGGACATTATTTAACTCTCGCTGCTATTATATTCACAATCGGTATTGTAGGTATTTTTCTAAATAGAAAAAATATTATCGTTATATTGATGAGTATTGAATTAATACTTTTAGCTGTAAATATAAATTTAGTATCTTTTTCTATTTTTATTAACGATCTTAGTGGCCAGGTTTTTACATTATTCATATTAACAGTGGCTGCAGCAGAGGCCGCAATAGGACTTGCAATTATTGTGGTTTATTACAGAAACTCAGGAACAATAAGAGTTGAAGAAATCGACAGATTGAAAGGGTAAATGGAATATTTAATATTATTTTTACCTTTAATAGGTTCAATCATATCTGGTTTCTTTGGTAAAACTATTGGTGATAAATTATCTCAATTAATCACATGTATTTTGGTTTCTATTTCGGCATTATTATCTTTGTTCATATTTTTTAAAGTTGTTTCAACAGGTTATGAGCATAATGCAATTATTGCAACTTGGATAAATTCAGGATCTTTAAATGTAAATTGGTCAATTAAAGTTGATGCTCTTTCTGCAGTAATGTTGGTGGTAGTTACTCTAGTTTCATCCTTAGTTCATATTTATTCTGTTGGTTACATGTCTCACGACCCACATAAACCAAGATTTATGTCCTATCTATCATTATTTACATTCGCCATGTTAACTTTAGTAACATCAGATAATTTTTTGCAATTATTTTTTGGATGGGAAGGAGTTGGCCTTTGCTCTTATTTTTTAATTGGTTTTTGGTATAAAAAAGAGACTGCTAATGCCGCTGCTATTAAAGCTTTTATTGTAAATAGAGTTGGGGACTTTGGTTTTGCATTGGGAATTTTTTTAATATTTTATATTTTTGGTACAGTAAATTATGACGAAGTTTTTTCTAAAATACCTGAAATTATAGATCAAAAAATAAATTTCTTATCATTTGAGTTTAATACAATAGATTTAATTTGTTTATTACTTTTTATTGGAGCAATGGGAAAATCAGCTCAATTTTTGCTTCACACATGGTTACCAGACGCTATGGAAGGTCCAACACCAGTATCGGCTTTAATTCATGCAGCCACAATGGTAACAGCAGGAGTTTTTTTAGTAGTTAGATGTTCTCCAATTTATGAGTATTCAGAATTAGCTTTATCTGTAATCACACTAGTTGGAATGACCACAGCTTTTTTTGCAGCTACAGTTGCATTAGTTCAAACAGATATAAAAAAAATTATCGCTTATTCAACATGTAGTCAATTGGGATACATGTTTTTTGCAGCAGGTGTAGGTGCATATAATGTTGCAATGTTTCATTTATTTACACATGCTTTTTTTAAAGCTCTACTTTTCTTAGGCTCTGGATCAGTAATTCATTCATTTAAAGATGAACAAGATGTTACTAAGATGGGGGGAGTGTTTAGAAAATTACCTTATACTTATGCATTAATGGTTATAGGTACTTTAGCTTTAACAGGTTTTCCTTTCTTATCAGGTTTTTATTCTAAAGATGCAATAATTGAATTTGCCTATATAAGTGACACAAAATTTGGAATTTATGCTGCTGGTATTGGTGTATTAACTGCTGTAATGACTTCTATATACTCATGGAGATTAATATTTAAAACTTTCCACGGAGATTATAAAAATAAAGATCTTAGTATTGATACAATGCACGAGTCTCCATTAAGCATGATGTTACCTTTAGTATTATTAGCCGTTGGTGCAATTTTTTCAGGATTTTTATTTAAAGAATTATTTATGGGTCATGATACAATGTATAATTTTTGGGGAGAGTCTATAAAATTCCTAGAACCGTTAGGAAAAGAACATCCTCCAACTTGGTTTTTATTTTTAACTCCTACGTTAGTAGTACTAACAATTCCATTGTCATATTATCTATTTGTTAAAAATACTAAAATCGTAGATGAAATAGTTTCCATAAACATGCCAGTTTACATTTTTCTCCAAAAAAAATGGTATTTTGATGAATTATATGATCAAATTTTTATTAAACCTTCAAAAAGTTTTGGAATATTTCTTTGGAAAAAAATTGATGGATTAATAATTGATAAATTTGGACCAGATGGAATTTCAAATTTGGTAAAACTTTTTTCGTTTAAAGCGGTAAAGTTTCAATCAGGTTATATTTATCAATATGCTTTTATAATGCTTCTAGGTTTTTCGATTCTATTAACTTTATTAATAGTAAAATAATATGAATTTTCCAATTCTATCATCATTAATTTTACTTCCAACAATTGGAGCTTTATTTATTTTTTTTGTTAGATCGTCTAATTCTCAATATCAAAGTAGCAAATATGTTGCCCTTTTTATAACTTTAGCAAATTTTTTCTTGTCTTTATATCTATGGATTGTTTTTGATAAATCTATAGTAGACTTTCAGTTTGTTGAGGAAAGAGAATGGATTTCAGGATTTGTTAATTATAAAGTAGGAGTAGACGGGATATCAATTTTATTTATTTTACTCACCACATTTATTACTCCAATCTGTGTAATTACTGTAAATGCAACTATTAAAAATAGATTAAAAGATTTTTTAATTGCAATCTTGATACTTGAAACATTTATGATTGGTGTCTTTTGCTCGTTAGACTTAGTTGTATTTTATCTATTTTTTGAAGCTGGTCTTATACCAATGTTTTTAATTATTGGTATATGGGGTGGAGAAAGAAGAGTTTATTCAGCATTTAAATTCTTTTTATATACTTTGCTAGGTTCGGTTTTAATGTTGGTTGCCATCATATCAATATATTGGATAACAGGCACAACAGATGTCATTAAGTTATACGAATTGGGTATCGACGCTAAGTACCAAAATTTATTGTGGTTAGCATTTTTTAGTTCCTTTGCTGTTAAAACACCAATGTGGCCAGTGCATACATGGTTGCCAGATGCTCATGTAGAGGCACCAACTGCAGGTTCAGTTTTACTAGCTGCAATACTTTTAAAAATGGCTGGATATGGATTTATAAGGTTTTCTCTAGGTTTGTTTCCAGATGCTTCATTATATTTTGTTCCTTTAATTTACACACTTAGTTTGATAGCGATTATCTATACATCATTAGTAGCCTTAATGCAGGAAGATATGAAGAAACTAATAGCTTATTCGTCTGTTGCTCATATGGGATTTGTAACACTAGGTATTTTCACTTTGACACAGCAAGGAATAGAAGGAAGTATCTTCCAAATGATAAGTCATGGTTTAGTATCTGCAGCACTATTTTTATGTGTTGGAGTTGTTTACGATAGACTTCATACAAGACTTATAAATAGATATGGAGGCTTAGTTTCTATAATGCCAAAGTACGCAATAGTTTTTATGGTTTTTACTTTAGGAGCTCTTGGATTACCTGGAACAAGTGGTTTTATTGGTGAATTTTTAGTTTTAATGGGTGCATTTAAAAAGAATATACTAGTAGCAACGATTGCAAGTCTAGGAGTGATCTTGGGGGCGGCATATATGCTTTGGTTATATAAGAGAATTATCTTTGGAAAATTAATTAATGAAGATGTAAAAAAAATGGTTGATTTAAAAAGATTTGAAATTGTTACATTATGGCTTTTAGTATTACCAATTATATTTTTTGGTTTTTATCCAGAACCTTTGATTAACTCAATAGAAGTATCAGTTGCAAATATGATAGATATGAATGATTTAGATAAGATCAACAAATTAGCGTTAGGCGAATAATGGAAAATCTACAACTTATAATTCCAGAATTATTTATATCAATAATGATCATGTTTTTATTAATATTTGGTGTATTTAAAAAAAATAGTTCTCAGATAGTTTATAATTTAACAACATTAAGTTTAATTGCTGCTTTAGCATTAATAATTAACTTAGACGCACAAATTCAATCATCATTATTCAATAATAGTTATAATATAGATAGCTTAGCTAGATTTATGAAAATTCTTTTAATTTTGTCTGGGATTTTTGTAATGCTGTCATCATCAAAATATATTCAGATTAGTAAAATTAGTAAAATTGAATATCCAATTCTTATATTATGCTCAATCTTAGGTATGATGGTGATGATTAGTTCAAATGATCTTATTGTTTTTTACATGGGATTAGAATTGCAATCACTAGCATTATATGTGTTAGCATCATTTAATAGAGATAATTTACTCTCAACAGAGTCTGGATTAAAATATTTTGTCTTAAGTGCTCTTTCATCTGGACTTTTATTATATGGCTGTTCATTAATTTATGGTTTTTCAGAAACGACTAATTTTAATCAAATTATGGTTAATACTAAAGATATAGAATACGGATTAACTTTTGGAATTGTATTTATTTTAGTTGGATTAGCTTTTAAAATTTCCGCTGTTCCTTTCCATATGTGGGCACCTGATGTTTATCAAGGCTCACCAACATCTGTAACAGTCTTTTTCGCATTGCTTCCAAAAATTGCTGCATTAACAGTATTTATTAGATTTCTATATATTCCTTTTTATGAATTAGGTGATCAGTGGCAAATGATAATTATATTTTTGTCTATTGCATCAATGGTATTTGGAGCGGTAGCAGCAATTGGTCAAAAAAATCTAAAAAGACTAATAGCCTATAGCTCAATTAGCCATATGGGATATGCACTTGCAGGTTTATCTACAGGTACAACACAAGGTGTGCAGAGCTCTATTACATATATAACAATTTATCTTGTCATGAATTTAGCATTTTTTAGTTGTTTGTTTATGCTTAAGCGAAACGATGAATATTATGAGAGTATTGAAGATTTATCGGGTCTTTCAAAAAATCATCCTTTATTGTCATTATCATTGCTTGTTGTGCTATTTTCTTTAGCAGGAATACCACCATTAGCTGGTTTTTTTGCAAAATTTTATATTTTTGTAGCTGTAATAAATGAAAAAATGTATTTTTTAGCAATAGTTGGACTCCTAGCAACAGTAATCGCTGCTTTTTATTATCTAAGAATAATCAAAATTATATATTTCGACCCAGAAAAAGAAAAATTTGAGTCGAAACATAACTTAGGTTTAAAATTTACACTAGTAGCATCAACTTTTTTCATTCTTGCTTACTTTATATATCCAAGTGGAATAGTAGATATAATTTCACAAATAAACATTAATTAATGAAACTCAAAATATATTCTTATAAGGGTGTCAAAAGCACTAATGATACAGCAATAAGATTAATCAAAAAAAATATAAAACAAGGCATAGTTTCTAGCGATATCCAGACTAATGGAAAAGGACAAAGGGGAAAAAGATGGGTTTCTAGAAGAGGGAATCTTTTTATTTCAATTTTTTTTCCTATTGGCAAAAGTTTAAATTTAAAAAAAATTACATTTTCAAATCTTAAAATAATAAAAAATATTTTAAAAA